>JAHDCQ010000059.1:0-17590 GCA_020629845.1 Saprospiraceae bacterium | reverse complement strand
TTTCATTGTAGTATATTCTTGTACTCAAAGTGACAAATTTACATTTTAAATAAGCATTTTATTTCAAACATTTATTTCAACTATTGTAAATAGTGAAGAAATAAAGTACGCTCTTTTTGCATTAATCCAACTTTTTTTACAATTTAGGAACGATGAGTGTATGAAAGAATGGTGAATGAGTGAATAAGTGAATAATTATAGATTCCATTCGCTCAGTCATTCATTAAATATTCACTCATTGAGTATTTCTATTCATTCACCTGATAAGTAGGTGGCGTACTTTTCCAAGATTTTTTATGTGGAATTACAAACATCTACTTACACAAATGCAATATGTATGCAAACACTTAAAACAATGTTCCTAGGGCTTTTCTTGCTCGGACTATTATTCACCGCTTGCGAGCAAGAAGCTATCGTAACGGAAGAAGTAGTAGAGGCTACAGAACTGGAGATGGCGCAGGAGTACTTATCGAATGAGCGCAATTTAATTCTCTTTACTGCCCTGCAAGTAGACTATGACAACTATAAGGTAACAGGCTTTCTCGTGGATAAATTCGGAAGTCTAAGAACCGTAGAAACTACGGGTGGCATCATCAAGGAACTTGGCAATACCTATATTTCTGACCTTGTAATGCGCGACTTATATAGCAGAAGTGTGCTAACAAAAGAATTGCCCGTTATAGATGTATCGAACGCAGCGAAACTGGCAAAACGCTTAGCGAAAGAAAAAGCAAAAGAAGATAAAAGCTTAAACACGACTACGCTTTATCTATCATTTGCGCGCAATAATGCGTATCAGACACAAGCAAGTTGCGGACCAGGTCAATTTGATAATGGCCCTACGCACCGCCAATTAATGATAGCGGCTGAAGGTCGGTTCGAGGGCTTGAATAGCAGCGATGCAGCAGTAGAAATTTTGTCTTGGTTGCAAGAATTGGAACAAGCAAATTAGAAGCTATTTCAACACATGCTCTAAAGAAAACGGCTTCAAGTCAATGACTTGAAGCCGTTTTTTGCATACGCTCCTCTTTATAGCAAATTTCAAAAGCGTAGCTTTCAGAGGAGTACAAAACCTAAACTTGTTTTCATTTGTTTTCTATGCTGCAAATATCTAAGCTTGACTTTAAAATGTCAAGCTTTTCTATTTAGCGCACTTATTTTTTGTGACATTTTATATTTATCATTTTAAATAAAAAAAGCCCTTTGTTCAGCGTTTTACAAGCGAACAAAGGGCTTTTTTTAGTAAAAAATTCTTATCTGTGACAGAAATTAATCTCTTGAGCCCATATAGCGCATCACAAGATAAATAACTGCTACTAGTGCAGATAGTGCTGCTGCTACATAAGTCATAGCTGCCCACCAAAGCGCATCTTTTGAGCCTTCATACTCTGCACCACGTACAGTACCTGTTGCATCCAACCAATTCAACGCACGTCGGCTGGCATCAAATTCAACAGGAAGCGTTACCAAAGCAAATAGCGCAGTTACACTGAATGCAGCAATAGCCGCTAGAAGAATCGTATTCCCCATGCCGCCACTTGCCATGAAAATTGCGCCCATAAATAAGTATTGCTGCAAAGGCGTGGCTACTTTTACCAAAGGCACTAAGCTCGAACGCATACGCAACATTGCATAGCCCGTATCGTGTTGTATGGCGTGTCCGCATTCGTGTGCAGCTACGGCTGCTGCCATCACGGTACGTCCGCTATAAATATCTGGACTCAAGTTCACTACTTTCGTCTGCGGATTATAGTGATCTGTAAGTGTCCCCTTACCTTGTGTAATTTGTACACCTTGTACATTATAGTGCTGAAGCATAGCTTCTGCTACTTCTCGCCCTGTCATGCCCGAACTAATCGGTACTTGACTATATTTTCTAAATTTTGCTTTCAATCGTCCCTGCACCAACATTCCAATAAGCGAGGCTGCACCAGCTAAAATCATGTAGCCCCAATAACTGCTCATTAATTGTTCCATTGTTTGTCTTTTTGTGAGATGTGAAATTTCTAGTCTTTAGCAAATTGGTCTTTGGTCTTTAGTTTTCATTACCAAAGACTAAAGACCAAAAGCCCTAAGGGTGCACCAAAGACCCTCACATCTAATCAATAATATCAAAACGCGTGTACTCGCGCAATGCCTTCGGTATAACAATACCATCTGGCGTTTGGTTGTTTTCCAATAGTGCGGCTACAATGCGCGCTAAGGCTAAAGCACTACCATTAAGCGTATGTGCTAAGACTTTCTTCTTACCATCTTTGAAACGCAACTTCAGGCGATTGCTCTGATAGGTTTCAAAGTTAGACACAGAACTTACCTCCAACCAACGCTTTTGTGCTGCTGAATAAACTTCAAAATCGAAGGTAAGCGCAGACGTAAAGCCTAAGTCGCCCCCACAAAGGCGCAGAATACGGTAAGGCAACTCTAACTTATCCAGAATGCTTTCCACATGTTTTAGCATGCCATGTAGTGCTTCATACGATTGTTCTGGATGCTCAATGCGTACAATTTCAACCTTATCAAATTGATGCACGCGGTTCAAGCCTCGCACATGCGCGCCATACGAACCCGCTTCTCTTCTGAAACAAGGCGTATAGCCCGTCATTTGTATTGGAAAATCTTTTTCCTCTAATATGACGTTGCGATAGATATTAGTAACAGGTACTTCTGCCGTCGGGATGAGGTAGAGGTCGTCTTTGGTGACGTAGTACATTTGTCCCTCTTTATCTGGCAACTGGCCTGTGGCACGTGCCGTATCCTCATTCACCAAGTGCGGCGGCAATATTTCTTGATAGCCTGCCGCAGCCGCTTCATCTAGGAAGAAATTGATAAGCGCGCGTTGCAATTTCGCTCCTTTACCCATATAAACAGGGAAACCACCACCCGCTAGTTTCACGCCTAACTCTAAGCTAAAAAGATTATATTTTTTTGCCAACTCCCAGTGCGGTTGCGCGTCTCCACTAAGTTCGGGTAGCGGATTTGGCCATGCTTGAAAGACCTCATTGTCCTCGTCTGTGTTGCCACTTGGCACGCTTGGATGCGGCACATTCGGCACAGTATAGAGGGCAGTATCTAGCTCCTCCTTGATTTCGTCTGCTTTTGCTTTTAGCTTTTTTTCGCGCTCTTTCAAGTCTCCAACAGAAGCTTTCATTTGGTCTGCTTCTGCGCGTTTTCCCGCTCGCATTAAGCCACCAATAGACTTAGAGATACGGTTCATTTCGCTGAGTGTATTGTCCAATTCGAGTTGGTTGGTTTTTCGTGCATCATCCAAGCTGATGATGCGGTCAATCACAGCAAGTTCTTCTTCTTGCCAATTGCGCTTGCGAAGTCCATCAAGCACGGTCTGCTTGTTTGCGCGGATAAAATTTACTTGAAGCATGGATTTAGTTTTGACAGTCTTTGGTCATTGGTCTTTAATCTTTGGCAAAAGATTTTAAAGACTAAAGACGAATTCACTAAAGACCGAATTGCAAAGCAATCGAAAACGGGCGCAAAGCTACGTGTTTTTTAGCCGATTGCCAATTGTATGAATAAATGAGTGTGGATAACAGATGGCACTTTTATCGGCTTTTTTCCCATAAGCCGATAAATTGGACTTGGAATTTATCCGCCAATAGGAAATTGGCAGATAAACCATAGTTCAATAACTATGCAAGCTGTATACACACAATGAATAATGACGTGTAAAACCTACGATTAGGGGAATTCAAAAAGCTGCTCTGGACAAACTTTTAAATTCCCAATATGGACTGGATGGATTGTAGTTTGGATTGGCGGTCGAAGGAGAAAGTGGCTTGAACTTGATTGAGGTGCTGGAAAAGGTAATAGGCTTTTTGGAGGCGGTCGTGGCTATCGTTGGTGTTATTTGCTTCGTGTAGGCGCATGCCTTCAAAGTAGAGCAGTTCCGCTAGGGCTTCTAAATAGGGCAACTCTAAATCTTTTTCCTCTACCAATAAAGGGATGATTTGCTCTGGTGGCAAGCCGATAATCGTAGCACGATCTATGGGTATCCAATCCTTATAGACCACTTCGATTTCGGGCATGACATCTACCCAATTTTTACCCATCATTTTCGCTAACACTTGCGCGACTTGCTGGGTGAGCCGAAGGATATAATCTTGCTGAATCATATTGCTGATTTTGCTAAGGGAACAGTTTGGCGTACCACTTAGTTCCCTATGTGGTATAAATAGCACTAGCATTGCGTCAAAATTTAGCTACCAATTTCCCATTGGCAGCTAAATTTATCCTCCTTAGTAGCTACGGTATGCACACCAATGGCAAATCAATCCCAAAGGGATGAAATTATTATAGAAAACGTATTTTCATCTTCGTTTTAGCCCAGAAAGGGCGATATTTTTACAACAAAACAATACCATCCTTTCACACAGAACTAAAGCTAAAAGTAGGGCTGCCGCTTATTCATCTACTCCGCATTGATGTGGAAGCGAAATTTGACGTAAAAGGCTGGGCGAAGGAAAAATATCAGCAGCATGAATTGGAGGTGTATCGGGTGCTGGGGTATGTTTAGCACTATTATTTTAGATGCTGATTTCAGCCAAAAACTGATAAATTAATACCATTCCATATACGCTCCTTAGGCTTTTACTTCTATTTGAAAAAAGCTTTCAAAACCCACTTCTTCATTTCGAACTTCGAGTTCCCAATAGATGGGTTCTGCCGCGAAATAATCGGTTACGTACACATCTTCATTTTGAGGTATTTCTAAATCAAAATTGGTTGTTGTGGCTTGTATAGCTGTACGCTTAGTGTTTTCATAGAGTACGATTGCTTTTAGCACTTTGCTATCATCACTACTCACCCAAGCTTCTTTAATATTTCGAAAATAAATATCTAGAGAGTTTACATATTTAAATAATTCTTGATTTTTAAACTGAATATTCACGATGTCTCCTTTTTTCACTATAGGAGTAGTCAATTGAATATGCGAATTGCCAAATTTACGTACTTGTTGAAGCATACGAAAAGCCAAAATAAGCCTATAAATAGTGACTGAGATACCAACCACTACCAACGTTCCAACCACAAAAAAAATAAAAGCTCCTCCCCCTCCTGCTGCATAAAATAATACTAATGGAAATGATGTAAATGCAATGCCGAAAATGGCAGCATCCATACTCATTTTATCAGCCTCTTTTTTAGGATAAAAACTATGAATGTCATCTGGTTCAATACTTTTATCTGACCTATTAAACGCGATGTAAAATCCTACTGCTATGAAAATTAGCATAAAAATAACAGTTGCTATGAATTGAGGATTACTATAATCAACCTCTGTGGCAAGACAAGTACGAATAATACTGAATAGGAAAAATCCACCACCCAATATAAATGGAATTGCCAGGAAACGATGGAATTTACCAAGTCCATCGTAAGAGCGTTTTAGTATTCGATTAGGGTCGCGTTTTTTAGACGGTTTTGTAGTCATTTTCGAGTTTTTCATGATTGAAGTATTTGAAACTATAGCCGACAGGCTAGTTATAGTCGCCCGTCGGCTAAAATACTAAGGCGCAGGATTCGGTATTTGCTCATGCACCGCATTAATCTCTTTTAGAATATCTTTCGATAAATCGACCTGCACACTTTCGATATTTTCTTTCAATTGCGCCATCGTAGTTGCACCAATGATGGTACTCGTAGTGAAAGGGCGCGTATTGATAAACTGTAAGGAAAGCTGCGCGAGGCTTAGTCCGTGTTTTTCTGCTATTTTCAGGTATTCGCCTGTTGCTTTGTGCGAATTATCTCCATTGTAGCGCGACATCACCTTGAATTTATTGAGGCGATCCCGTTCGCTATCTTGCTTTTTATGATACTTCCCTGACAGCAAACCAAAGCCCATTGGCGAGTAAGCCAAAAGCCCCGATTGTTCGCGTATCGCCACTTCCGCCAAGCCCACTTCAAAGGTGCGATTCAATAAACTATACGGATTCTGAATGCTCACACAACGCGGCAAACCATGCTTTTCTGCCAAACGAATGAAGTGCATCAAGCCCCAGGGTGTTTCGTTGGACACTCCAAAGTGCCGCACCTTCCCCGATGCTATCAGGCTTTGCATACTTTCTAGAATTTCAAGGAAATTATCTTCCCAAGTATCATCTGAAAAGGTATAGCCACGCTTGCCAAAGAAATTGACTTTGCGCTCTGGCCAATGCAATTGATAGAGGTCAATATAGTCCGTTTGCAAGCGACGCAAACTACCTTCTACAGCTTCATTGATTTGTGCATTGGAAAAGTTGAGTGAAGGGCGGATGTAAGTCAGATTGGGCGAAGGTCCCGCTATTTTAGTAGCTACTATAATCTTGTCGCGGTCACTCCTAGCCTTCAGCCAGGTACCGATGTGTTTTTCGGTAAGTCCATTGTTCTCTTTGGTGCTTGGTACGGCGTATAGCTCAGCGGTATCTATGAAGTTTACGCCCTGCTCTATGGCGTAGTTGAGTTGTTCGTGTGCTTCAGCTTCAGAGTTTTGTTCTCCAAAAGTCATCGTGCCGAGGCAAATCACACTTACCTCTAAATCGGTGTTCCCTAGTTTATTATATTTCATCGAAAATTAATATGGCGGCACATCGGTCTATCAGTTTGCGATAGTCCGATGGACCGCCATATCTTCCAGACCGATGCGCCTTTTTTTATCCATTCATGGATGCTAAAAATTCTTCATTGGTAGATGTATGTTGCAGATTCTTTCGCATGAAGCCCATCGCTTCTTCCGATTTCATATCGGCTAAGTAGTTGCGAAGAATAATCATACGCTGCATAGTATCTTTGTCCAAAAGCAAGTCTTCGCGACGGGTACTGGAGCGCGTCAAATCCACGGCAGGATAGATACGCTTGTTCGCCAATGAACGATCGAGCTGCAATTCCATATTACCTGTACCCTTGAACTCTTCAAAGATAACACCGTCCATCTTCGAGCCAGTATCAATTAAGGCAGTTGCCAAAATCGTCAAAGAACCACCGCCTTCAATATTACGCGCTGCACCGAAAAACTTCTTCGGTTTGTGTAGTGCATTCGCTTCCACACCACCCGACAATACTTTACCACTAGCAGGCGCAACCGTATTATAGGCACGTGCTAAACGCGTGATAGAATCCAAAAGGATGCACACATCGTGTCCGCTTTCTACTAGGCGTTTTGCTTTTTCAAGCACGATACCCGCTACACGTACATGGTTGTCCGCAGGCTCATCGAAAGTAGATGCTACTACTTCTCCATTCACACTACGCTTCATGTCCGTTACCTCTTCTGGGCGTTCGTCTATCAATAATACAATTAAGTAACACTCCGGGTGATTCTTAGCAATCGCATTAGCAACATCCTTCAATAGGAAAGTCTTACCTGTTTTTGGCTGTGCTACTATTAAGCCACGCTGTCCTTTACCGATAGGCGAGAATAAATCAATGATTCGATTTCCGAAATCACGGCCTGTCGGAGAAGTGGTAATTTTAAATTTTTCTTGTGGGAAAAGCGGCGTTAAATAATCGAAGGGTACACGTTCGCGTACATCTTGCGGGTTGAGTCCATTAATGCGACTCACGCGCAACAAGGCAAAGTATTTTTCGCCTTCTTTCGGTGGGCGAATAGCACCGCGTACGGTATCCCCTGTCTTCAAACCAAAAAGCTTGATTTGCGAAGGCGATACATATATATCGTCAGGAGAAGTGAGGTAGTTATAATCCGAAGAGCGTAAGAAACCGTAGCCATCAGGCATCATTTCTAGGATACCCTCCCCTTCTACGATACCGTCTAATTCAATATCGAATTTGGTAGTGCCACTACTAGGACTTTCTGAGTCATCAGAAAAAGTAGGCGTTTCGCTAGGCATTTCTTCTTCCGCCTCTCGCGAAACTCTTCTACGGACACGCTTTTTATATTCTGGTTTATCCGTTGTAGATGGAGGAGGAGGAGCGGGTTCTTCTTCTTCTACTACTGGAGCAGCTACTTCTACTTCTTTTTCTTTGGGTGGTTCTACTGCAGCAGTTTCCTCTGCGGCAACTGGTTCATCAGCATCTGCTGACAAGGCTTGGTGATCTAAGATTTTAAAGATCAACTCCTGCTTGTTCAGTCGCTTGTATCCCTTCATCCCAAGTCGTTCTGCTAGTTCTTTCAATTCCGGAACTAACATTTCATTTAACTGCATGATATCTAACATGATATATGGTAGGTTTTTGATAAGTGAATTGACAAATTGTTTGCTTCTAGCTCTAATACAGTAACATAGCTAGACTTTGGGCTTAAAAATGATAAGCCGTTGATTATTAGCACATTTTTAGTTTGAGTACAGCAATGACTTAACTTTGTGTATGGCTTGATTATAATGATGCTTACTTCTTTAGGGAAGTAGCAGTTTATTTGTTAAAGACAATTGTGGTGAACCTTGTTTTGTTCTTGCAACCAGCTATTTAATTTAAATAGCATATATTCAATTACATCTCCTCTTCTGAAACTCCGATTATCTAACAAAAACTTGCGGGAACGTGAAAGAGTTGAATTAGATGATTGCTTAAAAAATTTGACCCGAGCAAACATCCATCAATTGATGTGAAAATTAAAAATAGGTCTGTGGTTCGATAGTTATTGTGGCGCAAATATAAATTTATTTATCAAAACGCCTCAACTCTTATACAGTTTTTTAGAGGATTTGTTGTGTAGCGGGGGATAAAAATGTGTTAATCGAGGATTAAATAATATTGATTTTGTAAAATTCTGACTTCCTACAATCCTAATCTTCTAAGAATGAAATAGGCTAAGCACTAACATAGTTAGCAAATAAAACCTACTTTTGCCGCCTCATTAGGCAGCGAGCATTTGCAAACTGCTTCAACACGATACGACATGAATTCATTTGCAGAGATGGGCTTGAGGAGTGAAATTCTAGCCGCGATACAGGCACTAGGCTTCGAAACACCAACCCCTATTCAAGCGAAAACAATACCACACCTTTTATCTTCCAATCAAGACTTAATAGCTTCGGCACAGACTGGTACAGGAAAAACAGCAGCTTTTGGCTTGCCTGCCGTACAGCTCACCGATGTACAAAGTAAGCAAACACAAAGCCTTATTGTTTGCCCTACGCGGGAACTCTGTCTGCAAATTGCGAAAGATTTAGAAGCCTTTGCAAAAAAAGATAAAGGGCTTCAAGTATTGGCGGTGTATGGCGGTACAAGTATTGAGCCACAAATACGTGCTTTGAAAAAAGGCGTACAAATAGTAGTAGGCACACCAGGGCGTACCATTGATTTGATGAAACGTAAAAAACTGGTATTGAGTCAAGTGCAGCGAGTGGTATTGGATGAGGCAGATGAGATGCTAAGCATGGGTTTTCAGGAAGATTTGCAAACCATATTTGAAGCCGTTCCTGACGATTGTCAAAAGCTCCTATTTTCGGCTACCATGTCGAAGCGTGTAAAGCAAATCACGAAAAACTACATGGATAATCCTGTAGAAATCGCAGCCGCGCGGGTAAACCTTGCTGCCGAAAATGTAGAGCATTTATACTATATCGTTCGCTCTAGAGATCGCTATGAACTGCTGAAGCGCATCGCGGATATGAATCCTAATATTTACGGTATTACCTTCTGTCGTACGCGCCGCGAAACGAAAGAAGTGGCGCATAAATTGATGCTGGATGGCTACAATGCCGACGCGCTACATGGCGACCTTTCGCAAGCCCAACGTGATGAGGTGATGGGTAAGTTTCGAGCAGGTAGTTTGCAAATGCTGGTCGCAACGGATGTCGCATCAAGAGGTTTGGACGTGGATGATTTGACACATGTCATTAATTATAATCTACCTGACGATCCTGAAGTCTATATTCACCGAAGTGGACGAACAGGACGCGCAGGTAAACATGGTACGTCCATTGTTATTATTAATAGTCGAGAAAAGCGAAAAATTAAAGATATAGAGCGGATTTCCAAAGTAAGTTTCTTGGCGAAAGAGGTGCCAAGTGGTCGAGAAATTTGTACGCAACAGCTCTATGCTCTTATTGATAAAGTGCAAAAAACCGAGGTGAACGAAGAGCAAATCGAGCCTTTCTTGCCTACTATTTATGAAAAATTTGAGGGCTTAAGCCGCGAAGAACTCATTCAGCATTTTGTATCTGCCGAGTTCAATCGCTTTTTGGAGTATTACAAAAATGCGCGTAATATCAACTTGAATAGTCAAGACAAATGGGAGCGCGGTGATAAAAAACGACGTAGCAGACCAGCCTTTGCGCGCATGTTCATCAATATAGGAGCAAAGCAAGGGCTCACCCCTGCCCGACTCATAGGCATCATCAATGAGGGCTTAAATTCCTCTTCGGCAGCTATTGGCAAGATTGATATTATGAAAAACTTCTCTTTCTTCGACTTTGAAAAAGAAGCTGCACAGCCCCTCATCAATGCCCTCCAAAATGATACATTTGAAGGCGTAAAATTGGTTATAGAAGTTTCTCAAAATAAGCCTAATACTAGAGGCGGCGGCAGCTCCTACAAAGGCAAGAAAAAGTCTATGAAGCACAAGAGAAAATTCTCTGCCAAAGGTGAACGGAAACATAAGAAACGTGGAAAATCGTAGTGTGCTGCATTAGTCTTCCACTTTATTTCATACTTTAGCCATTCAGGAAATTCAGACAAATGCAAGTAGCCATATACGGAAAAGTATTTAAGCAAGAAAACGCGCCTTTGGTGCAGCATCTCTTTAATGTACTAGATGAAGAAGGCATCAATACTTTCGTATATGAACCCTACTTGGAAATGTTGCGCGCTGCTGAAATTGACTTTAAGCGCGATGTGGCTTATTTTGATAGCCATCTGGATTTTGTAATGCGCGATATTGATTTTGTCATCACGCTCGGAGGCGACGGCACGATACTATATGCTGTGACGCTGGTACGCGATGCTGATATTCCAATATTAGGCATCAATCTGGGACGCTTGGGTTTTCTGGCTAGTGTGGAACGCCAAAAAGTGAAAGAAGCCATCCATATGCTCAAAAAAGGCCGCTTCATGCTGGACAAGCGTACCCTACTAAGACTAGAAAGTAATATGCCACTCTTCGAGGATTTATCCTTTGCCCTCAATGATTGCACCATCCTCAAGCGCGATACTTCCTCCATGATTACCATTCATACTTATATCAATGGTGCATACTTAAATTCCTATTGGGCAGATGGCATTATAGTGGCGACCCCTACGGGTTCTACGGGTTATTCTTTGAGCTGTGGCGGCCCGATTATCTTCCCGAATTCAGGAAACTTTATCATTACGCCCGTCGCACCGCACAACCTCAATGTACGCCCTATCGTAATTTCTGATGACTCGGTTATTTCTTTTGAAATAGAAGGGCGTTCTGATAACTTCCTTTGTACCCTCGATGCCCGCTTTGAAACCATCACCTCTAAGCATGAACTCGCTGTCCGCAAATGCGAATTTCAAGCCAGTCTGGTACGCCTCGATGGAGGCTTTCTAGAAACTATCCGCGCTAAACTCGATTGGGGACTCGACCAGCGGAATTACTAATATTATCGTTTCGCCATCTCTTCATATACTTTTCTGGAGCAAGTATATTTGCCACCAAAAAGCTCGCCTACTTCTTGCTTTAGTGCAGAAGCTGCGGATTGATTATAGCGTTCTAGACTTTCCAAATTTGGCGCGAAATAGTCCGAAGTGAAATGTACTTTATCAGGTGTATCTGCCCGTATTTCTTTCCGAAAAGAATAGCCCGTGAAGTAGCCTGTTTCTACTAAATCATCAAGATGTTTTTCCACAAAAAACTGTTCCCATTCGGTAGCTATAGCTGCTTCCACTATGCAGGTGACGCTGTAAATAATCATGTTGTTTGCTTTGTTTTTTCATAAAAGCCTTAAATTACGCTTGTTCTATAGTCTATACAAATCTTGCAATGATGAAAAAATATCTACTACTTCCACTCCTGCTTTGGGGAGCATATCTACAGGCCCAAAGCCTCATTAGCTACGAACAAGTCAATAGCTTCACCGCGCTCGAAATCACGATCGAATTTGGCATTCCAGCACAAGGCGGCGCAGTGCTCTATTCGGTACGCTATCATACGCCCGATGCAATGGGCGTGCCTGATACCGCTTCGGGCTTGGTGGTAGTGCCAGCAGAAATCAATGGCGCATTGCCGCTACTTTGCCACCAACATGGTACTACTAGCCCACGCGAAAATGTACCTTCTAGGCAGCGCAATCATGTAGGCGAAGTTTTCTTAGGCAGTTCTGGCTATGTAGTCTCCGCAGCCGACCTTTTGGGTATGGGCGACTCACGAGATTTTCACACCTATATTCATGCAGCAACAGAGGCTTCGGCAGCTATTGATTTGCTACGCGCTACCCGCGAACTTTGTGCCAGTGAAGGCATCGAATTGAATGAGCAGCTTTTCGTGACGGGCTACTCGCAAGGCGGACATGGCGCGATGGCAGTCTTCAAAGCCCTAGAAGAAATAGATAGTGCAGAGTTTGAGGTAACGGCAGCCGCACCAATGTCAGGCCCGTATAATGTGACGGGCACGATGCTCAATAATACGCTACGAGAAGAGGAATATTTTTTCCCTTCTTATTTGGTCTACATTGCGAAAGGGTTTCAGGCGGCTTATGGCAATATTTATGAAGAAGTTGGCGAACTATTCAAAGAACCTTATGCCAGCTTTATCCGCAATTTTGATAACCAGCCCGAATATGACTTAGGCGATTTGAATGATGATTTAATAGCTACATTAGTGGAAGCACAAGGCGCGTCTATTCCAAGATATATGGTACAAGATAGCATCTTGGAGGCAATGTTGGCAGAAGACCGCAGCGTTCCTATTGTAGATGCTTTATTCGATAATAATCTCTTCGATTGGACACCTAGCGTGCCGACGCGCATGTACTATTGCGAAGCGGACGAACAAGTTCCTTACACCAATGCCACCTTTACAGATTCCTTGATGAATGCACGTGGTGCAGCCGATGTGCAAGCACTAAGCATGGGCGCGACCCTCGATCATGGCGGCTGTGCTGTGCCTGCCTATTTAGCCACCAATGCCTTTTTCAAAAGCTTTGAATCTGCTACCGTGAACACGAAAACAGTACAAGCAGACAGCCCAATCACAATTTATCCGAATCCTGTGGTACAGGAGCTTTCTTGGCGCGGACTTTCCGATGTAGAAAGTATTGTAATTTTGGATGAATTGGGACGTGTAGTGCTGCGAGCTACTGGACGGACAAATAACATTCAAGTCGAGCATTTACCTAAAGGTATTTATGTATTGCGGCTTGCTAAAAAAGGACAAATTTGGACGAAGCGTTTTGTATTGATGAATTGATATTTTTTAGGATTGATAAGCGTGACGAAGGAGCGATTATTAAGCCCACATCCAGAAATGGGCTTAGTAATCCTTCCTTCGTCAGGCTTAGCAAATTACAATCTACTGCTTATCCCAACGCGCCTTATAGCCGCGTACATCAAAATGCACCGAACGACTGCCAGGGTATCGCCCAATACCACCTTCCGATTGAATAATTTCATGCTCCAATAAATCCAGCACAATGCCCTTATCGCGGCTTTCGGAGTAGCGTCCGTCGCCATCAATATCACCGATGCTAATATCAATCGCTTCACCTTGTAAGTGCCGACTTTTGGATGCCCCACCTACGTTTTCATTATACTGCGGATGCCGATGCCCATTCACTACCGTAAAAGCCCTGCTGTCATAGCCTTCGCGTTCGAGGGCTTGGCAAAGTTCGAGTAGCTTATGTAGCAATTTGGGATGTATGAGCCAATTGTAAGTTTTATCTTTGTCAAAGAGGCAATCCTTATAGTATTTATCTTTTGCCAGCAGTTCATTGATGCGAATATCATCCACGATAAAGGTAAAAAAGTCCTCGCGCTGAAGCTGCACATATTGTTTATCCTGCAATAAGGACTTGTATTTTTTTGTATTTGATTTGGTGTAGTCTTGATATTCCTCCTCCAATTGTGTGTAAGGAATGGTCTCCAATTCAGCAAGCAGTTCATCTATTTTGAAATGACTTTGCACTTCTTTTTGCTGCGTACTAACATCGTAATAGAGCTGCAAGAGCTGTTCACGGCTGCGCCAATTTTGAAGACTAAAAAAGACAAAAGCTGCCAATAGCAAAGCATAGAGGATTACTCTTAAATAATTCATTTCTTTGCGGTGTGTTTGTGATGCAACAATATAGGTGTTTTTGGTATTTTAGATGTAGACAATTAGACAAACCAACAAAAAGAAAAAACCAATGGATTGGGAACAATTTATTTTTTACGGATTAATTGGATTTGCAGTAAGCTTTACCCTAAACTATATGAATGAAGGAGCAAGTCGAAAAATTGAGAAAAATAAAAATGGAGAGACTGAACTGCGTATGAATAAACTATACCAAATTTTAGGCTACACATGCATAGTAATGACTTCTATATTTCTCGTTGCTGCTCTATACTATCAAGACCGTGAACTCTACTTAATTGGCGGTATCATACTTTTAATATTTGGTGGATTAGGTGTCTCACTGTTAATGTACTATCGAAACCATAGACTTATATTTAATGACCAGCGAATAATAGTATATAATTGGAGAGGAAAACCTAAACAGTTAAATTGGAATGAAATTGAACAAATTAAATTCAATTTAATTTCGGGTTATCTTAAAGTAACGAGTAATGCTACCAAGTTGATTATTCATCAGCATTTAGTGGGACTTAAGGTGTTTTTGAAAAAAATGGAAGAAAAAACAAAATGGAAAGCAGAAGAATTAAACTTGCCAATCAACATGAAATAAAAAGCTGTACTAACAGCCAACAAATATTCAATCTACTAATCACTAATTTTTTCTAAAAACAATACATTATGAAACGAGTACTCGGACTACTAACAGTAGCAGCAGTAATTGGACTAGTCGCTTTTGCTTGTAATACAGAAACAGCAACAAGCGGAGTAAAAGAAGCAACGGCTACAGTAGCAGATGTCGCTACGGATGCGGTGAAAGAAGTAGCTAAAAAGGTGGTAAAAAATACACTTAAGGTAGGCGATATTGCACCAGATTTCAATCTAAAAAATATAGATGGCGAAATGGTGTCACTAGCAAGTATTGAAGATGTGAAGGGCTACATCGTGAATTTTACGTGCAATACCTGCCCGTATGCAGTGAAGTATGAAAGCCGTGCGATTGACTTACAGAAGAAGTACGCAGGCAGCTATCCAGTTATCAATATCATGCCGAATGATACGGATGTGAAGCCAGGCGATAGCTACGACAAGATGCAAGAACGCGCAAAGGAACTAGGCTACGAATACTACTTAGACGATAGCGCTCAAGAAGTATACCCAACCTATGGTGCAAGCCGTACGCCACACATTTTCTTATTGGACGCGGATCGCAAAGTACGCTACATCGGAGCGATTGATGATAATACAGAAGCTGACGAAGTAGAAAAAACCTACTTAGAAGATGCCATTGCAGCTATCGAAGCAGGCAAAGAGCCTGACCCAGATTTCACGAAAGCTGTTGGCTGTTCAATTAAGGTGAAGAAGTAATTTATTTAGTCTTTGGGTTATTGGTCTTTGGTCTTTAGTATGCTCTCTAAAGACTAAAGACTAATAGTCGCCCAGCGACGCGCTAAAGACCAAGCTATGGACGACCATCTACGAAAATGGCGATTGATACTGGGCAAAGATGCCGAACCCGAACCACAGATAGAACTCGGCGAGGAAGGCGAAGGTATGGACGCTGTGCTAGAAGCCCTCTACAATAGCGAGCGACAAGGCGGCTTGGGCGCATCTGCTCCCAACATCAATAGATGGCTGGGTGATATTCGCACTTACTTCCCAACTTCGGTGGTGCAAGTAATGCAACGCGACGCGCTCGACCGCTTGGGCTTAGAGCGTATGCTGCTAGAACCCGAACTACTGGAAAGCCTCGAAATGGACGTGCATCTAGTAGGCACTATTTTGAGCCTCAATAAAATAATGCCACAAAAGACCCGCGATACCGCCCGACAAGTGGTACAAAAAATAGTGAAAGAACTCGAAGAACGCCTCCGCAACCCTATGCAAGCAGCCATAAAAGGAGCATTGCAACGCGCCCTTCGCAACCGTCGCCCGAAATGGACAGAAATTGATTGGCATCGCACCATTCGCGCTAATCTTAAAAATTATCAACACGAACTTGATGCTATTATTCCTGAAACCCTAATAGGATATGGAAAGAAAGGACATGCCTTAAAGCATGTCATTTTGCTGGTAGACCAAAGTGGTTCTATGGCAACTTCGGTGGTATATGCGAGTGTATTTGGAGCGATTTTGGCTTCGCTGCGGTCTATTAAAACACAATTTATAGCTTTTGATACAAGTGTAGTAAATTTAAGTGAGCACTTGGAAGAGCCTGTGGACTTGCTCTTTGGCACACAACTTGGTGGCGGTACGGATATTGCAAAAGCAGTAGCCTATGCCGAAACCCTTATCGAACGTCCGAAGGATACTATCGTGGTGCTGATTACGGATTTATATGAAGGCGGGAATGTAACGCAACTCTACCAACGCGCTCATGCCATACAAGCAAGCGGCGCGCAATTGGTATGCCTTCTGGCTCTAAATGATGAAGGAAAACCCTCCTACGATAGAGGCGTGGCAGAACAGTTTGTAGGACTACAGATTCCAACCTTTGCTTGCACGCCCGACCAATTTCCAGAGTTAATGGCGGCGGCGGTCAAGGGGAATGCAGCGAGTTTTAAGCCATAAAATAGAAGAGAGAGAAGAGCGATAAATTCTAGCATCAAGACCGCTTCCCAAACTGAATATTAATAAAGAAATTAAAAAAGACAGGACGATTCTTCAAATTCCCGAAGCGTTCCAATTCTATCATCAAGGGAATATTTTGAAAATAGACATCCACCATAACACCCGCTTCAATTGCTTTCACCACTTCATCGAATGCCCCCCAATCAAAGTGTGCCGATACCATCGCCTGTGCACCTGGGGCCAGCTTGACATCGCTCCAACCCGTCAGGAAACCACTAGAGCCATCTATTTTTTCCTTATCCAAAAAATCATCTGCAGTATTTTCAGAAAAACGTACCGAACGCGTACGCTCTGTACGGCTTTCTAGCACATAAATTTCTAACTGATAAGGCTTCACTAAGCCTAGCGAAGGGCCAAGTTCATAGCTCACCCCTACTGCTGCACCTTTGCGCTTGGCTTTTTCCGAGAAGTAGCGTTTCTGTCCCCAACCACCGCGCAGTACATAGAGATTGTTTTGTTTCCCAAATACATAGCGCCGCCCATTGCGAAAGTCATTTGTCCACACTTCTCTTGGATGGCGCAATTCTCCAATACCCGCATAAATAAACTGAGTGCGATTATAGGCTTTCAAATTCCCGAAGGTCATGCCCAATGCCCAACCATCTGTCTGCAAGCGTAAGTCGCCCGTCACTTCCTTTTGGTAGACAATACCTTTATTGTCATTAGAAAGTTTGCGCGGCTGCATAGTTACTTGTGCTTGTAAAGCAAAGCAAACGAATGTAAAAAACAGGATACTAATACTTCTATTCATGCGATGTCGGGTATGTATTT
>JAHDCQ010000058.1:18852-21384 GCA_020629845.1 Saprospiraceae bacterium | reverse complement strand
AATTTTTGCAGTCTTCGCACCAAACTCCCTACCCTATTGGTGGTGCATGATTTGGCCTATTTGCACTTTCCTGAACAAGTGAGTCGTATCAACTTAAGCTACTATCGCTACTTTATGCCGCGCTTTCTGCGGAAAGCCACACATGTCGTCACAGTTTCTGAGTATACCAAACAAGACATCATTCAGTATTTTCAAACGCCTAGCTCTAAAATATCGGTTGCTTGCAACGGCTGCCGCCCTGAATTTAAGCCTTTAAGTGCAGCAGAAAAACAAGCTATTCGAGTAAAATATGCCGACGGAAAAGCCTATTTTTTCTATGTCGGTGCAGTACATCCGCGTAAAAATGTGCATCACTTGATACAGGCTTTTGACCGATTTAAAGAGTCAAATCAAGCTGATATGCAATTGCTTATCGCAGGGCGTTTCCTCTGGCAAACAGGCGAAGTACGTGATGCTTATGAAGCAGCAAAGCATCAAGAAGACATCCAATTTTTAGGCTATGTATCAGATGAGGAATTGCCACGCTTAATGAGTGCAGCTATGGCTTTGACCTATATTTCGCTATTTGAAGGCTTTGGTGTTCCTTTGTTAGAAGCGATGCATTGCGATGTGCCGATTATTACGTCCAATGTATCTTCACTGCCAGAAGTGGCGGGTGAAGCTGCCTTACTAGTGCAGCCCGAAAGCGTGGAAGCAATTGCTAATGCTATGCAGCAGATAGCAGTAAATACTGAATTGCGTGAGCAACTTATAGCTGCAGGACGCATACAGCGGAAACAATTTAGCTGGAAAAAAGCCAGCGCAATCGTGCAGAAAGCCGCAAATCAAACAATTAGGGAAATCAAATAAACGCTTAGAATACCTACGACTGCCAAAATAGTCGTCATCATAGACCAAGAACGAAATGTTTGCTGCTCACTCATGCCCAAATATTTACTCACCAACCAAAAACCGCTATCATTCACATGCGATAGTATGGACGCGCCCGCAGCGATGGCTAACACCAATAGAGCCTTTTCCATATCGCCTGTACCATCGAGTATTAGTGGTGCGGTGATACCTGCTGCGGTAATCATAGCTACCGTAGCAGAACCTTGTAGCACCCGCACCAAAGCTGCCGCGATGAAGGCAAAAAGCAATAGACTGACACCCGCATCCGCAAAATAATTGGCAAGCATTTCGCCCGTGCCTGTATTCACAAGCATTTGCTTAAATACGCCTCCCGCGCCTGTGAGTAGAATGATTATACCAGCCGCCCCCATAGATTTGGTGGTAATATCCAAGAGTTGTTCCTTATTGAAATTTCTACGCAAACCCAACGCGTACCAAGCAGCTAGATTCGCAATTATCAAAGCGACAAAAGGATGCCCGATGAGTTGCAGCCATGTTTTGAGAGTAGTCGGCACAGCAAGGCCTTCCACTAAAGGGCTATTCAGTACCGTATTCATTAAAATCAAAACAATGGGAATGGCAATAATGCCGATAATGAGCGAAACAGGCGGAAAATTGGTGGTTTCTATACTCGTTTGCTCTAATCGAGGTGCATTGATATGAATACGATTGGCAATATATCTTCCAAAAAGTGGCCCACTAACAATGGCTGTCGGGATGCCTACGATAAAACCAAACAAGATTACCCAACCTAAATCTGCTTTTAAAATATCTGCTACCGCTACTGGCCCAGGCGTAGGCGGAATAAAAGCATGGGTGATTGCTAAACCAGCCAGCAAAGGAATAGCATATAGCAAGAGCGATTTTCCCGTTTTACGCTGCAAGGCATAGATTAAAGGCACTAAAATGATAAAGGCGACATCAAAAAATACAGGAATGGCTATGAAAAAGCCCGTGAGTACCATTGCCCAAGATGCCCGTTTTTGACCAAAGACGCGCAGGAGTCGTTGCGCCAAAGCTTCCGCGCCCCCCGAATGCTCCAATATCGCGCCAAACATTGCTCCTAAGCCTACTACTACTGCCACAAAACCAAGCGTATTGCCCATTCCTTCTTGCATCGTGCTGATGATAGCAGCAGGTTCCATACCAGCGATAATACCTACTAGGATACTCGCAATGAGTAAAGCCACAAAAGCTTGAATTCGAAAATATAAAATCAAAAAGAGCAGTATCGCAATGCCTGCTAAAACCGCTAAGAGCAAGGTATAATCTAACATCAACTTATGTTTAAGACGACCAATTCGTATGGAAAAATTGTGTTTCAGGTGCGTCGGTACGCTGATAGGTATGTGCGCCAAAATAATCGCGTTGGGCTTGGATTAAGTTGGCGGGCAAATACACGCTCGTCATAGCAATCCAGTAATTGTGTGCCGCTGAGAGGCAAGGTACAGGAACTCTAGCATTTATCGCAGTTTGTAAAATTTGAGCAAGGACAATTTCCGAGGCTTGTAATTGATTTTGTATTTCAGCATCTTCTATAAGACTTGTCTTTTGCTGAAAAACACCAACGAGCGACTGCATTAAAGTAGATTTTATAATGCAACCATTTGTCCAAATTCGTGCAATTTCCGACAGATTAAG
>JAHDCQ010000058.1:0-18752 GCA_020629845.1 Saprospiraceae bacterium | reverse complement strand
TAGATTTTATAATGCAACCATTTGTCCAAATTCGTGCAATTTCCGACAGATTAAGCTCCCAATTATAGCTTTCAGAAGCTTGTCGCATCAATTCAAAACCTTGATGATGATTGATGAGACGGGCGAATTGATAGGCAGCTTTTAAAGCGTTTATATTGAGCATGGTTTGTGAAACATTACCATTTATTTGCTGCGCTAATACCACTCGCTGCACCTTAAATGCCGACATATAACGCGCAAAAACTGCAGCCGACATCATCGTATTTGGTACGCCTAAGTCCATAGCCGCTTTGCTTGACCACGAGCCTGTACCTTTATTCCCTGCCTTATCTAAAATGAGGTCGAGTAGGTATTTTTCGCCTTCTTTCTTTTGCAGAATATGGATGGTAATTTCCAATAAATAGCTCGATAATTCGCCCTGATTCCAAGCCTCGAAAGTAGCTGCTATCTCTTCATAAGACATCCTATCTTTTAGTAAAGCATAGCACTCTGCCAGCAATTGCATTTCCGCATATTCGATACCATTATGTACCATTTTGATGAAATGCCCCGCGCCATCTTTGCCGATATAGGTACAGCAAGCGCGTCCTGATGCATCTTTAGCAGCGATGCTTTCTAAAATATTGGCTACATGCGTGTAGCTTTCGCGCGCACCTCCAGGCATAATGGATGGGCCGCGTCGCGCACCTTCTTCGCCACCCGATACACCTGCCCCGACGAAATGAATCCCTTTTTGCTGGGAGCTTTCAAAGCGACGACGCGTATCTTCATAGTGCGAATTGCCACCATCTATTACTATATCATTTTCGGAAAGCAGGGGAAGCAACTGCTCCAAAACGCTATCCACTACCCTACCTGCTTTTACCATCATTAGTATTTTTCGTGGAGAGGCTAAGGATTGTACGAAAGCGGATAAATCCGTAAAGCCTTGTAGTTTTTTGTATTCATTATTTGTCGCTAAAAAATCATCTACTACCGTCGCTTCCGCGCCTTCTGCCCGATTATAAACAGAAGTTGAAATCCCATTATCTAAGGCATTGAGGCTGATACTTTTGCCCATTACGCCAAGTCCAATGAGTCCGAATTGCGATTTTTCAGATGATAATTGCTCCATAATTTCTTGTACAATTGTTTCAGGGCTTGCAGCAATATTGACATGAATACCATAGCTTGGTATTTCTAAAGTATCAAATTGGGATTGCAATAAATCTGCCTTCATAAAGTGCGATTGTCGGGCTGCTATGCGCGATTTTATACATTCAAAAGTTCCCGAAAGGTAGACCAAAGTGAGCGTATCAAGTCCTTGACTTAAAATTTTTCGATAGTTTTCTTTTAAGGCAGAACAGGCTAATATCGCACCGCTTGTATTAGACCATTTTTGTAATTTCTCTGAAAGTTTTTCGAGCCAAGGAAATCTATCTGCATCATTCAAAGGAATGCCTTGGCTCATTTTTTCCACATTCGCCTTGGGATGGAAGTCATCAGCATCGTAGAAAGGGACTTTTAAGCGTTCTGCTAACAGTCGCCCAATAGTTGTTTTGCCACTTGCGCTCACTCCCATCACTATGATGATTGAAGTTGATTTTCCTTCTATTTTTCTAATTTTGGTCATTGAGTAAAGATAGTAGATTTTTTGTTTCAAACTCCTCAAAAACATCTTTCAGAGAAAGCAATCCCAAAAAAATGAAGAAAAAAATAAATTTATTTACATATTCCAACAACAATTATGTCATATTATATTAGTGTTTAATATCATTTTTAATTAACTAAAAATTAATTAATTAAACAATTAAAAAACAAACATAATCAATAATCACATTTAACATGTAAGTAGAATCTACTTTAATGCAAACAAAATTGAATGCAAATTATTCCATTTTTTTTACATAGATTTGCTGCCACACTTTTCTGATTTCACGTATTTACAAACAACATTACTTCAAAACAGACTCGCTTTGTCTTTAATGAAAGCTATTGGCGTAGGGTGATTTTCTGCTCTGTGTCATTAGATAATTAAAGAATTCTCTTTCATCAAAATACTTACTCACATGAACGGATTGTTCCGCAACACACTATTCGTGTTTATGCTGCTCTTTGCTGTCCAGCATACAACACAAGCCCAGTATTTTACTTGGGATAACGCAACCGTATACTTTTTGCTAACCGACCGTTTCAACAACGGTGACACTTCTAACGATTTTGCCTATGGCAGAACCTCCGACCCTGTTGGTGGTTTCCTTGGCGGTGACTTTGTCGGAATTACACAGAAAATCAACGATGGTTATTTCGATGATTTAGGTGTAAATGCGATTTGGGTGACTGCGCCTTATGAGCAGATTCATGGTTATGTGCCAGGCTATGGTACAGATCCTGCTTTTCAAAAGCATTACGCTTATCATGGTTACTATGCCCTCGATTTCACAGAAACCGACGACAACTACGGTACTGAAGCAGAGTTTCAGGCAATGGTAGATGCTGCTCACAATCGCGGCATTCGTATCGTGATGGACATCGTACTAAACCATGTGGGTTACGACAATCAGGGTGATTCGGATGAATTCGGACTTGGCCCAGTAAGCGACCCCGACGATGCAGGTTGGTGTAATTGGTGGAGAGATCCAAGTGGCAATTCTTGGATTCGTAAAGGAGATACTGCTACTGACTATTGCGCGCCAGCTTCAGGTGGTGGTGATTTAGAGTTAGCATTGGCGGGTTTACCCGATATCCTTACAGACTTAACTACTCCTGTAGATTTACCACAAATCTTATTAACCAAATGGGACGCGACTAAAGAAGCGCAAGAAGTTGCAGAACTCAACACCTTCTTTACGAATACAGGACTGACAAGAACTCCTGCGAATCATATCGTTAAATGGCTTACCGATTGGGTACGCGACTATGGTATTGATGGTTTCCGAATTGATACCTACAAGCACGTGGAGCGTGCTATTTGGGGAGAACTAAAAGTACAAGCACAAGATGCCTTCGATGATTGGAAGACGGCTAACCCAGGTAAAGTACTGGACAACAATGATTTCTGGATGGTAGGCGAATGGTATGGACATGGACCTGGCAAAAACCTCGAAGTAGTTGATGTCGGAAAAACAGATGCCATTATCAACTTCAACTTTAAAGGTCCTGCGGCTAACCCAGGTTCTATTGAAGGAACGTATGCGAATTATGCATCTATCGTAAATCCTGACCCTGAATGGAATATCTTAAGCTATATTTCTTCGCATGACGATGATATGTTCCCACGCGCAGACTTGATTGATGCGGGTACGAGTCTATTACTCGCGCCAGGTGGCGTACAAATTTACTATGGCGATGAATCCGCACGTCCTTTAGGAACAATGTCAGTAGGCACCGATCAACCTTGGCGTTCTTTTATGAACTGGGGTAGCTTCAATACTGCGGTACATGAACACTGGAAAAAATTAGGAACATTCCGCTACAATCACCCTGCCGTAGGTGCAGGTTCACATACTCAGATTAGCGCATCGCCTTATATGTTTAAGCGTGAGTATATCAATGCAAATGATGGAATTTGTGATATTATCTTAGCAGCTATCGGACTTTCGGCAGGCACGCAAAGTTTCGATGTCTCAGGATGTTTCGAGGATGGCGATCAAGTAAAAGACCACTATAGCGGCGCGACAGCGACTGTTTCAGGCGGACAAGTGAGTTTCAATGTAAGCAGCGAAGGCGTTGTCTTGATGGAATACGTAACTGCTCCTGCTTGTATTGCCATTGATATTGCCCCAACCGATTGCTATAGTCCAGATCCAGTGACTGTAACTATCAGTGCAGCAGATGTAGGCGGCGGTGGTTCAGTAACCACTTATTATACTTTTGATCCAGATGCAACGCCTAGCGACTTGAGTGATTGGACAGTTTATACTATGCCATTTACCTTAAATAGTTCTACTACGGTTTACGCCTTCGCACAAGATGGCATGGGTAATAATTCAAGTGTAAAATCACAGCAATATGTGATTGGAGGAACAGCGACTATGACCATTCACTGGAATGCAGGAGCTTGTGGTACGCCTTATGCCTATGCTTGGGAGTTGAATGGCGTAGAAGATACAGAAGCTGCGCCTTGGCCAGGTGTGGCCATGACCGATGCGGACGGCGATGGTTGGTATGAAGTAACCCTAAATGCAGCTTACGCCAACATCATCTTCAACTGTGCAGGTGGTAGCCAAACAGATGATTTATTTGCATGTGGTGATGCTTGCTATGATGGTGGCTGGACAGCTTGCCCATCATTCGCGCCAACAGTCAATATCAGCCCATTGAGTGGCAATCATCCTTCGGGTTCGGTAACAGTAACATTAGGTACAGGCTCTAACGTCTGTGATATTTACTACACTACAGATGGAACTACACCAACTACTAGCAGCACACTTTATACAGGACCTTTTACAGTTAGTGGTGCAGCAGGCATACCAGAAACCGTACAAGCAATCGCGGATTGTGGTGGTACACTAACTGCAGTTGATACAGAAACCTATACTTTCGATCCTGTGCAGACCATGACGCTATATTGGAATGCAGATGCAGCAGGATGTGCAACGCCGACCATGTACTATTGGGATGTAGATGGCGGCATGAACAGTCCTACGACTTGGCCTGGGGTAACTATGACTGACCCTGATGGTGATGGCTGGTATGAATATACGATTACTGGTTCTAGTACCAATGTAATTTTCTCTTGCAATGGTGCTGGACAAACAGGCGATCTTTCGGCAAGCGGCGACTCTTGCTATGATAATGGCTGGGTAACTTGTCCTGGATTTGGCTTGCCAACTGTGGCAATTTCGCCCGCTAGTACGAATTTCCCAAGTGGTTCAGGCACAATCACCTTGACTTCTACAAATGCAACGGCTATTTACTATACTACAGATGGTACAACACCAACTACTAGTAGCACCTTATATACAGGATCATTCACGGTATCAGGTGGCGCGCCAGTAAATGTGCAAGCTATCTCTACGGATGGAACGAATAACTCCAGCCTAGCAAGCGAGACCTATACCTTTGATCCTGCTGCTATGATGACCTTATATTGGAATGCTGACGCAGCGGGTTGTAATGATCCATATATTTATTATTGGAATACTGATGGTGGCACAAACAATCCTGTAAGCTGGCCGGGTGTACCTATGACTGATGCAGACGGAGACGGTTGGTATGAATACACTATTATGGCGGATGATGCAAATATCATTTTCTCCTGTAATGGTGCTGGACAAACTGCTGACCTTTTCCATGTAGGAGATGGATGTTATGATAGCGGTTGGGTAACTTGCCCAGGATTTGGCTTACCTACTGTAGCAATTTCACCAGCTAGTACCAATTTCCCAAGTGGTTCAGGTACAATTACCTTGACTTCTACCAATGCAACAGATATTTATTATACCACAGATGGTTCTACACCAACTACTAGCAGCACCTTGTATACAGGGCCATTCACGGTATCAGGTGGTGTGCCAGTAACCGTAAGTGCAATTTCTACGGACGGTACTAACGACTCTAGCGTAGCTACAGAAACATACACCTTTACGCCTGCACCAAGCATGACGGTACAATGGGATGCTTCGGTAGCAAATTGCGCGACTCCATACATTTACTATTGGGATTTAGATGGAGGTACGAACAATCCAGTAACTTGGCCAGGTGTAGCTATTAGTGATGCTGATGCCAATGGCTGGTATGAATATACCATTCCTGCAAATAGCGCGAATATTATCTTCCATTGCAACGACGGTTCACAAACCGCAGACTTGTTCCAAACAGGCGATGGTTGCTATAATGGACCATCTAATACATCGAGCGACAATAGCTTTTGGACAACTTGTCCGACTACTATGCCAACCGTAGATGTTACACCAGCAAGTACCAACTTCCCAAGTGGTTCAGGTACAGTAACCATTAACTCTACGAATGCAACGGCTATTTACTATACTACAGATGGTACAATACCAACGACTTCTAGCATCCTGTATACAGGGCCATTTATGGTATCAGGTGGTTCGCCAGTAACGATTACAGCGATTTCAACAGATGGTACAAATAATTCTGCTACCGACGCAGAAACCTACACCTTCAATCCAGCAGCTAGCATGACTTTGACATGGAATCCTGGCTCTTGTACCGACCCATATATTTACTATTGGGATATAGATGGAGGTACAAATAATCCTGTGGTGTGGCCAGGTGTACCAATGGCAGACCCTGATGGTGATGGCTGCTATGAATTTACAATAAATGCTTCTACGGCAAATATTATTTTCTCTTGTAATGGTGCTAACCAAACCGTTGATCTCTTCCAGACAGGTGATGCTTGCTACGATGGTGGCTGGATTCCTTGTAGTAGCGCATGTAGCACGACACCACCAGCACCAGGTGGTACAGTAAAGAAAGTAGTTCTACAAGCATTCTGGTGGGATTATGAGCATGACGATTATCCTGATGGATGGGCTAACTATCTAGCTGATCTTGCTCCTCGTTTCCGTGCATCGGGTGTAGATGCCATTTGGATTCCACCATCAATAAAGAATCTATCACTCGACCCAACGATACGTGGTGTAGGCTACGCGCCATTTGACCATTATGATTTGGGAGATAAATATCAAAAAGGAGCGACAGAAACTCGTCTCGGTACTAAAGATGAATTGCTCCGAATGATTGCAGTCATGCACGCCAATGGTATCGAAGTAATTCAAGATGTCGTACCAAATCACGTAATTGGTGCAGGTAGTGAAAATGTAGGCTTAGGAGGAATTGACCCAGCTTCAGCGGGTGATATGTATTATAACTTCCGTTATGCTTGTTTTGGAACACCTATCGCAGATGGCGTGGCTAACCAAACAGCAGCAGAATACTTGAGTCGCGAAGGTCGCTTCCCTAAGAACTTTGCCAACTTCTTCAATCCTGATGTCTGTACGCCAGGCGATCAGATTTGCGAAGCTTACTTTGGCCCAGATATTGATTATAGCGATAATGCACATGGCACAAGTTCAAATGCCATTTACAACCCAGCGCAAACAGGTGGTACAGATAATGGCTATATGCGTCGCAATGTACGCGAATGGATGGTTTGGTATAAGAAACAAACAGGCTTCGATGGTGTTCGTGTGGATGCCGTGAAGCACTTCGATGTGGAGGCTTGCGAAGACTTTATTTATAACATCCAGCAAAATGCGGGTTGGGCAAATGGCTCAGATGCAATGTTTGCAGTAGGCGAATATGTAGGTTCTACAGGCGACTTGGATGCTTGGTACGGTGGCGTGATGAAACGTGCTGGCGTATTCGATTTCAACCTACGTGCATTTGATTTCACAGGTGGTTTATATGGAATGGTTTATGGTTCAGGTGGTTTTGATATGCAAAATCTACCAGGCGCACAACAAACGGGCGCGAATAGAGTGGAATACTACCCTGCTATTTCTACTTATGTTCATAGAACAGTACCATTCGTAAATAATCACGATACCTACCGTCCGAATTTGGCAGCGAATGGTAATGTAGTTGGCTGGAATGCAGGAAGCGAACTTTCCGCACATATCACACCTACCGAGCCACGCCTAGCAGCAGCTTATGCAACAATTATCGGTATGGATGGAAATCCACAGATTTTCTTCGAGGATATGTTCAATGTATTCAATACAGGACAACGCTTTACGCACGATCCGAATAACAACGGACAATTACCTATCAATGATGATATAGTAAACTTGATTCAAGCACACCAAAAGCTTGACTTCAAAGCTGGTAGCTATGCCGTGCCTTCTTCTTTGATGGATGCAACGGTCGTATCAGGTAGCAAGGCTGACCACTTAGTACTAGAGCGCACAGGTGTTGCAGTAATTGGGGTAACTGATAAGTACTCAACTGTAGGCAACAACTCGCAAGATGAGGAAATGACCGTAACGACTTCTTTCTCAAATGTAGCTTTATATGATTACTCAGGCGCACATGGTTTGAGTACTGCAAATGTAGATGCTTCAGGGCGCGTAACGATTCGTACTGCACCTGTTGGACATACTATTGGTGGCGCGAATGGACATGGGTATTCTATCTGGGCTCCTGCTCCTGCGGGTGTGACCTTCTCTTCTGTAGCAGATATGGAAGCATACTTAGCATCTTACATTCCGCAACGTGCAACTAGCACAACTCAAGAATGGGAAATGGCAGATGACTTAGGCGATAGCCACTGTTTGTCATTGACGCAAGGCGGGCGTATTCCCGACCTGTCTTGTGACTATCGTGTAGTGGGTAAGATTTTCGTAGAAAGCGGCAAAGCTGTAACAGTAGATTTGACACCAACTGATGCAGCTCAAGATTTGACCATGAATCTGTTTGATTTAGCTGGTTTAGACTTGGCAGTTACGAGTGGCACAGGGCCAATTACGCTAAACTATATGCCAAGTGCAACGGGTTGGTTAACGATTAAAGTACGCAACACGAGTCCAGCAAATACAGGTCAAGAATGTACCGTAAAGGCAACTTATACCGCACCACAGACAGTAAGCACCAACGCTTATCCATCTGAAAATACGGCTTCTTTCTGGATTGGTAGAGCAAACGATGGCGATTGGAACAATTGTAGCAACTGGGAGGAAGGCATGGTACCTGGAAATACAGATACTGTTATTTTCCCAGACTGTTTGACAAATGCACCAACCTTGCCATCTACTTTTACTGGAGCACTACTACGTGAAGATGGTACACCTTACATCACTATACAACTAAGTGTAAAAGTAAACTTACAAGGCCCGTATAGTACTGCTACAAGCGTCATGACACATGCTTTATCCACTAGCAGCCTTGTACCTAACGCGCAGCCATATACTTCATTTGGCTATAGTGGATCGGAAACAATACAAGCAAGTGCTGTAGGAAATACAGGTAATGATAGAATCGTAGATTGGGTACTATTAGAATTACGTGATCCTAGTTCGCCTACAACAGTAGTCGCAACTCGCGCAGCCCTCTTACAAAAAGATGGTGATGTAGTAGATACAGATGGAAATTCTGCAGTTCGTTTCGATACTGATCCAGGTATGTATCATGTGGTGGTTCGTCATAGAAACCACCTCGGCGTGATGACGAAAGACCCTGTGCAGATAAATACGAATTAGTGAATACACATACTAGAAAGCAGAGTTTGATGGCTAACTCTAAGGAGTTAGCCTTACTCTCTATAAGATTTCATTTGTACTCTATAATATTGTGTTCTACCTTTTAAGAAGCTGTTTTACAACCTATAGTTAGAAAACAGCTTCTAAGGTAGTTGCCATAATTAAGTTATGAAGCTCTCTGTCCGTAGGCGGAGAGCTTTTTATCTTCAAAAATGCGTAACTATTTAGTAGAGCAGAGAGGAGAGAAGAAATACTGTGCATCAATAAGATTTCCATTGCTCAAAAGAGAAAATCCATATTCCTTAAGTCTCTTTTCTCTCATCTCTGCTCTCTCCTCTAAATAATTACAAAAATGCTATATTTATATCCTCATAAACAAACACACGGATTATGGAAGAAAGAATACTAACGCTACACCCGCAAGGCAAGAAAGGAGTCAATATCTTAAGAAGACGCTATGAGGTAATCAAAGATTTTATACTAAACACAATTGAAGAACATGGCGAAATAAGCTATGAAGCACTCAATGATTTAGCAGTAGAACAACTCACTCCAAGCTTCGACGGGAAAGTGGTATGGTATATTGTAAGTGTAAAACTCGACCTTGAAGCCCGCGAAATCATTGAACGCATCCCAAAGACAAGTCCTCACCGTCTTCGATTAAAGACTAAATCTTAGGCATTTTGGCTATTAAAAGCACATTTTTCTTGATTTAACAAAAAGCTTCGTACGTGTAATTTGAATTTATCCTAATCGAAACCTACTTTTGCATCGCTTTTTTTTACTATACTTATCTCTTTAGAAGTAAGTCAATTAAAACTCGTTTCGCCCGCATTCACATAATATCAGATCGCTTATTTATTTGCACTAGTTTAGTATATCTCCGTACATTCATTAGTTAAAATTAAATGTAAATAGTTAACGGACTATTACATATTCAAAATATATCATAAGTAAGCAATCTAACGTTGATAAAAGGATACTGCTTTCACTATCAAAACCGATACTTTTAATGAAAAAAATAGCTCTCTTGTTCGCTTTACTATGCCTGACAACCATTTCGCTTGATGCCCAACGCTATGTAGAAGTTGGTGGCTTTGCAGGTATAGCCAATTATCAAGGTGACTTATCACAAGACCCTATTGAATTTGGTGCAACGAAGCTCTCTGTAGGTGGGCTCGTTCGATACCACTACAGCAATAAGCTATATTTTAAAGGCAATGTATATGCAGGCCAAATAAATGGTGATGACTTAAATGCTGACCCAGGTTCTGGTGTTTTCAATAGAGGCTGGAATATGACTGCTAATTTACTAGAGGTATCCATTAATGCGGAGTGGCTTCCATTAGCAAAATCTCGTTTCAATGATGTAGGCATCTTTCGCCCACAAATTAATCCTTACTTATTCGTAGGAATTGGTAGTAATTTCTTGGATAAAGAAGTAGACTTTGGTGATAATCCACCGCCTTTGAATCTAAACCAAGTACCCTACCCAGAACCTGATGATACCAATAACTTTTTGGTTGTCCCCATTGGAGGAGGGCTTCGTTTCGACTTCACTCAATGGTCAACATTAGGTTTTGAATGGGGATGGCGTTATACTAATACCGACTATATTGACGGGATTAGCATTAATGGAAAAGCAGCAGGTCCCGACTGGTACTTCTTCTGGGGTGCTACGCTTTCTACTTACTTCGGAGAGCAAGAAGACTACGGTTTGTAGTCATACTTGACTTGTTTGTATCACATCATAAAAGAAGAGAGTAATGTCATAAGCACATTACTCTCTTTTTGCTAAATGCAATTCATAATGTTTGGAGATTTATTAGGTAATATCGAACAACAACAGCAAGAACTCCAAGAGAAACTACGCCACATTACCATAGAGACAAGCGCAGAGGACGGTGCTATCAAAGTCGTTGCAAATGCGAATAAAGAATTGATGAATATTAGCATAGATAAGGATAAATTAGACCTTTCCGATAGCGAACAATTAGAAGATTTACTCCTAATCGCTATAAATAGGGCTTTAGACGCAGCAGGGGAAAAAGCTGCTGAGGAAACGAATAAGCTTATGCAAAATATGCTGCCGCCTGGTATGGGTGGATTATTTGGAGCATAATTCAAATCAATCCAAAAATTACTTTACTGATTCAATATTGGTGATACTAGCTGCGTTCTTGCTAAGTAAATTCATTACTATTCAATACTAAGAATGACTCAATATACAAAATGGCTAGTTTGTTTGTGTTCCTTGCTCATTAGTCAAAGCACAATGGCACAAACAGATGAAAACCTAGTGGCCTACTACTCTTTCGATAATAATACCATCACTAGTAGTGTAAATGATAGCACTATAAATGTACTTACGCAAGGGCGCTTCGAACCCGACTATGATTGTGGTGTAATTGGTGATGCCTTAGAACTAGATGGTTCTGGAAATCGTATTGATTTTGCAGGTTCGCTTCAAAATGAATTTGGTGTTACGGATCTTTCCATCAGCTTTTATTTCAAACCTAGTGTGGCAGGCGGCACACAGCTTATTCTATCCAAATATGATGTGAATGACTGCCCAAATGGACACGCCCTAGCCGTTCGCTACACCCCATTTACTAAAACCATAACTGCACTAATCAGCGAGAATGCGAACAAGCAAGTAGAATTGACTGCTGTGGCTGACGAAGATGCCTGTTGGCAACACGTGGTTATAGTACGCGAAAGTTCAGTCTTTGAACTCTACCTTAATGGGGAGCTGATAGATGGTGGAAGAACCAGCACACGAGCTAATATTGAAAGCAATTCCCCTTTTAGTATAGGTGGAACACCTTGCGCGCAAGCGGCTGAAAGTCCGTATCGAGGTTTACTAGACGAATTGAGAATTTACAGAAAAGCCCTCTCCAGAGAAGAAATAGAAGAACTCTATGTCGCTCCCGATAAAATTATTACGGAAGATGCCCTAGTTGTACTTGGCGACTCCGTAGAAATCAGCACTACTTTTTCTTGTGCATTCGACTTTACGTGGTCACCTAATGAGGGAGTCAATGATATAAAAAATCCTAATGCCACCATCACTCCTATAAAAGCAGGAGAACAAATCTATTCCTTAGCCTTCGATGATGGTAGCTGTATCGCTAGAGATGAAATAAAAATTAATGCCGTCAATCCTGAAGATTTAGATTGTAACTTAATTTTCTTACCCAATGTATTCACACCTAATGGCGACGGACGCAATGACACTTATGGCATCAGTAACCCATTTGCCGTAGAGCGTATTATTTCTTTTGAAATATTTGATCGTTGGGGAAGTAAGGTATTTAGTACCACAGAAGCTATGGAAATGTGGGACGGCAATTTCAAAGGACAACCCGTAAATTCGGGTGTAATGCTCTATAAGGTACGTTATACCTGCCTAGGCGACGAATTTGTAAAAACGGGAAGTCTCAAAATATTTCGATAAGAAAATAGGAGGTACTTAGTTTTTCCTGAAAAATGGGGTGATACATACAGCTATCACCCCATTTTTTATTATATCCCCAATTCTATACTGATTATGCTTAATTTTCAACCAAATATCACCTTTAAGTGACACCTTAAAAACATTAACCTTTGTCTTAAAAAAACGTTAATTAATTATAACAAACTGAATATCAGCAGATTATGCATCGTTCAATCAAAATGATAAAAATATTTTCTGTGACTAAATTTGTGACCTCCTCAAAGTTTAGCGTCAAAAAGGTGTATTTAAAAATGAAGAATGCTTCACTACTCAAATAAACAAAAAAGATAAAGCTTCGGCTTAAAGATTTATAATGGGTGTTCTCATAGTGTGTGGGCTACTCTGTGGCAAATAAGCCACAGGGTAGATTCTTTAACCTCTACAACCGCAAGATTTTTTTGGGTGTTCTCATAGTGTGTGTATTGAATTGCCTCTACTGTTAAAAGTGGGGCAATTTTTTTTTGCCTGCTTTTTTTTAAGAGCAGGCATTTTTAGTAAAAAGACTTTCGATGTCTTAAAAAAACTGTTTTAAAACACCGAAAGTCTCGCAGTCCATTAATTATAGACCTCCAAATTTTGCCCTTTGTAATTAGCGATGTATAAAGCACCATCTATTACAAGCACATCTGTCGGTTTTTGCAAATCTTCTATAATTTGCTCTAATGTGCCATCGAGATCATAAACTAATACACGGTCATGCTCAAAATCGGTAACAATTACCTGACTGTCCGATACAAACAAGCCTGTCGCAGCATTCATCACATCTTCTACACCAATGAGTTGTAAAAAATTCCCTTTCTTATCGAATACCTGTACGCGATTGTTATAAGCATCTGCTACATATATCTTATCTGCCGTCAGTTGTACATCAGTTGGATAATAAAATTCCCCTTTTTTGTTGCCTTCTTCTCCAAAACTTATCCACTCGTCGCCATTAGCATATAAGATTCGATGATTATAAAAGTCAGCAATTGCTACTTCATCACCTTTCACATCTACACCAGCAGGCGCGTCTAAACTATCTTGAATACTTAATGTAGAACGCGTTTCGCCTTGAAGTTTTATAATGCTATCCGAGCCATATTCTGGTATAAATACGGTGCCTGCGTCGCTAGCAATGTGCATTGGTCGCTCAAATTCTTCGAGCGTTTGCACGATGTTGCCTATTTTATCAATGGCTAATAGGCGATTATGGTCGCCATCTGAAATCCAAATATTCCCCTCTGATTCTGCTAAGCCAATAGGCGTGATTCCTTCAAGTGAAATCGTACTTGTTTTCGTCCATTGCTTTCGCTCACTACTACATGCATACAGCACTGCGATAAGCAATGACATATATATAAGTTGTTGTTTCATTTTTATGAATTTAGAGACGAAGAAAATAATTGACTCTTTGACAATTTTTACAAGATGGACGGGCGACTCCAAGCTCGCCTGTCATCAACTTAACGATTTAGACGCTGATTTCCTATCAGCGTCTAAATTGAAATGCTTGATAATCAAAGGAATAATTCATCAGCTAACGGGAAGTTAGCAGATGAACCGTCTTAAGTTGATGGCATTAGACTCCAAGCTCGAATGTCCATTCTAGCAGTAGTTATGGACAGTCGAACTGAAGTCGACCGTCCACCTGTGCGTTTTTGGCAAAAATTGTCAAAGAGTCAAATAATCTTCGTCCCTTAAATCACATATAAGACATTGTCCGAGTACTTAAAAACTCATCTTATATGCTTAAATAGCCTCTATTTAATTCGCTTGTATTTACAGCAACCAGGCAGGTTTTTATACACCTTATCCTCTGCTTTTGAAGACTTCGTATCATGTCCAGAAGTAGCTACTGCTTGCGCAACTTCTGTTTCAATAGCCTTCTTCTTGGTTTGGGACGCATCAAATTGCAAGTCTAACATTTTGGTATCTTCGTCCCAAGCGGCAGTAAGCACACCATCTATATTTTTCGCTACCTTTTCTATGCGTGCTCGGCACATGCCACAATTACCTGCCACAAATAGTGAAGCCTCCCCTATATCATTATAATCATCGAGCGAAATTTCCTCTGCTGCACTACTTTCTGTTGTGCCGTCAGCACGGGTCACTTTCGCACTTATTGGCGTATAGCCTGCTTTTTCTACTTGCGCCATGATACGCTCTAAACCCATTGCTTTTTCTGCAGGAAACGTGAAATTGAATATGCCCGTTTCCATATCAATGCGAACGTTTTTGAGTCCTTTAAACTCTTTGAATTTCTTCTCCAAACCATACGCACAAAACGGACAGCCCAAGCCATCTACTTCTATCTCAAATTGGTCTTTAGCAGCTTTTTGTGCTTGTGTTGTTGTAGTAAAGCCTAGCATTAGGCAGGCAAAAATTGCTATGATTGTATATTTCATTTTTTTTAATTTTTAATTTAAAAAACTACCCTTGTCCCTAAATATAAGCTGTACTTACGTCGCTCACGGAAGGGAAAAGTATTCTGAACTAAAGGCACTTGTACCGAGGCATCGAAAGTGAAGCGGCCTCGTGCATATTGGATACCTTGTGCATAAAATAGGGCATAATCGTCACGCTCTGTGAACCAACTACTTTGATATTCAAAATACAAGTTCAACTGATTGACAGGATAAACGGGTCTTAGTAAGGGCAAACCAAAACCCAGTTTTATACGAGCTTCGTCATCCTCATAGTCTTTTACGGAGTTGAAGCCTGCTTCAAAAGAAATGCCATACTTGATGGTTTCATACCCCATTACTGCACCATAGTAGCCTTGATAGTGTCCTTGCGCCATTTCATGGATATGCAAATCCCGTTCACTAGTAGGAAAGGTTTGTAAAGTTTTAGCCACGACACGTAAAGTTTTGGCTTTCCTATCCAAGCGAAAGAGTTGATATTTTGCCATTAACTGCACATCACCTAATCGTTTGCCTGTGACTCCTGTATCTTCATAATCATAGGTCACTAAAGGAATATGTACCGCTACTAAACTATTAGAAGTCGGTAAGTAATGGATCATTAGAGGAGCTCTAACAAAAGTTCCTTCTTCCGCTTTACGAATTTCAGTGAGTGTTGTCACAACTACTGTTTTAGCAGAAAGCATAATGGGCTTATCCGCCGTAATGGGCGGCCCTTGTGCAAAAGCAGCATGACTGCACCAACTCCAAGCAATAATCGCTAAGAGCTTGATTGTGTGTTTCATCTTGTGTTGGTTTACGGCCAAAGACGGACGGCCGACGGTCGTTTATCTTTGATAAACTGGACGGAATGCATTGACCGATTTATTAAAAATTCATCGTTCTCTGACAATTTTGGTGGTCAAGTCTATTTTTTGCAAAATGAGTTAGTGTAACGGTCGAACTTTTGTAAAAAAGAGACTTGATTCATCACCAAAATTGTCAGAGAACCAAATTCATTTTATAAAACACAAGAAAATGCTAACAAAGGAAAGTCTGAATAAGGACAAGAACATCCCTAATCAGGAGAGGAGGCTTGTAGTTTTGATATTGAACAATAGAGGTATTGGTAATGGGTAATGAAAAATAAGCAGTTATAAAACTTGCTACAAACTGCAGTTGAATTTGGGAATAGCTAGTCGCTTCGGCTTTAGGAATATTGGTGTCGAGTTGTACATCTATGGAGGTATTATCGCAACAATTATCGTCTGTATGCTTAGTTTTGGGCAATTGGCAACAAGCTTTTTTAGTGCTAGTGCAAGCTGTTTTGCAGCAACTTGCTTCGCCAAACACACTAACAGCAGCCAACTTGCCTTGACAAAAGTGCATATCAATAGTAAAACCTACTGATGTACAAAACATCAGTAAGGAAAGCATGAAAGCTACTATTCGATATGTTTTTTTATTTGCCATTTTTCCTAGAAACGCCTTGGTTGAAGACAAAGTTGTGTGGTGTTTAAATTTTTACACCATTGCCTACTAATTGCTCGCTCGTACGTCCAAAGCGACGTTCCCGATTCTGATAGTTTAAAATAGCTTCATAGAGATTATTTCTTCTAAAATCGGGCCAATAAATAGGCGTGAAGTAAAGTTCTGCATAAGCAATTTGCCAAAGCAAAAAGTTACTGATACGTGTTTCGCCACTCGTACGGATAAGCAACTCTGGATCAGGAATTCCTTTGGTTTCTAATGCATTAGCAAACACTTCTTCACTAATTTGTTCGGGTTCTAAATAGCCCGATTTTACTTGTTCAGCAATCTCGCGCACAGCCGTCATAATTTCCCATTTTGCACTATAATTCAATGCCAAAATGAGCGTCATACGCGTATTATGCTTCGTGCTTTCAATGCCTTCCATTAAAGCCTTATAGCTTTTGGAAGGTAATTTCTCGATATTACCGATAGCTTGGAGTTTGATATTATTTTTATTTAAGGTATCAATTTCCGAGCGGATGGTATCTACCAGCAAGGTCATCAAGGCGTTAACTTCAAAAGCGGGGCGATTCCAATTTTCGGTAGAAAAGGCATAAAGTGTAAGGTATTCCACGCCTAGTTCTGCTGCGGCTTCCGTGGTTTCACGTACTGCTTTTACTGCACTTCGGTGCCCAAATACTCTAGGTTGTCCTTTATGCTTCGCCCAACGTCCATTACCGTCCATTATCACCGCGATATGGCGTGGTAAGCTATTCTGATCTATCAATGTTTTCAGCTCTGCCATTGCTTTTTGTTTGTTGTCTCATAAGCTACCTGGACTTTGGACAAAGTCCTAGTCTTTGGTAAATTGGTCTATTAGTCTTTAGCGTGTTCAGAAAATTGAATTTTATCAAATCTGAATTCCAGTACTTTACACATTAGATTCATCTATATACTAAAGACCTAGACTTTTGTCCAAAGTCTAGTAAGCTACATGAGAGTCCAATAATACCAAAAGTTCGGTAAAATTAATAAACCAAAGCCCATTCTGTCAATGATATATCAGAAATGATACGATTTTCAAGCAAAAAAATGACGAAATTAGCCATAGTGAACACAAACAACAAGCTATGCAGACACTTTTGCGCTTGGCAAAAATAATTCATAATAGTGCTTCATCAATTCTTCATCATGATCCAGAAATGGCACATCTGTTCGTACCATATTTCGGATGGCAAGTAATGGAACTGGCGATTGTAATGGACGAAATTCTGAATTATGTAGGCCTGGCTCAGGGCAGGCTTCGTGGAATTGTCCTAACATTAAGCCATTTTTCACAAAATCTTTCTTTAAGATGGCTTGTGTAGCATCTATAAATTGCGGGGCTTGCTCCGCATTTAGATTAGGAAAGGCAATCATAATGGCTTTAAAAATGCTTTGGGTTTTATCCGTTGGCTCAAGCTCCAAGAACCATTCCCGATAAACATTGATGGCATCAAGAATATCTTGCTGATTTAAGTCTGTTTTAGTCATAGCAGTAAACCAAAGGGTATGCCGTTTCAGAGCAGGAGCTGTATACGGGCAAACATTACCACCACGCCCCAATTTGTGGTGTGGCTTGCATAGAAAATCATATACCCAATATACAAGTTTTTTTAAAGCGGTTTGGCTTTCTTTTAATGCAGGGTGAACATCAGTTTGCAAAATTGCAGTATGCGAAGCTAAAAAATAGCTATCGCTATTGCGGAATAGGATGTCTTTACGCATTATTCGTTGTTATGCCATTAAAAGTACTACACAGGTACGCAGTACTCCTAGTTTACTAATAGATACGTTGAGTAGACATTTATATAAGCGTAACAAACGGAAGAGATTACTGAAAAGCTGTACTGTAAGGATTGGGTTAGAATATGCACTACATTATATGCCTTGACGCAATGCACATGTAATCTAATTTTTTGATACCACTTTAGTTGAAAGTAACACACCTTTCATCATTATAAATGCCAAATCTGATAACTTCAATAAAGTTAAAAAAAGAATATGGTTTTTCAAAGTCAAACAACAAATTTTATGCTGACATATAGCAAAACAAGCTATAAGACAACATCACATACTTGCCCTATGCACACAAATGGCAAATAAATCCCGAAGGGATGAAATTTTTATAGAAAACACATTTTGATTCTATTTTTAGCCCTGAAAGGGTAGGGTGTTCAAAAATAGGGTTAAAAATTGCGTTGCTTTTTC
>JAHDCQ010000057.1:16187-21399 GCA_020629845.1 Saprospiraceae bacterium | reverse complement strand
CTATAGAAGAAGTGGGTAGATTTGATTGGTTATACATTCTACATTTTTAATTTTATATTCTAAATTGAAACCTCTGTCTATCAACTCTAATAGTTATATAGAATATATTTCTTCACAAGGGAAGCCATAGCTTCCTACATAAGTACTACACAATTATGGCATTCGAATTACCTGCTTTGCCTTACGATTTTAAAGCATTAGAACCTCATATTGATGCACGCACGATGGAGATTCACCACGGTAAGCACCACGCGGGCTACACAAAGAAACTCAATGCAGCAATTGACGGTACAGAAATTGCAAATGCAAAAATTGAAGATATTTTAGCAAATGTATCGAAGCATTCTGCAGGCGTACGCAACAATGGTGGTGGTTATTACAATCACGCCCTATTTTGGAGTATCCTAGCACCTGCATCTGAAAGCGAACTAACAGGCGGCTTAAATATCGCAAAAGCCATTGAGCGGGACTTCGGTGGACTTGATAATATGAAAGCAGCATTCAAGAAGGCTGCTTTAGGACAGTTTGGCTCTGGTTGGGCTTGGTTGTGTGTGGATGCAGATGACAAATTATTCATTGCAGCAACACCAAATCAGGATAATCCATTGATGGACGTGAACGACATCGCAGGGAAGCCAATTTTGGGCGTAGATGTATGGGAACATGCTTATTACTTGAATTATCAAAACCGCAGAGGAGATTATATTGATGGTTTCTTTAATATCATCAACTGGAAAGAGGTCAGCAAGCGATACAATGATGCTAATCCAGGTGCTTCGGCATTCTAAAGGAATGGTTTTTTACATAAAAAAGTCAAGTACATGGAGTGCTTGACTTTTTTAATTTCCTACCCCCCGTCTCAAAAAAAAACAGCGTTAGCAACCCCAAAGCTCCTAACGCTGAATATATCGTTGAACAACGGCATTTACTTACGCTTACCGCCGTCTAATTCATCTTGTAATACTTGCAACTTTTCCCACTCGCCCTTCGCTGCTAAAGTAGCTTGCTCTGGCCAAGTTGTTGGATCGTACATTCTGTACTTCGGATTAGCTGCTATCAATACTTCACGGATGCGATCTGGCTTCGCTGCTGCCAAAGCTTTGAAGGTTGCAATACCAGCCTCGGTCAATACTTGCGAAATCCTTGGCCCGATGCCTTCAATTTTCTTCAAGTTGTCCTTTGCAGCTTTCTTTGGCTTTGCAGCTTTCTTAGTTGCCTTAGGAGCGGCTTTCTTAGCAGTTGCTTTTTTCGGTGCAGCCTTTTTTTTCGGTGCTGGTGCAGCCATAGTTACTGGTGCAGTTGGCACAGAAACAACCGAATTCAAAATACCCTCATAAGGAGATGGTACATATTTATCGGCATTCCAGTCGTTTTCCCAACGCACATTATCAATCAAGTAACGGAACTCATAGTCGCGTCCTGGCTCCAGTTCTATTTCTGTATAGAAGGTTTCACCATTAGCTTTTAATGGAATTCCAGTTCTGTCCCAATCATTAAAGTCACCCAATAGCACTACAGATTCACTTCCTGCTATAGCCACCTTTGGCAGAGAGAATGTAACCTTACAGTTTGTTTTTGAATATTCTTTTTTCATGCTGAGTAAATGTTAATCAAAATAGGTGTTTTGCCTGCGCTTAAGTAGATGTGAAACAATAGGTATTCAAATTTGCGAAGCAAAATAAATCAATTGGCTCGAAAGCCATATTATTTAGCCCTGCTTAAGAAAAATTTGAATCTTTATTATTGAACTCACACTAACAGCATAATGATTTGAAGAAAATCGGGTAGCAACACCCATCATTTTGCTCGTTAAAATTGTTTATTAGATAAATGGTCTGGTCATTTCAAGAGGCAAAATTAAGTAAGTATTCTGCGAAAGTCAATCATATAACCATCACAACAACAGTACTTTGACTCGCTTGCGGTAAAGAAGTAACAAAGATTAGCAGAAGTACTGTTGTTAAAACCAAACTATTTCTTGAAAATATCTATTTTTCAGAAAATTAGTAGGTAAAAGTGCGGACATTGCCGCTACACATTTGTTTACACGACTGTAGATTTATTGGATAAAAAAACTTTATTTTTTTTAAAAATTTGAAAAAAAAATAAAAAAATGTTCTGCGTAGCGAAATTTCACTACTTATTTCGAGCTTTGTCGAGGAAATAAACGCTTTTTCTTATCGAAAAGCATACACCAAAACCCGCTACATTTGCATCTCTTGTAGTAGGTTTTTTGGTATTAAGTATCAGGTACAAAGTATTAGGTAAAAAGATGACTTATCACATACTACTACGATACTAAATAGCCAAACAGCCAATTAAAAATAGAATTGAAAACTATGCAACATCTCCATTGGAAATATAGCTTATTCTTGTTATGCACCTTGTGGTGTTTCACAGCCTGTTCACCTGAAGTGCGCAAGCAATTCGATCCCGTACCAACATCTTACGGGCCGACGAATCAATTAATCGTCATTGCCGACAAAGAGCTTTGGGAAGGCGCAGTAGGCGATACCTTTCGGTACTACTTTGCATCGGCATATCCGATATTGCCACAACCTGAGCCTATTTTTGATTTGAAACATTTCACGCCGCTTGAGTTAGAAACAGACCCAATCCGAAAGGAGCTTCGCAACTATGTGGTGCTGGCAGACTTATCGGATAATGGCTCCCCTGCCATGCGTTTTGTGCAAGAGGATTTAGGAACGGAAAAGCTTCGAAAAGCCCGCGAAGATGTGGACTACTCCACTAGCGTTGGGCAAGATAAATGGGCGCGCAATCAGTTGGTGATTTATTTATTTAGCTATGGCGAACAGGAGCTTGCTGCACAAATCGCGCGCGCCTTTCCCGCTATTAAAAAGCGGGTAGATAAAGCCAATTGGGATAAGGTAGATGCTACGGTCTATTTAGATGGGGAAAATAATAATGCTATCGCAGATTTGAGTACAGTAATGGGGTTCAATATGCGTGTACCAGGCGAATATGATGTAGTATTGAATGAAGAAAATACCATTTGGATGCGCCGCGAAAATCCCGAAAGTAGTGCTAATTTGATGCTGCATAAGCAACCTTATACCGATGAGCAACAACTCACCAAAGAAGCCCTGAAAGCCCTACGCGACTCTATCGGTAAAAAATATGTGTCTTCGCGTATACCAGGCACTTATATGCAAGTGAATGATGTGGACTTACCCATGTTGGTTGAAGTGCGAAATATTGATGGTAACTATGCAATAGAGGCTCGTGGCATTTGGGAGTTGGTAAATGACTATATGGGCGGCCCATTTGTAAGCTATGTTACTGTAAATCCTAAAACGAATGAATTAATCTTCGTTGATGGCTTTGTACATGCACCTGGCCGTAAAAAGCGCGAGTACATGCAAGGTTTAGAACATATCATTCAGACGATAGAGTTTTAAAACAGCTTCTAAGAAATGTAGGGTACAAATGCCAGATTTGAGAGAGAAACTAGAAGATAAACCATGGCAACACGAAATCAAGCACCAACCAATTGGAGTAGTGGAAGAGACTTTTGAAATAAGTGGTAGGGGCTTGATTTTGTGTTTAAAATTTGCTTTTGAAAAGTACCATCTATCTATTGATGATGACATAAAATTGGTTACTCCTATTGGAGAAGAATTTCTATCCCGTATTTGCGGAATAGGAATTGGAATTCAGGATATTTTGATAGAAAATAAATATTCCAAGAAAGATATTCCAATTGGAACATAAGTATGCTTGTTGAAGTAAGAACTGCTTTCTTTTAGCCCACCATTTATATTGTCTTTCGTCCATGTATAAAAGCATCACTAGAAGTGCGTTTCAATAATCAATCGCCTAAACGAATGAAATGCTTACTTTTACGCGAAAATTGATTTAGGAAAAAAGAGGGCAATAACAAAATATGATTCTTTCCGATACAAAAATACTAGAAGGCATTGCGGATGGCTCGATTGTGATTGAACCATTTGATAGAAAGTGCCTCGGTACAAATTCTTATGATGTGCATTTGGGCCGCACCCTAGCACTCTACAAAGGGCAAATTCTAGATGCCAAAAAACATAACGAAATTGAATACTTAGAAATTCCTGACGAGGGCTTGGTATTGCATCCCAATGTACTCTACTTGGGGGTGACGGAAGAATATACCGAAACTCATGCAAGCGTACCTTTTCTAGAAGGCAAATCCAGCGTGGGGCGATTAGGGATTGATATTCACGCTACGGCAGGCAAGGGCGATGTGGGCTTTTGCAACACTTGGACGCTCGAAATTTCTTGTACGCAACCCGTCCGTATCTATGCAGGTATGCCTATCGGACAATTAATTTACTTCAAAGTGGACGGCGACATTGAGAATTTTTACAATAAAAAACAAAATGCCAAATACATCGAACGAACTACCCGCCCTGTGGAAAGCATGATGTGGAAGAATAAGTTTTAGGCAACATACAAGTATGAATGCAGCAACTCAGCTATGAAAAAAACACTAAAACACATCACCCAATACTGCACCGAACACACCAGTACACCAGCGCAGGTACTCTACGAACTAGAGCGTGAAACCTGGCTCAAAACCCTCGCCCCCCAAATGCTATCGGGACATCTACAAGGGCAGTTTTTTAGCTTTCTAAGTCGCATGATTCATCCAAAGGCGGTGCTGGAAATTGGTACATTCACGGGCTATGCAGCGATATGTTTGGCGGCAGGCTTGCAAGCAGGCGGCATACTCCATACCATAGAGGTCAATCCAGAATTAGAATACCTCATCAGAAAATATATCAAAAAAGCTAAACTAGAAGACCGTATTCAAGTCCATATCGGTGATGCGAAACGCATTGTTCCTACCCTCAATCTGCTATTCGATTTGGTATTTATAGATGCAGGTAAAAGGGACAATGCTTTTTACTATGAACTCGCGTTATCAAAACTGCATACTGGCGGGCATATCCTCATTGATAATGTGCTTTGGGACGGCAAAGTAGCTGCCCGAAAAAGCGATAAAGATACGCGTGATATTCATGCTTTTAATGAAATGGTGCAAGCCGATGTGCGGGTAGAAAATATTATGTTGCCTATTCGAGATGGAGTATTATTGGTGCGGAAAAAATGAGGAGTCCTTTTTAATGCTATAATGCTATAATGCGATAATGATGAAATGCGATAATGGGGAGAAATACTGTATCACATTATAGCATTATAGCATTATAGCATT
>JAHDCQ010000057.1:0-16087 GCA_020629845.1 Saprospiraceae bacterium | reverse complement strand
GCGATAATGGGGAGAAATACTGTATCACATTATAGCATTATAGCATTATAGCATTCCAACATAATGCCTTTATCTTCGCCCAAAAAATATAGATGTCCAGCAAAAAAGATAATTTTTCTACACGCCTATTGGATTGGCACAGTCAGCAGCACCGCCCGATGCCGTGGAAAGGGGAGCGTAATCCATATTTGATTTGGCTTTCGGAAATTATCTTACAGCAAACTCGTGTAGAGCAAGGCTTACCCTATTATGAACGCTTCAAAGCTGCCTACCCAAAGGTAGAAGACCTAGCGGCTGCGCCTGAAGATGAAGTATTGAAACTATGGGAAGGCTTGGGCTACTACTCGCGGGCGCGAAATTTGCATTTCACGGCCAAGTATATTGCAAGAGAATTGGAGGGCGAATTTCCAACTACTTATGACAATATCCTTAAGCTGAAAGGCGTAGGAGCATATACAGCAGCAGCGATTGCTTCCTTTGCTTATGACTTGCCCTACGCGGTACTAGATGGCAATGTGTACCGCATTTTAGCCCGCTATTTCGGTATCGAAACGGCTAGTGACTCCACGGCAGGGAAGAAAGAATTTGCTGCCTTAGCACAGGCACTTTTGGATGTTTCCCAAGCGGCTAAATATAATCAAGCCATCATGGATTTTGGAGCATTGCAATGTACGCCTAAATCCCCGACTTGTACTGCTTGTCCCTTTCAGGAAGATTGCACAGCTTTTCAGACCAAAAGCATCGAAAAATACCCTGTAAAGACCAAAAAACTCAAAAAACGCACTCGCTATTTTAATTACCTTTTATTAAACACAACTGAGCAAATTATCATCGAAAAACGGCAACAAAAAGACATCTGGAAAGGGCTGTACCAGTTTCCTCTGATAGAAACAAGTGCATTGGCTACAGTAGCACAATTACAATTGGATGAAGTGTGGCAACAGTATGTCGGAAATAGCAATTATCAGCTAATTCGCCAATCAAAACCCTTTAAGCAAACCCTTTCGCATCAATACATCATTGCAACTTTCTGGGAGATTCAACTATCACAACTGCCAAGCGTTCAAGATAATACACTACTTCTTGCACGTCAAGATTTATACAATTACGCATTCCCCAAAGTAATAGATTGGTATTTGAAAGATAATTCACTATATTTAAATTTGATTTAGCATTTACTAGATAGGAGGGTTTAGTCCTGATAGTTATCTGGATAGAGGTAAAGACATGAGACACTAAATTTACAAAGTCTCATATCTCACATCTGAAAGTCTCATATCTATAAGAAAAAAATCCAATAAAACATGGTTAATAAGGTAACAATCATTGGCCACCTAGGACAAGACCCAGAAGTTCGTCACTTAGAAAATGGTGCCTCTATCGCCAAGCTTCGTGTAGCCACCAATGAAAACTATAAAGACAAGGAGGGGAACTGGCAAGATCGTACCGAATGGCATACGATTATTGCGTGGCGTTTCTTAGCTGAGCGTGCTGAAAAAAGCTTAAAGAAAGGCTCTTTGGCTTATATAGAAGGCAAACTCACTACTCGCAAATGGCAAGATGCAGATGGCAAAGACCGTTGGACGACGGAAGTAGTAGCGAATGTACTACGCTCCTTAGACAAACGGGAAGGTGGCGGTGGTGGAAACTATCCACCTCTACCTGGAACGGCAGACGACCCATACGCAGGCAGCAGCGCAGCAGCTAGTACAAACACAAATAGCGCACCGGAAGCCAGTACAGAAGTAGCCGACGCTGCTGACGACGATTTACCGTTTTAATGAATAATGAGTAATTAATAATGAACAGTGAAGAATTAACTATGGTACAATTGTTAATTCTTCATTGTCAATTATTAATTATTAATTGATAATTTCTTTTGGAAGCTGAACCTTTCCTTGCAGCCAATTACTTGTTTTTCTACCTTGCCGCTACTCCTTCCCTGTGGAGTACTAGTATCGGTATAATGGCACTACTGGTATGTTCCGCCCTTATTTCTGGCTCGGAAGTCGCCTTTTTTTCCTTAGATGATAATGACTTAAAAAACCTCGAAGAAGAAAAAACAAAAGCAGGCAACCGCATTATGGACTTGCTGAAAACCCCACGCTACCTCTTAGCTACCATTCTTATTAGCAATAACTTTGTTAATATTGCCATCGTTATTCTTTCTTATTTTTTATTGCAAGGCATACTATCGGAAGGGACGATTGCCTCCTGGTCATCCACACTTTTAGAAGCTGTGCCTGCGCTAGAAAGGATTACCTCCACCGAAACCGTAATTTATCTGTTGGATTTATTTATCACCACAGGCGTAGCGACCTTTATTTTGGTATTGTTCGGTGAAGTGGCACCGAAAGTATATGCTAATTTGAATAGGGTGCAGTTAGCAAAATTTATGGCATTGCCCTTGATGGTCTTGCGTCGTTTATTTAAGTGGTTTAGTTCAGTATTGGTAAATGGAGTAGGGCTAGTGGAACGTCGTTTGGAACATCGGGCAAAATCCACGATGAGTAAGGAAGCAATAGACGAAGCCATTAATTTAACCCTTAGCGAACAAGCCAATAGCGAACAGGAGGTAGATATTCTTCGCAGTATCGTGCAATTTGGGAATGTACCTGTGAAGCATATTATGTGTTCGCGTGTGGATATTATCGCTGTGCCAATAGAGATGGTCTATCAAGAACTCCTAAATATTATTCGAGATTCGGGCTATTCGCGTATTCCAGTTTATGAAGGCGACCTAGACCGTGTTACAGGAATTTTATACGCTAAAGACCTTATTGGACACCTGCAAGAGGGTAGTGAATTTGAGTGGCAGCAATTGATTCGCACCCCAGTCATGTTTGTGCCAGAGGCAAAAAAAATTGATGACTTACTACGCGAATTTCAGACCAAGCGTACGCACATGGCGATTGTGGTAGATGAATATGGTGGTTCAGCAGGCTTGGTGACGCTAGAAGACATCATGGAAGAAATTATTGGTGATATTAGAGATGAGTTTGATGATGAGATAGAAGTAGAGTATCGCCAGATAGATGAGCATACCTATGAGTTTGAAGGAAAGACATTGATTAATGACTTTTGCAGAGTAATAGGCGTGGATACCACCACCTTCGATACGATGCGAGGAGAATCGGATTCTTTAGCAGGCATGATTTTGCAAATTACAGGCAAATTTCCACGCAAAAACGATGTTATTCGATTAGGGAAATATAAGTTCAAAGTCACAGGAATGTCAAAACGAAGAATTGAATATATAAGAGTCAGCTTACCTGAAAAATAATTGGTTCAAGCTAGTTTTATTAGTAGAATGTTTCGTACGACCCATTTTTTACCATTTACCCTCCTAAACTTACCAAATACTCGTTTAAGTGTCATATTTTTTAGACAATGCTTTTAAATACCAATATCTTCTATATATTTGCCACGTCTTAATATCCAACTCCTTTATCCTACTATTATTATCCATAAGTGCAGATGCACAAAATTTCATTTGGCAAAACCGGATTGCACACTCATTGTTTAAATTGAGTTTTTGTTAAACTTCCTCCGATTGTATTTTAATCAGAAGTCATTACTATTTACATCTATTTAGTTGATAGTTCTTTGCTATCTACAACCAAACAGTAAATGCGTTTACGAACATACGAAAATAAAAATGCGTACCTTAATCTTTATGCTTGCTGCATCTTTTGCAGCAGGCATTCTTTTGTCTAGAGCTATATATTGTCCAACGTTACAATAAGTTTCCAGTATCCATTAGGTCGTATTTTCATAATACTAGAAGTCACCGCACTTTTACAGGTGACAATTTTTCTTAAACCAAATAGAGTATTTTTTAGTTAAGGGAGCAGGCAAAAAATAACCTACCCATAATTTGGATTCGTTATTTTTTCCAATGGCAAGGCGCGAAGAAGGCGCATAGCTGGTTCTGTAACTGATGAGCAACGATGCAATTGGTAAAAAGAACAAGACAAATGGGTAGGTTATTTTTTACCTGCTCCCTAAAGGTTTTTTTAAACTAATCAAATATTACACCACACAAAATAATGATAATGCGTATCTTGACTCTTAGCCTGTTGCTTTGCTTGCAGCAGACTTTTTCTTTTGCTCAAACTCCTTGCTCTGGAGGTTCTGCCAATGGTTTTGCTTGTAGCGATGTAGATTTACAAAGCCTATTGAGTGTAAATACCCTTGGGGGTTCAGGTGATGGCAACGACATTTGGGGATGGACTGACCCTTCAAATGGGAAAGAATATGCCATAGTTGGCGTACAAAATGGTACTTCTTTTGTAGACATTAGTAACCCTAGCAACCCAACTGTATTGGGTTTCCTTCCTTCTCATAATAATTCAAGTTCTCTGTGGCGCGATATTAAGGTAGTGAACAACTATGCTTATATCGTAAGTGAAGCTGGTGGGCATGGTATCCAAGCCTTCGATCTCACGCGTTTGCGTAGTGTAGCGTCTCCTCCCGTCACGTTTACGCCTGACGGACGTGCAGGTGATATAGGGAATGCACATAATATTGTAGCATTAGAAGAAACGGGTTATGTGATTGCAGTAGGAGCAGGAACAGCAAGTGGAGGACTGGTTTTCTTTGATGTGAATGCCGACCCTGCCAATCCTAATTTAGTCGGTACATTTGGTTCAGATGGTTACACACATGATGCGATTTGTTTTGTATATCGTGGCCCAGATAAAGCCTATATTGGTAGAGAAATTTGTATTGGTTACAATGAGGATACTAACACCATAGTAGATGTGACCGATAAGAGCAATATGGTACAAATCTCCAAAACACCTTATGCTGGCTCTAGTTATACCCACCAGGGCTGGGTGACGGATGACCACCGATACATGCTCGTGAATGACGAGCTAGATGAAAGTAATAGAGGACACAATACACGCACTTATATATTTGATATTTCAAACTTAGATAACCCCAGTTTTTTAGGCTTTTATGAGCATCCATTCGGTGCTATCGATCATAATCTTTACATCAAAGGACGCTATGCTTACCTATCCAACTATCGGTCGGGTTTGCGTATCCTAGATATTGGAGATATTGCAAATGCTAACCTTACAGAAATCGCAGGTTTTGATACCTATCAGCCAAGTAATAGCGGGCAGTTCAATGGTGCTTGGAGTAACTATCCTTACTTCGATAGTGGCAATGTGATTGTTTCTGATATAGAAGAAGGACTTTTTGTGTTAGAGCCGCAATTTGCACACTATAGTTTTAGACTCAATAATGCTGCGGATGGTGTTATCCGAATGTGCCCCGGCGCGACGGAAACATTTACGGTAAATATTAATGGTTACGCAGGCTATTCTAATAACGTTAGCTTAAGCCTATCAGGGCTAGACCCAGGACTCACAGCTAGCCTGAGTAGCACTTCAGTGGCACCAGGTGGCTCTGTAACGATTACCGTTACAGCAGCTAACAATGGTACACCCGTTTGTACAGGTAATTTTTGTGTATTACTTACAGGAAATCAAGGAAATAGTACTACGGAGCAATCCATTGCATTAGGTATTGTGGTAGATGATACATTGCCGGGGTGTTCGCCAGGCACAGCTTGTCCGACTTGTGATGATGGTATCCTAAATCAAGATGAGACCGATGTAGATTGCGGTGGTATCTGTGGACCTTGCCCTACTTGTAACGACGGTATGCAAAATGGTGATGAAACAGGCGTAGATTGTGGCGGTCCTGATTGTCCAGAATGTACAGGGCCATGTGGTAATATACCTTACGTCAATTGTAACTCTACCATTAGTGATAATAATAGCAATGGTACAAATGAAATCAACGCCTACCCAGATGCTTTCAATACGAATGGATTTACGGGGCCAGAGCGTATTTATACCTTTGAAGTAGCTGCACCTGGTGGAAATGTTAGTATTAATCTGACAGGACTAAATGGTGATCTTGACGTTTTCCTAACGGATGCTTGTGACCCTACAGGGAATATTATTGAATTCTCTGCTAATAGCGGCACTTCTAATGAATCCATTAATAATGTCAATCTCGCTCCAGGCGTCTATTTCCTTTTTGTAGATGGGTGGCAGGGTGCAACAAGTAATTATAACCTGTCCATTTCTTGTCCACAAGGTACTTGCAGCGATAGTGTACAAAACGAACAAGAAACAGGCGTAGATTGTGGTGGACCAGACTGTCCAGCATGCCCTGTCTATATTGCGCCTAAAGTATTCCTACAAGGTCCATTCAATGCTATGAATATGAACCTTAATCTAGGCACAATGATACCTAGCACAGAACCTTACACGGCTTTAGGTTACCCGCATGTAGGCGGTGGCGGTGGTGAAGTTAGTTTGCTAGGAATTATCAATGCAAATAATATTGTGGACTGGGTAGTGGTAGAACTTCGCGACAAAAATAATTCAGCAACGGTTATAGCAACGCGCTCTGCTTTACTACGTCAAGATGGTAATGTGGTAAGTCACCTAGATGGTTCTTCCGCAGTCGAGTTTCAAGTAGCTGCTGATGATTACTATATAGCAGTTCGCCACCGTAATCACTTAGGCGTAATGACAAATACAGCAGTACCCGTAAATTAAGAAACTAAAGAGTTTGTGATATTACTGAACTAGAATTACAATGTGCAAAGGATGGGGAGTGTAAAGCTCTCCATCTTTTTCATTTGTGTTCGTGTACTTAGATTAAGGGAGCAGGCAAAAAATAACCTACCCATAATTTGGATTCGTTATTTTTTCCAATGGCAAGGCGCGAAGAAGGCGCATAGCTGGTTCTGTAACTGATGAGCAACGATGCAATTGGTAAAAAGAACAAGACAAATGGGTAGGTTATTTTTTACCTGCTCCCTAAGTAAATATCTACACTGGAGTTGTACTTTTCTGCGATAATGCGTCAAAAAGAAACGGTTTCGTAAAGAAAAAATTCTAGGTGAGTCAAATAGTAAAAAGCTTGCATTTTGACTATTCCTAAACTACACAAAAAAAAGTAACGATGCGCATCTTGACTCTACTCTTGCTGCTTTGTCTACAGCAAACATTTTCTTATGCCCAAACGCCTTGCTCTGGAGGTTCTGCCAATGGTTTTGCTTGTAGCGATGTAGATTTACAAAGCCTATTGAGCGTAAATGCACTTGGTGGCCAACTTGATGGAAGTGATATTTGGGGCTGGACGGATCCCTCAACTAATAAAGAGTATGCCCTAGTTGGAATTATGAGTGGCACTTCTTTCGTAGATATAACTAATCCCAGTAGTCCTATTGTGGTGGGCTATTTACCTTCCAATAATACCAATTCTGGTAGTTGGACATATTGGCGAGACATCAAAGTAATTAATAACTATGCCTATATCGTAGCTGAAGAAAGCGGGCATGGAATGCAAATTTTCGACCTCACTCGCCTGCGTACAGCCACGCCAGGCACCACCTTCAATACCGATGGGCGTATAACATATGATAATGGTACTGCACACAATGTGGTAGCCCTAGAGGAAACTGGGCATATTGTGGTAGTGGGTACTAACCGAGGTTTTTATGGCGGAGGTATGCTTTTCTATGATGTAAATGCGAATCCTACCAACCCAACCTTCGTAGGAGCTTTCTCCGCAGATGGTTATACGCATGATGCGATGTGTTTTGTATATCGCGGTCCAGATAAAAATTATATAGGCAGAGAAATTTGCATTGGCTATAATGAAGACACGAATACCATTGTAGATGCTACAGACAAGACTAACATCACGCAAATCTCTAAGACCCCATACACAGGCTCAAACTATACGCACCAAGGCTGGATAACGGACGACCATAGGTATATGCTTGTAAATGATGAAGGTGATGAGCAGAGTAGAGGACATAATACCCGCACTTACATTTTTGATATTTCAGACTTAGATAACCCTAGCTTTTTAGGCTATTATGAGCATCCATTTGCTGCCATTGACCATAATCTTTACATCAAAGGGCGTTATGCCTACCTAGCAAACTATCGTTCAGGGCTTCGCATTTTAGATATTGGAGATATTGCAAATGCCAACCTTACCGAAATCGCAGGTTTCGATACCTATCAGCCGAGCAACAGTGGTCAGTTTAACGGTGCTTGGAGTAACTATCCTTACTTCAAAAGTGGCAATGTGATTGTTTCGGATATAGAAGAAGGGCTTTTTGTACTAAAGCCAAAATTTGCACACTACAGCTTTAGTTTTAATAATGCTGCGGATGGTGTCATCCGACTATGCCCAGGCGCGACAGAGACTTTTACGGTAAATATTGATGGCTACGAAGGCTATTCTAGCAATGTAAGTTTAAGTCTTTCAGGGCTTGACCCAGGGCTTACCGCTACCTTGAGTAGCAATTCTGTTGCCCCAGGTGGCTCGGTTACGATTACTGTTACAGCAGCGAATGGAGGAATGCCAAGCTGTGCAGGTAATTTCTGTGTATTGCTCACGGGCAATCAAGGTGATGCAAATACAGAGCAATCCATCGCCTTAGGAATTGTAGTAGATGATACTTTGCCTGGCTGCTCGGCAGGTTCTGCTTGCCCTACCTGTGATGATGGAATCATGAACCAAGACGAAACAGATATTGATTGTGGTGGAACTATTTGTGACGCTTGCCCGACTTGTAACGATGGTATGATGAATGGCAATGAAACAGGCATTGATTGCGGCGGCCCTGATTGCCCAGAATGTACTTGCGGAGGTATTGCACTAACTTGTGATACCCCCTATTCAGGTGATACAAATGGTAGTGGAAACGACTTTACAAGCTACAATAGCGTAGCCAATACCTACCCAGGACAAGATGAAATGTTTGAATACATACATCCTATTAATGGTCCAATTACGATTAACCTATTCAATCTATCCAGAAATTTAGATATGATTATCATGCAGGGCTGCGACCCCGCTACTGCAACACTCATTTCCGAAGAACGCACGAATGGAGCTGCTGCTGGTGAAAGCTATACCAATGCTAACCTTCCAGCAGGTACCTACTATATTTATGTGGAAGGCCGCAATGCGAATAGAACAGCTACCTACACGATAGAAATAACAAACTGTCCTAGTGCTATAAGAGTAGCTCCTAAAGTGTTTTTGCAAGGGGCGTTTAACACTACAGATATGAATCTTGGACTGGGAACTATGATGCCTAGCATGGAACCTTATACTGGCTTAGGCTATACCCATGTGGGTGGCGGCGGAGAAACCGTATCTCTTAGTGTTATCAATTCGAGTAATGTGATAGATTGGGTTGTAGTCGAGTTGCGTGATAAAAACAATCCTGCAACAGTTTTAGCAACGCGTTCAGCACTATTGCTGCAAGATGGTAGCGTGGTGAATCACTTGGATGGAACTTCTGCTGTAGAAATCCCAGTTGCTGCCGATGACTACTATATAGCGATTCGTCATCGTAATCACTTAGGTGTAATGACTGATACTCCTGTAAGTTTAAACTAATACGTTCTCTGACAAATGCCGTGGACGAAGAAAAAGAAAACACAAAAACGTCCAGAAAGTAGTGTTGTGATTTCTTTTTCTTCGGCTTCGTCACGGGATTTGTCAGAGAACCAACTAATACAGAGTTTGGAGGAGAAGAGATATAAACATCTCTTTTCTCTCAGTCCTGAGTATTTAGGACGGTTTTTCCTCTCTCTTCTAAATAGTTACGATATTACTGAACTAGAATTATATGTGCAAAGGATGGGGAGCGTAACAGCTCTCCATCTTTTTCATTTTTGCAAAAAAGCAATATTGCGTTGGAGTCCCTCAAACTTGGTACGCTTTACTGCCGATTTTCGGAAAATGCTTTGAAAGACTTCTTTAGTCAATTCCTGCCAATCGCTTTGTGTCATATCTAGTAAATCAGGGTGCGGCTCAAAAGCAGCTTCTTGATGCGGCTTCGAAAAGCGATTCCACGGACACACCTCCTGACAAACATCGCAGCCAAACATCCAATTATCCATCTTCCCTTGAAATTCCTCAGGGATAACTTCTTTCAATTCAATGGTCAAATACGAAATACATTTACTCGCATCCAAGAGATAGCCTTCAGGCGAAATCGCTTCCGTAGGGCAAGCATCAATGCAGCGGGTACAAGTGCCGCAATAATCCTTGATAGGCGCGTCGGCTTCTAACTCTAAATCAATAATTAATTCTGCCAGAAAAAAATACGAACCTGCTTTGGGGTGAATGAGGAGCGTGTTCTTACCCGTCCAGCCTAAGCCACTTTTAGCAGCCCATTGGCGTTCCATAACCGGCGCAGAATCCACGAAGCAGCGACCGCTTACTTCCCCAATTTCTTCTTGGATAAAATGCAGCAGCGCGCGCAGTTTTTCTTTTATCACAAAATGATAATCCTTCCCATGTGCGTAGCTGGCAATTTTAGGGGCGTTTTCGTCGCTTTGGCGCGCTTTGGTATGGTAATTATAGAGCAGCGTCACCACCGATTTGGAGTCAGGTACGAGCAGTCGCGGGTCAAGGCGTTTCTCGAAATGGTTTTCCATATACTGCATCTTGCCATGGTAGCCGCGATGTAGCCATGCTTCTAGGCGTTCCGCTTCTTCGTCCAAGCGTTCGGCTTTCGCTACGCCTACGAATTCAAAGCCTAGTCGGTAGGCTTCCTGCTTGATGCGATATGTGCGTTCGGATTGGTGCATGCGCTGTAATAGAATGGTGAAATAATAAGTTGATATTCTGCGAGGCTGAACGAAGCGAAATAGTTCTCAAAACTATTTTGTTTTGTTTAGCCTCGCTCAAAAAAGAATATCCATTTATTATTGAACTCACCCAATTATACTAAGATATTGGCAAATTCGGGTATATAAAATATCTTTGTTGTATTAATGAAAGTGTTTCAAGCCAAAATACCGGCTAAATATGAGTAAAGTACAAGATAATCTATATATCAAAGGCATTTACGTCTACTACAATTATGTGGATAGAAACCTCCATATAGACTTGACACCTGAAGATGATAAGCCATTCAAACATCTCATTTTGACGGGCAAAAATGGTAGTGGAAAATCTACTACCCTCCGTGCTATTTTTAGGGAGTTGATTAATGTACGTGCGGGAGTAAAGTCGGAACAGGAATATTTTTTGGAGAACCGTAAGAATGGCGTGGACTTGAGTTATGAATATGGGAAGGTGGAGTTGGATTATGTTCGTTCTTATCATGAAGTTCTTGATGGAGAAGATTTTTTAGTAGTATCAATGCCTGCTATTAGACATTTTATAGTTGAACAGAGTGATTCAAGTTTATTTTCCTTACCTAAAATATTATCGATTCAGCAAAAATTTTACTCAGAAGTTTCTATTAGAGGGAAGGAAATAGTAAGGTTCAGACATAGTATTCCGCGTTTTGAAACAGAAAAAGAAGAACTTTTAGAGGAGATAGAAAATGCTAGAAATAAATTAAAAGTACTTAGAGAAGAAGGTGCTTCTGGAATGGATTTGCTGAAAATAAAAAATAATATAGAGGGTTTAAAAACGCAACTTGTTGAAAGTAGAAAAAGATTAGAGGATAGAGTTTTTGAATTAGAGCTACTGGAAAAAAAACATAATACAATCGATCCTAAAATATCATTGAGTTCATATTTTGAAAAGTATTTAATTTTTCAAAGAAAGGAACGTGTTAATGCAATACTCGAAGAAGAGTCGGAGTTAGAAAAGTTATTAGAAAAGGAATTTAATAGGTTAGAAAATACCTTACAAAAATTATTCGAAGTACCTGAATTAAAATTAAAATATAACCGTAAAGAGGGTGAATTTTTCTACGTCCAATTCCCCGACGGCAGAACCGCAACCTTCAACGAACTAGCCGATGGCTATGGCAGCGTCCTATACATGCTTGCAGAAATCATGCTACAACAAGAAGCCTTTATGCAAGCCCACGATTTAGAAGAAGAACCCTCTGGAATTGTACTAATTGATGAAGTAGAAACGCACTTACACATCAGTCTTCAAGAAAAGATATTGCCTACTTTGACCCAGCTTTTTCCAAAAATGCAGTTTATAGTTTGTACGCACTCCCCACAGGTGTTGGCGAGTTTGGAGAACGCGAATATTTATGATTTTACAACAAAAGAATTAGTAAGGGAGTACATTGGAGGGCTTTCTTATGATGTGCTTTCAAAGAGTCATTTTGGGATTTCTTCGGAATATTCTTTAAAGACTACTACTTTGTTAAACGAAGCAAAAAGTCTTTTGAAGAAAGAAGAAAAAAGCGAACAAGAAGTAAAGAGATTAAAGGAAATATCAAGCATATTTAACGAAATTTCACCCGAACTATCCCATGAACTTTACTTGTTTGTTAATGGTTTAGCCCTATGATGAATATTGATAGAAGTGTAGTCGCAGAACCCAATATTGGCGCGTCTTATCGAACGCCTGAAATATTGGATGCACTTGGAGTTGTGTTTCGCAATAAGTGTTATTTATGCGAGCGTAGTCACCCAAATCCAGATGATTTTGAGGTTGAGCATTTCTATACTCAAAAAGAAAGGCCTGATTTGAAACGGCAATGGACTAACTTGTTTTTAGCCTGTCGCAATTGTAACGGGATTAAACCAAGAAACACTCCCGAAGGAGGTTATCTAAACCCATGTGAAGATGATATCGAATCTATTATTGTCCATGAATTACCTCATTATGATTACGATTCTCCAGAATTTTATGCGAAAAATGATACAGAAGATATTCGTGTTCAAAATACAATAAATTTGCTAAAAAGATTACACTTTGGTCATGAACCGCGTACAACTAGAAGCACTGCTTCGTTAAGGGAGGCGATAAGTAAGCAAGCAAGGATACTACTGACTTTGATAATTGAACATCATAAGGCAGAAAAAAATGGCGAGCAATCTGAACAAGCGCGATTTTTGCAGAAAATTCAAAAACTACTAAGCAGAAACGCACCTTTTACTATGTTAATGCGACATATTGGCGTAGAACATGGCTACTCAGAATATTTCGATTGAACTATATTACAACAAAATAAGTTGCCAAACATAGAAAAAATAAAAAGCGAGAAATACATGCAATTAAGCGAACAGGAAATCGTAAGACGGGAAAACCTCCAAAAAATTCGGAACTTAGGCATCGAGCCGTACCCTGCCGAGCAATTCGTAGTGACAGCTATGGCGCAAGAGATTGAGGAAGGCTATGAGGAAGAAGCCGTGAACTTTCAGCAAGTAGCGATAGCAGGCCGCATCATGAGTAGACGGGTGATGGGAAAAGCTTCCTTTGCAGAGGTGCAGGATTCATCAGGGCGCATACAGATCTATGTGTCGCGCGATGAAATTTGTGCAGGCGAGAACAAAGATTTATACAATCAAGTCTTCAAAAAACTACTCGATATTGGCGATTATGTCGGTATTCGAGGACGTGCCTTTAAGACAAAAACAGGACAGACGAGCGTACGTGCCGAAGAGTTTATCTTCTTGAGCAAATCGCTACGTCCGCTACCCATCGTGAAGCGTGATGATGACGGCAATGTCTACGATGAGTTCCTAGACCCAGAATTACGTTATCGCCAACGCTATGTAGACTTGACGGTGAATCCGCAGTTCCGCGAGATTTTTCTGAAGCGTAGCCGTATTGTATCTACTATGCGTCGCTTTTTCGATGATAAAGGCTGGCTAGAGGTGGAAACGCCCATTTTGCAACCCATACATGGTGGAGCTGCTGCGCGTCCATTTGCAACGCATCATAATACGCTCGATATGCCGCTTTATATGCGTATTGCGAATGAGTTGTACTTGAAGCGACTTATTGTAGGTGGCTTTGATGGCGTGTATGAAATCGGGAAAATGTTCCGCAATGAGGGGATGGATAGAACGCACAATCCAGAATTTACGTCCATGGAAATCTATGTGGCGTATAAGGATTATGTGTGGATGATGGAAATGGTGGAAAGCCTCTTGGAGCATATAGCTGTGGAGGTGAACGGAAGCACCAAAGCGATGGTAGGCGATAACGAAATTGATTTCAAAGGACCCTATCGCAGAATTAGCATGTACGATTCCATCAAGGAATATACGGACATTGATGTCTCGAAGATGGACGAAGACGAATTGCGCGCGGTTTGTAAGCAATTGCATATCGAGACGGATAGTAGCATGGGTAAAGGCAAGCTGATAGATGAAATTTTCGGGGAGAAAGTGGAGGACAATCTTATTCAGCCGACTTACATCACGGATTATCCAATTGAGATGACACCGCTGGCGAAAAAGCACCGCACCGAAGAGGGCTTGGTGGAGCGTTTCGAGTTATTTGTGAATGGCAAAGAAATCGCCAATGCCTATTCGGAGCTAAATGATCCGATAGATCAGCGTGAACGCTTGGAAGCACAATCGCTCCTAGCAGCGCGCGGCGATGATGAAGCCATGGAAGTGGATGATGATTTCTTACGTGCGCTTGAATACGGAATGCCGCCTACCTCTGGCTTAGGTATCGGTATTGATAGACTGACCATGATGCTGACCAATCAGCAATCTATACAGGAAGTGCTGTTCTTCCCGCAAATGCGACCAGAGCAGCCGTAGTTCTTAGTCAGCAGGCATTTTTAAAATGCCTGCTGACTCTTATTATTTGGCTCTACGGTGAAAAGTGTGGGTACGCTCAACTTGATTCAATCAATTTAGAGCAAATCTTCTGTTTTGTGCGTATTCACTCCAATGGAACGCGTTCCATTGGGAGGAAAAAAGAATGACCCACACTTTTCACCGCAGAGCCTATTATTTCAACCGAATCGCCACCGCATTCCGATGCGCCTCCAATTGCTCTGCCGCCGCCATCATTTCTACGGTTGGGCCAATATTCGCCAAACCTTCTTTCGTCAATTGCTGGAAAGTGATTTTCTTCACAAAGGCATCTAAGGACACGCCACTATACGCACGCGCATGCCCATTCGTAGGCAACGTATGATTCGTGCCAGAAGCATAATCGCCCACCGATTCGGGCGTATAATTCCCTAAAAAGATAGAACCTGCATTGATGATACCTTCTGAAAATGCTAATTCTTCTTTTACGGCTAAAATCAAATGTTCAGGCGCGTAAGCATTGATGATTTGTTGTGCTTCGCTGCGATCTTTGGCTACTATACTTACACTGTTTTCTAAGGCTTGAGCTGCCATGTCGCGGCGTGGGAGGCGTTTGAGTTGGCTTTGCAGTTCTGTCTGTACGGCTTCTACAAAACCTATATCGAATGCTACTAGTACTACTTGACTATCTATACCATGCTCGGCTTGGGACAGCAAATCGGCGGCTACAAAAGCAGCATTTGCCGTTTCATCGGCACACACCAGTACCTCCGAAGGTCCAGCAGGCATATCAATCGCAATGCCGCTTTTATTCACTAATTGCTTGGCTGCGGTCACATACTGATTGCCTGGCCCGAATATCTTATATACGCTCGGAACGCTCTCTGTGCCATAAGCCATTGCTGCGACTGCCTGTGCGCCTCCTACTTTGAAAATTTTAGTACAACCCACTAAAGCAGCCGTATACAAAATAGCGGGATGAATGCTGCCATCTTTGCTAGGCGGTGTACAGAGTACAATCTCGCGACAGCCCGCCAATTTAGCAGGTACACCAAGCATCAAAATAGTAGAGAAAAGCGGTGCAGTGCCGCCAGGAATATACAAGCCTACCCGTTCAATTGCTACACTTTTGCGCCAACAACGTACGCCTGTCATCGTTTCCACGACTTCGGGTTGTAGCTGCTGTTGCTGATGAAAACGTTCGATATTTGCTTTTGCCGTTTGGATGGCTTGCTTTAGTCCATCTTCTGTGAGGCGGTCGGCAAGGCTGATTTCCGTTTCACTGACTTGGAAATTGTCCAATTCCACACCATCGAAGCGGCTAGTGAACTCCTTTAAAGCAGCATCGCCTTTGGTGCGTACTGCTTCTAGCACTTCGCTGACTGTGGTTTCCAATTTTGAGGTATCGAGCGTGGGGCGTTGTAGGATGTTTGCCCATTCGCTAGGCTTCGGATGTTGATAGATTTTCATTTTTTAATGCTGTAATGATACGATGCTGTAATGATACGATGCTGTAATGATACGATGCTGTAATGATACGATGCTGT
>JAHDCQ010000460.1 GCA_020629845.1 Saprospiraceae bacterium | reverse complement strand
TATACATGTTTTTTCGATAAAAATGGTGCTTTTCATCGTCGAAAGGCTAAAAATGGAGGTTTATAGCACTCAAATCCTCCTCCAATTGCTCCACCGACTGAAAATGAATACTCGAAATACCCGATGCACGTGCCGCTTTCACATTCCGAAGATTATCATCTATAAATATAGCTTTGGATGCATCAATAGTGTAGCGTTCCAAAACCAATTCATATATTTTAGGATTCGGTTTTCTAATTTTTTCCGCTCCCGATACTAAAATGCCTTCAAAAAGCTGCAAAAAATCAAAACGCTCCTGCGCCACAGGAAAAGTCTCCGCCGACCAATTCGTTAAACCAATTAAGCGATACTTTCCATCAGCATGCAGCTTGCGTAATATATTGACTGTACCTTCTATCGCGCCACCAAGCATTTCTTCCCAGCGTCCATAAAAGGCGCGAATCTCCGTTTCCCATTCAGGGTGCGCTGCAATGGCTATACGCGTACCTTCTGCCATACTTCGTCCTGCATCTTGTTCTTCATTCCAATCGGAGGTACAGATATGTTTTAGAAAATATTCCATTCGTGCTTCATCATCGAATATTTTACGATACATATAGCGCGGATTCCAGTCAATGAGTACGCCCCCAAAATCAAAGATGATGGTTTCAATTTGCATGATAATTTCTATTTTATCAGAAAGCTAAGAATTAAATTATGTGAAGCAAAGGGAACACACCTAATATTTTTATAAATTCGCCCTTGCTTTACAATCTTGTAGAAATATCAAGGAACGCATTTCGCGCTCTGTAACATAATGAACTGAAGAAATGATTGCAGCAGTTATACTCTGTTTTATACTCGGTTACCTCGCCATTGTCCTCGAACATCCTCTACATCTAGATAAAACTGTTCCAGCCCTCATTATGGGCGCGGTCTGTTGGGCTTTATTAGCCATTGGCTTCAATAATGGACTCCTTTCGGTTATTGATACGCACGAACATGTGTTCAGTCTCATGGGCGATGGGCATGGACATGGCATGGACCATCACGAAGCGGAGCATGGCTTTTCCAATACACTTTTACATCATTTAGGAAAAACCGCAGAAATTCTCATTTTCCTTATTGGCGCGATGACTATCGTAGAAATCGTGGATTTACACCGCGGTTTTGAAGTCCTAAAAAGCTATGTACGCACCAAAAACAAGAAAAAACTCCTTTGGATCATCGGCGCATTGGCATTTATCCTTTCTGCGATTATTGATAACCTTACGGCTACTATCGTATTGGTGACGCTACTTCGTAAACTCATCTCTGACCGCACGGATAGACTGTGGTTTGTGAGTATGGCTGTGGTTGCTGCCAACGCAGGTGGGGCTTGGTCGCCGATTGGTGATGTGACGACTACTATGCTTTGGATAGGGGATAAGGTATCTGCTACGGGCTTGATAAAATGGTTAGTGATTCCATCGCTTGTTTGTTTTGTGGTGCCTACTTTCGTAGCGACATTTTTAAAACCTTTTCAGGGTGATATTAGCACGAATAAAATGTCGGACACCAGCGAATCACAACGCCTATTGAGTAGTAGTACGATGTTATATTTAGGTTTGGGAATGATTGTGTTCGTACCTATTTTTAAGACATTGACACACTTGCCTCCTTACATCGGTATGATGTTTAGCTTGGGGGTAGTTTGGTTGGTTTCTGAATATATCCACCCTGAGGAAGATTTCACCGCAGAGCGTAAAAAAATGTACTCCCCACACAAAGCCCTGTCGCGCATTGAAATGTCTAGTATCTTATTTTTCTTAGGTATTCTAATGGCAGTAGCAGCATTGGAGAGCTTAGTATTCAGCAGCGTAATGATTGAAGGCAAAGAAACGGCTGTAGGTACGCTTCGATATGTAGCAGAGGTACTAGACCGCACCTTCCCAAATCAAGATGTAGTGATTATGTTACTTGGTGTGGCATCAGCCATTATTGATAATGTACCACTGGTAGCCGCTTCTATGGGGATGTATAGCGAGCCACTAGATAGCACGCTTTGGCACTTCATTGCTTATTCGGCTGGTACGGGTGGTAGTATGTTGATTATCGGTTCAGCAGCAGGTGTAGCAGCAATGGGTATGGAAAAAATAGATTTCATCTGGTATTTAAGAAAGATAAGCTGGTTAGCTGCCATAGGCTTTTTAGCAGGCGCAATCACCTTTATTGTGATGAAGGGATTTATGATGTAATATGAATAATTTAATTTCAAACCATATAAGGCATATAAGTTCATATAAGACTTATGTGCTTCTTATATGCCTTATATGGTTCAATATAAGTTGCCAAAACGAAGAAAAAGTAGATAAAAACGCACTACTCATCGGAAATTGGCAAGCGGTACAACTCGTAGAAAACGATACGGTTTTAGGTATCAACTTAGATGCGGTGCGCCTACAATTCTATCCAGCACAGCAATATACCTTTCATGGAACATTGAAAGAAGAAGAAGCTGGTACGTACCGTGTGCAAAAAGATCTGCTGTTTACTAATGACACCCTCGTGCAACCAGCCCATGAAAAAGTAGTGAAAATTCTGAAACTCAGCCTTGACTCCTTGCAGATAGAGATGCTAGATAAGGACAGAAAGCGAATTTTAGACCTGAAAAAGATGAATTAGCCTTTTACTTTTTCTTTTTCAAATTAAAAATGTACTCATAGCATAATTGCAATCCCACAACATCGCCTTTTGTAGCTATATCAACATTTCTAGGTGTCCCTGTATTATTGACCGTGTAGTGATAGGTCAAATAGTATTTTCTTCCTAGTACTCCGATTCCTTTTATGGATAAACTTGATTTTTTAAACCGATAGCCTACACCTAAGCAAGCTTGATAATTACTTCTCCAGCCTGCATGATAAGTTTTGCCATCTAGCTGAAGTAAATTTGAAGTGCTAAGGCTTCCCCCTCTGACTTTCACATTTGTGAAGCCTATTCCTAAGGCCGGTTCAATGAATAAGCGATTTTGCCAAAATCGTAATTGTTTGCTGAATCTTGCAGACCATGTGCGATCAGGGAGGGTAGAAGTTTTACCATTGAATCGCGAAATATTTCCATCTCTTCTTCTAGTTATCAAGCCCGCTGATGGAAAAAATTTAGTCAATGTTGCTGTTAGTCTCCAATGCTTAGGAGTTGCATAGCTGATAACCCAACCTTCATTATGTGTTACTCGCTCAAAAAGCTCATAAAATCCAGGCTCAGGAGCAGGTGTAAACTGGTTAAAGCTTTTTAGTATTGGCCCTGCTTCTACACCTAGGCTTAATTGTTGGGCTAGAGATGTAGGAATGTATATTAGTATTAGTAAACCAATAAGTATTATTCGGGTTTTGAAAGTCATTCTGTATTAGTTTGTTATAAAAAAAAGATTTTATTGTAAATTTTTGCTTAAAATAAATATTTTTCCAGCAAGAAATTATTTGGCAAAGCCCATTTTAACATCTTCTTAATTTTGCTAAAATCTACTTTTTGTAACATCT
>JAHDCQ010000459.1 GCA_020629845.1 Saprospiraceae bacterium | reverse complement strand
TTTACTCCACCTTCAACGTAAAAGCAATCAATAAAGCCACTACAGCAATACCACCATAAGCAAGAAAAGAGCCTACGAATCCACCCGCTTCATTTAAGCCTCCGACAATACGTGCCGCAACTGCCATTCCTATATTGGTAAATGCCAAATAGAGCGTAAACTGGGTAGCACTCACGCGTAAGTTGCACAAACTCATCGCAATAGCAGCGATAAGGGTCAATAAGCCATATCGGGTCGAAGCAGCTAAAATAGCAATGGTGTATAAAAAACTGACTTGTCCCCAAGATGCTTGAAGCAATAGTCCAACTGCTATCATAACACATTGAACAAGTAAGAGTAGTATGATAATTTGTTTTCTTCCGAATTTACTACCTAATGTACCTACCAGAAAAATGCACACAAAGCCAGCTACTAGACTTGCAATACCACCCATATACGAGATACTAGCTGTATCTAAAGCAGCTAAATCGGCGGATAATTTGGGGAAAATATTGAGGTAAATACCATAATTGAAGGAGATTAAAAACAAAATCGAAATCAACTTCAAACTTGGGAGATTGAGCATAGATTTTACAGCCGTACGCACAATCTCCTTCATGTCGTTTATTTGTAGGCTTTTGGCTGCTACAGAGGCTTCACCAACTAGCCAGGGAAGTAATTTTTCATTTGGTCGCTCCCGAACGAATAACATGACCACAAATGCCAAGCCAACTACCCCTGCCAATACGAACATCGCCGAAGAAAAACTATAATTCGAAATCAAATAGCCTATCAAAGCCGTCCCACTTGCCACGCCTACAATTTGCCCACCGAACATTAAGCCATTAGCAAAAGACAGTTCCTCTTCTTGCACCAAGTCGGCAGCCATTGCGTCTATTGCTGTATCTTGAAAAGCCGTAAAGAACATAATTGCTAGAGAAAAACTGGCAAGCAAGCTCAATTCTTGAGGAGTTGGCGAGATGATAGCGCAGGCTAAAACTGCACATATGATAAAGAGAAAGGCGGTTAAGAGCCAAGCTCGCCTACGTCCCATTGGTAAATAGACAAATCTATCTATGATAAATCCATTGACGAATTTTAGTGTCCAGGGTAAGGTCGTCATAAAGGAAAAAGACCCAATTTCTGCCACACTTGCTCCATTATCGGCTAACCAAGCTGGAATGGTAACAAAAAACACGCCTACTGGAAACCCTTGTATAAAGTACAAGAATAGCAGTATGCCATACCGCAGATTTTTATTCGTGGAGATGACGAGGCTGTTGTTCATATTTTCTTTTTAGCCAAAAAAGTGATTTATGAAAAGGTAAAAAAGGTCGTAAACTTAAGCAAGCACACAAAACTTATGCCCCAATTTACCATTTAAATAATTGACTTGTCGCAAAACACTACTGTAAGGGTGTAGGACAAATTTCCCAAATCGCATGATTTATCCCAATGGAACGTGTTCCATTGGATGGGAAAAGGGATTTTTGTCTCACTACTTATACACAAAAATGGCAAATAAATCCCGAAGGGACTTTTTTATACATTTGTGGCTTGTCTGTACACGATAGCCTATAAAGCCTTCTCAAATTCTGTCGAATATTGGGTTACAACACAATGTAAATTGAAGAACAATGAAAGCCGCAACGGTAAAAGAATTAAAAACGGAATTGACGAAATATTCGCAAGAGGATTTGGTAAAAATCTGTTTACGACTATCCCGATTCAAAAAGGAAAACAAAGAACTACTTACTTATCTGTTATACGAATCGGAAAATGAACATCATTATATCGAAAGCGTAAAACGAGCAATAGATGCGGAATTGGAACAAGTGAATAGAAAACGGATTTACCTCATGAAAAAGGGCATCCGAAAGACCCAAAAAATGGCAAAAAAATACATTCGCTACTCTCAGAAGAAAGAAACCGAAGTAGAAATTCTGCTCTATTTTTGTCAGCAATTGAACGCCTTTCAGCCTTCCATAAAAAGAAGCAAGTTATTGCAAAATCTCTACACCAGACAAATTGAATATATCCAACGAACGATAAAAAAGCTGCACGAGGATTTGCAATACGATTATGAGCTGGAGCTAGAAAAACTGAAATGAATGAAAAACCGCAGCGTAGCCATAGACCTAGTTCGAGGCTTGATTATCACTTTCATGGCACTAGATCATGCAAGTGGCATGATTGCACAGGTGCATTTCTCCGAATTTTGGGGTGTCGATTTTATAGAATATGGTACACTGGCGCATTGGTTCACACGTTTTATCAGCCACTTTTGCGCGCCCGGTTTTTTCTTACTTATGGGCATGAGCATTATACTATTCGCTGAAAGTCGCCAAAAATTAGCTTGGACAAAATCCCAAATTAGCAGGTATTTCATGAAACGGGCGGGCTTTATACTCGCTTGTATGTTTTTGCTGGAGTTTCCTGCTTGGGGAATAAGTGTTATGAATAAAGAAGCTGGCACTATGTTGCTACCTGGCAGTGGCTACCTGAACCAAGAAATGGCTATTCCAAGTACCGTGTTATTTGGTTTGGCATTCGCGATGTTTATGAGTGCTTTTCTATGGCGATTCGGGAAATGGCATTTGCTTTTTATTACGTTCAGTAGTTTTGCAGTCTCTACCTTTGTTATTGAACAAGCAGACCCCAATAGTAGCTTTCCTGCCCTACTCCACCTCTTGCTAATACCAGGCAAATCAAGCGGAGTCATGGTACTTTATCCGCTTATTCCGTGGCTGGGCATTACTACGCTAGGCATGTTTTTAGCAAAAATTTTAACCGAAAAAGGCGAACAAGTCTATCGAATCGCACTTCTGATGGGCGGTCTTTTCATCGCTTGTTTCTTTGCCCTACGACTGCTTGAAGTGGGCAACTTCCAAAAGAATACCTATCACGACTTTATCTCCTTTTTCACCTTAGTCAAATATCCGCCGAGTATCACCTTTGCTTGCATTACTTGCGGCATCAATTTAGTGTTGCTTTACCTCTTTTCTAAAGTCAAAACACTTGAGCTGCTATACCCTATTCAAATTTTCGGGCAAACCGCCATGTTTTTCTACATTTTGCACCTCTATCTTTATGCATTTATAGGTTTAGCTTTTCTAGATGGTACAAGTCTTGGTCTCATGTATCTACTGTGGTTGCTTGGTTTAATTCCACTCTATTTTGCTTGTCAGCGATTTCTCGTTTTCAAACGCAATACTGCCCCCAATTCGCTTTGGCGAATGTTTTGATTAGGAAGAAGGAACTTTTTATCCAAACTTGATGATTGATGTAGGAAAAATAAAACAATGTTTATACCTGAAGTGAAAAGTGAAATCGGAGAGGATATTTCTATACTCATCAAAGTAGACAACCACTCCTTTAATTACATCTGTGAATGCGGCGATGCTAGTAAATTGACCGTAAAAGAATGTCAAAACACGCAGGCGATTTTCATTAGCCATACGCATATTGACCATTTTGTAAATTTTGATTTCATACTACGGCATCAAATTGGAATACAGAAACGAGTAATTATTTGCGG
>JAHDCQ010000458.1 GCA_020629845.1 Saprospiraceae bacterium | reverse complement strand
AACATTTTTTTTGAAAAATAAAAAATCTCATTTATCTTACAACTTTTTGTTTGTATTGATAAATAAATGGGCAGACTATACGCCATAATTGATATAGAAACCACAGGCGGCAAAGCCTATCGCAATCGCATTACAGAAGTAGCGATAGCCTTGCACGATGGTACGAAAGTAGTGGAGCGATGGGAAAGCCTCATCAATCCAGAGTGTGCGATACCCTATGGCATCACGCAGCTTACGGGCATCACGCAAGAAATGGTGCAAGACGCGCCTAAGTTCTACGAAGTAGCCAAGAAGATAGTAGAGATGACGCAGGGCGCGATTTTTGTAGCACACAATGTTCGCTTCGATTATAGCTTTCTTCGAGAAGAATTTAAGCGATTGGGCTACACCTATTCTCGCCGTCAGCTTTGCACCGTTCGGCTAAGTCGCAAGGCATTTCCAGGCTTGAAGTCCTATAGTTTAGGCAACTTAATTAAGCATTTTAAGATAAAAGTAAAAGCACGTCACCGCGCTATGGCTGATGTGAATGCGACCATAGTGCTACTCGAAAAAATACTCACTCAAGAAACAGGCGAAGCGCAAGCGAAGGAGATGATTAATCTGGGCATCAAAGAATCGCTTTTGCCGTCCAACCTGAGCTTAGAAGAACTCCACAGCCTGCCCGAAGCCTGTGGTGTATACTATTTCCACGATAAAAAAGGGCAATTGGTATATGTCGGGAAAAGTATTAATATCAAAAAGCGCGTAGCAGAGCATTTCTCTAAAGTAACCGAAAAAGCCCGCAAACTGCAACAATATGTACATGACATTAGCTACGAAACCACAGGCAGCGAATTGTTAGCCTTGCTCTATGAATCGCATGAAATAAAAAAGCATCGTCCTTATGTGAATCGGGCGCAGCGAGTGCGGCATTTTCCCTTCGTAATTCATACCTTTGAGGATGCAAAAGGCTATATGCACTTTGATGTTGGTAAGCCACTAGCTGCTGAGCGCAAAAAGCTGCGCGTGGTAGCAGAATATCCAAAATTGGCACATGCCAAACGGCACCTACAGTCCAAAATCAAGGATTATGAGCTTTGTGGCAAACTCTGTGGTCTAGAGAAAAGCAGTTCGTTTTGTTTTCAGTACCACCTTAAGCAGTGCAAAGGTGGATGTGGCGGCTTGGAAAGTGCAGAAAGCTACAATGAACGCGCGAATGAAGCCTTAGAGCAATTGTCGAATGTATTTGAGCGCGATTTTGTGGTCATTGACAAAGGGCGCAGCGAAGAAGAACGCTCCATTGTGCTAGTAGAAGATGGCGAGTACAGTGGTTTTGGCTACATTGATGCAGCAGAAAGCATTAGCAGCGTGAGTGCCTTGCGCCACTCCATTACTGCTTACGACAGCAATCCAGAAGTGAAGCGCATCATTCGCGGCTATTTGCATAAAAACCCTAAAACAAAAGTTATTTATTTTTAATAAAAGAATGAGATAGGAGATATGAATTATGAGTGATGAATTTTTATAATAGTAGATGTTTTAAGGACTTTTTTAACAAATTTCCTTGAAAAGAATCCTTTTAAAAAAAACTCATAATTCATCGCTCATATCTCATCACTCATACCTCCTATCTCATCACTATATAAAATTCCATGAAGGTTTTTCCAATTAAAGGGGCAATTCAAAATTATGCTTGGGGTGGAACGGATTTCATCCCTGCCTTATTAAAACAAACGAATCCTACTGCCGACCCTTTCGCCGAGCTATGGATGGGCGCGCACGATAGAGGCCCTGCCACCATAGAAACAGGCGGCGCACTACCTGAATATATTGCCACTAATCCTACGGCAATTTTAAGCAAAGCAGTCGCGGAACGCTTCAATAATCGCTTGCCTTTCCTATTTAAAGTATTGGATGTCAATAAGATGCTTTCTATACAGTCGCACCCTACGAAAGCACAAGCAGAAATAGGATTTGCAGCAGAAAATGCAGCAGGTGTACCTATAAAAGCCAAGCATCGCAACTTTCGTGATGATAATCATAAGCCCGAAGTGATGGTAGCTTTGACCGAATTTTGGCTACTGCATGGTTTTCGTGCCAAAGAAGAAATTGAAATTATACTAGATAAAGTTCCTGAATTTACGAGCCTGCAAACGCATTTTGAAGGGGGCAATATGTACACGCTTTATAAGGCAATAATGCATATGCCACAAGCGGAAGTAGATGCGCTGCTTGCTCCTTTGCGCGACCGACTCGCTGCAAAAGATTGTCCAAAAGACACGCCCGACTATTGGGCAAAGCAAGCCTTCGACGACTATACCCGCGATGGGCATTTTGATAGAGGTATTTTCTCGATTTACTTGTTCAATCTCGTGCGTTTGCGTGAAGGCGAAGGCATTTTCCAGGCGGCAGGTGTGCCACATGCCTATCTGGAAGGCGTGAACATGGAATTGATGGCGAACTCGGATAATGTGTTCCGTGGAGGGCTCACGCCGAAGCATATTGATGTACCGCAATTGCTTAAGCACCTCCTTATAGATAGTGTGAAGCCCAAAATACTCCTCGGCGAACAAGTGTCTGATACCGAGCGCGTGTATCGCACCCCCGCACCTGACTTTGAATTGAGTCGCATTGATTTAAAAGCTACTCAAAGGCATCAGCATAGCACGACTGCGCCTGATATTCTGATTGTATTGGAAGGCAAAGTGGAAGTGCAAAGCACGGACGGGACATTTACAAGAACGCGAGGTGAAGTCTTTTTTGCGGCAGCAAATACGGCTTATGAGTTGTTGGCGAGGGAAAAAGCGGTGTTGTATCGGGCTACTGTGCCGAGTGGGGCAAAATGATTTTCTTCTTCTGTAGGTACAATTTGTATAATGAAAATAAAAAAGCGAGAATGGGTTTTGCCTGTAAAATTGCTATGTAGTCTTCCAGCCATTTTTGGACTTATAATTATTGTTATATCATCTTTTTTAATGGTGTTTATTAAAAGACATTATGAGCCTAGGCAGGCTAAAGTTTTATCTATAGGAATTGCTCATCAGAATCATCAGGGAGAGTTTTTAGTGGGGAAAGCTATTACCATTGAAGATTCTATATCTACTAAAATTAATCTAGATAATTTGATAAAATTGAATTTCTGTAAAGATTTGTTGGAGGTTAAAGAATTTCTTATTCAGTATGATAGCATAATTCCTATATGGAAAGCTCCAGGAACTTCTATTTCAAGGGTAAGAATGGGGGTTGCAAAAGAATTTAACTATTTCATAGAAGGTTATATTGATAGTTTAATCTTCTCGATGCTACTGTGTGTTCCTTTTATCATAATAAGTTTGATAGAGAAAAGAATTTATTGATAATTTTGACACAGTTCGGTAACTTATATCTGGATTGATTAAGCGCAAAGCGATTATTAAGCCCAAATTGCTTGACTTGGGCTTAACAATCACTCCTTCGTCGTGTTTATCAATCCTAAATTAGTAGATTTTTTTGACCTTAATTACCAAAAATATCTTTCAATACAGGATTGGTAGGATTCGCGCGTTCTGC
>JAHDCQ010000457.1 GCA_020629845.1 Saprospiraceae bacterium | reverse complement strand
GAAAAAATAACGAATCCAAATTATGGGTAGGTTATTTTTTACCTGCTCCCTTAACATTTCATTTTTCGCTTTAACATTTTGGTTTCAGGCGTTTAAACTCTGGTTAAACGCCTGGAATGATTCGCTATCATCACCACAAAACGCCTAGTATTGTGCCAAAAACAAGTACTATGAAACACAGATTTTTCCTCTTATTTTTATTTATAGGCTTACAGTCTTGCGCAGTGCAGCTAGAAGGTATAGAATTGTACAGAGAGATGCAGACCTATATCTATTACCTCGGCGAGAACAGAACCCCCACAAGCGATTTAGATATTTATTTTGACCAATTTGCAGTTGAGAAGGAGTACCTCGTTATGGGAACATTAGTAAACCGCGAAACGAATGAATATAAAACTGTGAAAAACTGGAAGGAAGCCTTCATTAAACGGGCTAAAAAAGTAGGTGGGGAAGGTATTATTTTCGAGCCGCTTCAAATGTCATTTAATCCAGAATGTGAAAAATGTATGCTACTGAATGCAAAGGTAATTCGGTATGTGGCAGCGGCAAATTAGACAACTAAAAAAATCGGTATCAAAGCCATGTTCGATACCGATTTTTTAATCTTTAAATTTCGAGAATTAAAGCTTTTGCAAGCGTTGCACACTTACTGTTTCTTGCTTGCGATTGAGAACTTTTATAAAGTAAAAACCCTGTGGATAGTTCATCACCGAATAGCGTTCGCCCTGCTGATAGTTGAAATTTCCTACTAGTTTTCCGATTGCATTATATACTTCAAGGCGCGCAATATCTACGCTAGAGCTAATCTGAAAGGCATCTGTAGCTGGATTTGGATAGACCACTAAATCCGTTCGGAAAGCTTCTAATGTACCTGTTGCATCCATATTGAACAGATAAACGCCTTTGGCTACTTCTTCGTTCGTACTAGTGTTCACCAAACTCACTTCTATCTTAGCTTGTCCTTCCACGCCGTAAGGGTACACATGTACATCTAGAATATCCTCTTCACCGCCACCTAGCGAAAATACTTCTGATTCTACTTCTGGAATATAACAGAAGTTTTTATCACATACCGCTGTTTCCCAGCCTTCAGTCATTTCTACGATGGTGCGTGTCCAACGGTATTCTTCTTCTTTATCACCTGTATTTTTTACAGTACTGTGTGCTGATACATCGAGTGCATCCGCTTCTACAGCAGCCGAGGCAGGATTTGGCTCTATGGTGGTTTGTGCTATCAGCACTACTGCCATTAGTAGGGTGAAAAATGTGCTAAGTAATGTCTTTTTCATGTGTCATAGGATTTTTGCCGAATCGCAAGTAGTTGAATTGATATTTGCGATTCGGCAAATGCTAAATTATCGTTGTACAACGAAGCGTTTCGTCTTCGTACCTTTTTCTGATTGCAAATTTACAAAGTAAATCCCACTTGGCAAATCACTTACGTCTACTTGTACGCGATTTAGTCCGCTTGTATACGTTTGTGTGGCTACTGGCTTTACTTTTTGCCCTAAATTATTGAAAATGGCAACGTTCAAATCTGTAATTTCTGTCAATCCAATTTCTACATTGATAGAAGCCATAGCAGGATTTGGTGCAATATTTAAGCTATTCACGCTACTCAATTCTTGAACGCCTACAGGATTGTCATTGAAGAATTTATCCTGTTTTGCTGCTTCAAACCGATCGCCGCGTAGCAAAATATTACCTGTATCATCCGAAGCCGTATAGTAGCCCGAACCATAAGCACAGCACATACCATCGGCATAATCATCGTACATCGTGAAGAAGAAACAGCCATCTGGTATTTCTAGTTCTTCCACTATTAATGAATTGTTGGCGTAGGCACCTTCATCATTTTCTGTAGCTACTTGCCGTCCACCTGTACCTACTCTTGGGTTTCCACCGCTTGCTAGTACATCACCAGCTTCGTTCGTGAGTTCCCAGTAGTTTTCGTAGGCATAATCATCCGTTTGGATTTCTAGATAAATCACTTGCGTTTGAATAGCTGCTTGTGATAGGCTTACATTGATAGTTCCATTCGGCAAGCCTGTTACTGCATTACCATTTACTTGCACAATATCTACTTGTAGCTCTGTATCGCCAGCCGTTGTGATTTCGCCAAATTCAATCGTAGTGAAATCAAAAACAGCAAGCGGTGTTTCTGGTGTCCAATTGATTTCTTCTGCTAGTTCTCCATTTATAGTAAGGGCAAGGTCAAGGCTTGTAACCTCACTCTCACTTAAGTTTTGTATTTGTACAGCAGGCGCAAATACCTCCGTACCACAAATAGTCCCTTGATAGCCAGTATATTGCAATATGCCAATATTATTTTCGCCACCCACTTCTGGGCATTCTGCATTGAAGTCTGCGAAGGCATCTAATGGTTGCTGTGCAGTTTCTGTAATTAGGCGACTATCACAAATGTGGTAAATAGTTGGAAAATAAACGATATTATAGAGGTCGCCGATAGAAGCATCATCAATGATAGGATACGATATTCCATTTAACCAATTACCTAGCGATTCAGATGTATTTCCTTGCAGGTCATCCATGTTAGTTGAACTGTCTGCTTCTATACCAAATATCATCATGGTATTGTCTCCATTGGGGCCATGTCGCTGATAAAGGTCTTCTAGTACATGATCTTGGTGGTAGCTCCAGCAAGGTGGACACCAAGTAGCAAATACATCCAATACTACAGTTTTTCCTTCGGCTAATACTTCATACAATTCATAGGTATTACCATTAACATCTGTGGCTGTAAAATTTGGAGCGATGGTGCCGCTTTCCAATTGTGCCGTTGCGATATTGCTCACTAACAATAACACTAGGAGTGGGAGTAGATAAAATTTATTCATTGTTTACTGTTTGTTTGAACGAATGACTACAATGTATACTGATTCGGTTACAGACATGCTAATTCCTATTACCTTAAATCATCTGAAACGCTGCATGTCTATTATTTTTTATTTTTTTTGTAAAATTAGGAGCTACAAAAAATGTAAATCAATACTTTACAAATACATAAGTAGTCGAGTCTAAATATTTTCCGCTACTATTGGCTGCTTTTTCTGAATGGTAGCGTTAAAAATGATGACCAGCCAAGGAGGATGCTCATAATTTTTGCCTTGCCCTTCAAAAAAATCAACTCAATAGCAACAGGAAATTATTTAAACTCGGCTACTTAGCTTTTAGTAATTCAATAAGCAATTAGAATCAATACTTTTTAATTGGATTCGATAACAAAAGTAAACTTAAATTTTGAGAAAAGACTAGGAATGCAGAAAAATAGCTGGCAAATTGGACGTTTTTCAAGGAGTTTAATGCTTTATTAACGAGTGTGAATATGGTTTTGGAAATTAAGTAGTCGAGTCTAAATAATTTCCTGTTGCTATTGGCTGCTTTTTCTGAATGGCAGTGTTAAAAATGATGACCAGTCAATGAGGATGCTCATACTTTTTGCCTTGCCCTTCAAAAAAAATGGCTCTTTGACAATTTTTGCCAGATGGACGGGCGACTCCAAGTTCG
>JAHDCQ010000056.1 GCA_020629845.1 Saprospiraceae bacterium | reverse complement strand
TACCAAAGTAATCCCATCCCCACCATTCTGTGCTTCTGGGTGGCTAAATTCTTCTACCGCATCATATTCACGGAGTTTTTTATGCACGATTTGGCGCAATACCCCCGTACCTTTTCCATGTAGAATATGCAAACTATTTGCATTGGCCATCAATGCCCGATCTACAAATTCTTCAATAGTTTTAGAAGCTTCCTCTACACGCATGCCCCGAATATCAATCTTATTCAAGAATTTCGTAGCTGCCGTAGTCATCGTATCGGATTGTACACTTTTAGTAGAACGAATGTCCAATTGTTCTCTCGCATGTTCGAGGTCGCGGAGCTTGATGGTCATACGCATCATACCCATTTGCACGGTGGCTGTTTTCTTTTCCAGCGAAAGAATTTGCCCACTCGAACCGCCCGTTTTCATACGCACCCAATCGCCTTTCTCGAAGGGTTTAGTATTTTTAGAAGAAGGCGCAGGTTTGTAGTAAATTTCTTCTTTTAAATCCTGTACTTCCTCCTGTATGGACTGGCGTTCTTGGCGCACTTGTATGGCTAATTGCTTCGCTTTTTCAAGATTCTTTTCTTCCCGAATTTCTCGAATCAAGCGTTCTAGTTCCTTGTTTTCTTGTGCAGCTTGTTGCAAGGCTTGTTCCTTCGCATCCAGCTTGACTTTTTTGCGCTTATATTCTAAATCGCGGTGCAGACCTTCGTAATTTTTGATGAGGCGTTCTAGTTTTTTGGCACGTTCTTCGGCATGGAAGAGTTTTTCTTCCAGTTCTTGTTTCTCGCGCTGTAAGTCTACCAAAAGTTGATCTACCGCTTTTTCATTTTTGCCTGTACGGTGCTTAGCGTATTTCAGAATTCTACCACTCAAACCACTCTTTTGAGCAATCTCAAAAGCATACGAACTACCTGGTCGCCCTACTTTTAGCTGGTAGGTGGGCGAAAGGTTATCCTTATCAAATAGCATGGAGCCATTGACAATGCCTTTCGTCTTGAAAGCATAAATTTTCAGATTGGAATAGTGCGTCGTGATGACTCCATATACGCCCTTTGCGTGGAGTTCATTTAGGATGGATTCCGCTATCGCACCACCAATTTTCGGGTCGGTACCAGAGCCAAATTCATCTATCAGAATCAGCGTTTTATCATCGGCATTTTCTAAGAACACACGCATGTTTTTCAGACGTGAACTATAGGTACTTAAGTCATCTTCCAGCGATTGCTGGTCACCGATGTCCGCAAAGAATTTATTGAAAATGCCAAATTCCGAAGTTTCATCCACAGGTACGAGCATACCCGCTTGCACCATGAGTTGTAGCAAGCCTGTCGCTTTCATTGTCACGGACTTTCCTCCCGCATTTGGACCACTCAACATCAAAATGCGATTATTGCCCAAAAAGCGTAAATCGAACGGCACGGTTTCTGCCCCTTCTTGTCGGTGTTTTAGGAGTAGCAAGGGATGATAGCCCATATCAATACCAATCGTCGGATGGTCTACGATTTTTGGCATTTCTGCTTTTAGGTTATAGGCTAATCGCGCTTTAGTTTGTATGACATCAAACTGCACTATCAAGCCCACATAGTCGCGGATTTGGTCTACATAGGGGCGCAGCGTATCGCTCAAATCGCGTAGGATGCGATAGATTTCTTTTTTGCGTTCGGTGACTAAATCAAAGATGTCATTATTGATGTCAATTACGCGCTCTGGCTCTATGAAAGCCGTCTTTCCCGTAGTGGATTCATCATGGATAATACCGCGAATTTTACGCTTATGCTCGGCTGGCACACTCAACACGCGCCGCCCGTTACGGAAACTTTCCACATTATCCGTCAGCCAGCCCCGTTTGCGATAATCGCCTATAATTCCACGAAACACCTTGTCCAATTCGCGCTCCTTAGAGCCTATCATGCGCGTGATTTTCTGCAAAGCAGGCGAAGCATCAGGACGAATATTGCCTTCCTCATCAATCACTTGCTCGATAGCCAGCATGAGTTCCTTATCGAAGGTAAAATCTCGGACAATGCGGTAAAGCGTAGGATAGGTCTTTTGTTTTTCGAGATAAAAAAACACGAAAATATCATGTATCTGTCGCAGAATGACATTGATGCGCTGCAAACCTTCTTCGGGCAGCACATAGCCTTCTACTTCTAGCATTCGCAACTCCTCGCTAATGGGCTGATAGGCGCGTACAGGGAACTGCTCGCTTTCCTCCATCATCAGCTTGTATTCATGGACTTGCTTGAGTTTACGAATAATATTTCGCTTATCTGTCTCTATTGGAAGTTGTCGTACATACTCTTTGCCTAATTCGCCTAAGCACTCTCGCTCTAGTAACTGTACAACTTTGTCAAATTCTAACTTCTCAAATAAATCTCTCGGCTCGAATTGCATTTTCACGCTTCTTTCTGTAGGAATACAGATATGACATATTTTGTAAATATGTCATACCTCATTCTATCTTGATAATTTAATCTTGGGTGGTCTTTATGACGTAAAATTACAAGTAAAATAACAATAAAGCGCGAGGAGAGTTCCATTTAATGCAAAAAACTGGGCGTTTTTGGTTCGATTTTTTTCAGGCGATAACTCATTAATACTGGATTACTGTCCATATTAAGTTGCTTCAGTTTTTCAAGCGTGGGTTCATCTATTGAATTTGTACGTTGTTCAAGAAGTGTTATTAAATCGGCTGCTTGTACATAGGTAAACATTCTATCATCTACCGCAAAGATGGGCATTCCCCATATTACAATTTCTTGCGTTTTATCTCCTAATGTAATGCTATCAAATGCAATGGTTTGTCCCGATTTTTTATCATAAAAAACGAAGTAAAGCTTGCCTTGCTTTTTGACTCGAAAGAAGATATGGCTCTCTGACTCTACCAAGCCACCTGCAAAGAACGTATAATCATGCTGCTGTATCGTCTCCGAGAATGAAGCTTGTGCTGGCATGGATAAGGTATCCAAAAAATTAGCTGGAAATCCTGAATTACCTACATCTAAATGATAAGCTTCCCGAATAGTATTTTGTTCGAGTTCATAAATCGTATTACTTAGTTTTGGTACAAATAATTTACGCTGCGGATTGGATGAAAAATGATTCGCGTAATAATATCTTATCCAGGGATAATCCTTAATGGAAAGTATAGTCTTATCGCTTTTATTTTGTGTATCTAAAATTACTAAACTAGGATTTGAATCGCTATTATTTTGCTTTCTAGTAGTCAGTAGATAGCTGAATAACTTAGACTGATGATAGCAGATATTTCTTGGGGTAAAATCTATAGCTTCATCGCTTAAAAACTCCCCATTACTAGCATAATGTAACAAGCTTTTTCTACTATCTTCAAAAATGGTTAGGGAATTGTCCACCTCATTGATGGAGAAATCATTAGGGGCTTCAAATAAGCTACCGTCAGGAAATCTGCTATGTACGTGAAGCAATTGTCCGAGGGTATCATACACATAAAGTCGCTTCGAAAATTCCTTATCTAGGATATAAAATCGTCCTTGATGTTGTACTATTTTATCAATACGATGAAAGGCATGTGTAGTATCTTCTAAGACGTTATATTCAATATCATGTACTAATGTGCTAATATCAAAATTGGGAGAGAAAGCGGAGATGGATATGCTAATGGGTTCATTAGCAAGCTCCTCTGCCCCCGTACAGGAGCAACACCAAACACTTAAGATTAAGTAAATAATGACTCTAGAATCCTTCATAATTTTGATATATAATACCAATCCATGTCCAAAAGTTGTATTAAGCTGGATAGTGATTTTTGTTCTTAGACAAGGCATTTTTTCTAGGCATCCTTTTGGCTGGCTATGAAAAAATAACGAAGTCTAAGGACAAAAGCACTCCAGAATAATGCAACTTTTAGATGTGGATTGGTATCATATGATTGCTTTATTTCTAGTTAATGACAAGCCACTCCATCACATTCTCGTACAGTACTATCTGTTTGACTTTCTGCAATAGCTACGCAGACTGTTCTAGTGCCTGGGGTAGTGACCACTTGGTATTCATGCCCTGTTATTGTACCATCACCTGTTGGAACGTAAGTCGTAATTACACAGTCTTCCTCTACTGTTTCGTAAAAATATTGTTCTTCTTGTAATCCAGGATCCCAAGCATAGATAGGGTCACTTCCATCTCCTGTAGTTTGAATAACACATTCACTCTCAACCCATTCACAGCTAGTACCATCAGGTGTTGAAACACATTCCAATACTTTGGGACAAGCATTACGAGACTCCATTTCTGAAGAAGCATTTAGAAGAGTAAGTATGCTGGCTGGCGCAGGAATAAAAGACGCTCCAAGTGCATCCACATTATCAAATAGTTCCTTATCCCAAGCTGAAAAATAAGTCTCCCATTTTTTGGTATTGAATACTCGATTCGTAAGCTGCTCCTTCTGATGTAGAATGTATTTTTTGCCTGTGGGCTGAAAATCAATCGTGATAATAGCATCTAAGGCATTGGATTCAGCTACTGGAACAAAGGCATATAACTTACGCTCCACTTCTATGTATTTAGCCTTTTCCCAGAGTATATCGCCATTAATATCCTCATTGGCAATCGTGTAGAAATAGCTTTCCAGATTGAAGGCTTCCTCTACTATTGGTGCTGCTTTTTCACAAGACGTAAAGCAAGCGAATACGAAACAAAAACTAATCACACTAAAAATCGCCTGAATTGAAGTTCTCATAAAACAAAGTATTTTGACATCACCTTTTGGCAGGTGAAAAGTTAAGGAAATAGTCTTTGAAGCAAAGACATAAGTATAAGGACGAAAAAAGGAAAGTGTGACATTCCGCAGAAGAAATTATTGGACTTTTGAGAAACGACCTATCTCGAAATAGTATCTTAGGGAGCAAGCAAGAAATAAATACTGTGTGGCATTTAAATAAATAACTGGCACAAAAAAAGGCAATCTCCAATGGAAATTGCCTCAATCACTCTCACTAGTTTTGAAACTTAAAGCCGTTATCTGCTACAATTATATACTTATTTTTTTATTATATGTTACAATCAGATAAGTTTTTTTCCGAAAAAATTTATTTTTTTAATATATAAATCTATCAAAACGGCTTGTATTCTTTTATTAATCATTGATAATCAATTATATATATATTTTTACATGAAAAACATTTTATATATAATTTTGACTATCAATATATTATACATTTATTAATTTCCTTGATGAGCAGGGCGTAATAAATCATTCACCGTCTTCACAGGATTGAAGGTACTTATTGGCACTTCCACAAAAAGTGTATTCCAATCTGCCATGCTACCATTCCAAAGTCCAGGCAATTCGAGGGCTTTTAGTTCACGTCCATTTTTCGATTTTAGCGCAATGAAGCCTTGCTGTGTATTGACGTACTCCGTTAAGTCAAATTTCTCGCCTTTATAGTCTTTCATAGAGCAAACCAAATCCACAGGATTGAAATGCGAGGATGATTTTAGCAAAGCTACTTGTTCCGTATTATCCTTATCTATCTGCGCGCTTTCCACAATATGCAGCGAAATAGTACCATCAGGGTTTTCTGCCCAAAATGGACCTCCGCCTGGCTCGCCCTCATTTTTCACCATGCCACATACACGGGCAGGGCGATTGAGCTTTGTACGGACATACTCCAAACGTTGTTCAATATTCCAATTGGCATAATCAGCAGGAGGAACAGTATTTAATGTTTGCTCCAAAAATGTAGCAGCAGTATCCAAATTAGAAGCATCCAATTTTTCTAAATACCCAAAAATTTTAGCTTGCATTTGCACTAATACGCCACCTATCACTTTCTTGAACTGGTAGGTATCTGCCTTCATGCGATCAGGCACTACATTGTCTATATTTTTGATGAATACTAAATCTGCATCTATAGCATTCAGGTTTTCGATAAGCGCGCCATGCCCTCCTGGTCGAAATAGAATACTGTCATCCGCTTCTCGAAAAGGCTGGTTTTCCAAATCAACTGCCATCGTATCCGTGTAGGGTTGTTGCTGTGAAAATTCTATGAAATATTTTGCTGCGAAATTTCGCTCATATTCCTCGATTTCTTTGCCTATTAATGCCTCAAAACCAGCTTGATGCTCTTTGGATACCGTAAAATGCAGATGAATTGTGCCATTTGCATTCTTGCAATAATTCGCGCCTTCTACTAAATGTTCTTCTACTGGTGTACGCGATTCATTTGTGTAATCATGGAATTTCAGTAAGCCTTTTGGCAATTTTCCATAATTTAAGCCCAAATCGGTTAATAAGAGTTTTAAAATTGTGGCGTAATCCTCTTTAGCCATCAAATTGTCTATGCTAGTGCCTGCATTTTGGGCAGATTTTTCCAAATCCTCATAAAACGCAAAGTCCTTTAGCTGTGCAAGGAGTGTCTTTATAGCCGAGTGATCTTCGAGTAAAGTCGCTTGATTAGATTTTCCTTCTGCTGCATCTACAAAAGCAAAAACGGCTTTAAACATACGACTCGCCGCACCTGACGCTGGTACAAACTTACATATACGCGATGCCTGACAAGCACGTTCATAATCTGCAACTAATTTCTTCTGTTCCTCTACATCAATTCGCAGAATGCCATCGCCAATCGTAGCTGCTTTTATCACTTTTGTAAATGGAAAACCTTGCTTGAAGTAGGTCAATTGCTGGTTAATTGTTTCAAGTTCAATCCCTTTCTGCTGGAATTGTAGCAAATCCTGTGCTGAAAACATGTGTAGCTTCTTTGTAGCTTTAGGTCTAGTTATCCCTAAATACGTTTTATAAAATTCGAGTTGGAAATATAAATAAGAATACTACTAAAGCGAAGCTTTTGTTACAAAATTGGATGGCATAAAATTATATGGAAATCGTATTAGAAAGGAAAGTAGCCCATAGGGGAATTGAACCCCTGTTTCCAGGATGAAAACCTGGCGTCCTAACCACTAGACGAATGGGCCAGAATGAATTAATAATGGATAATAAACAATTAATAATTTAAATAAATATTATTGTTTATTACAAAAAGTAGCCCATAGGGGAATTGAACCCCTGTTTCCAGGATGAAAACCTGGCGTCCTAACCACTAGACGAATGGGCCAAACTTCAAATAAAAACCACTTTTCTTTTAAGTGGGCTGCAAATATAGGTTCTTTCTTTAAAAAGAAAAAGTATCTGCTCAAACTTTTCTTAAAAGAAGTGTTTTATTAAGATAACAGGCTTGATAAATTACTTACTTTATATACCGTAGTATTAAACAAACTTATATAAAGTACAGTTCCATAATTGCTTAATATTGCTGCTTAAAATTTGAATACCATATATCTAAAACAATAGTGATAGAAGGAATCACTAGATTAAACCATTTATTAAGATGACGAAGCGAATAGCTATCAATGGATTTGGCCGCATCGGCCGTTTGACTTTTAGAAACCTCGTAAATATGGATGGCGTGGAAGTTGTAGCCATCAACGACCTCACCGATAACGCTACCCTAGCCCACTTACTGAAATACGATTCTGCCCATGGCCAATTTGATGGCACGGTTGATTATACAGACGATAAATTAATTATTAATGGCGCAGAAATTGCCGCTTCTTCGGAACGTGACCCATCGAAATTGCCCTGGGGAAAACTCGATGTTGATGTAGTGCTAGAATGTACAGGTATTTTCCGCACCCGCGAAAAGGCGGGTATGCACTTAGAAGCTGGTGCAAAGCGCGTTATTATTTCTGCCCCTGCTAAAGGCGACGATGTGCAAACCATCGTATTGGGTGTAAATGACGGTGAACTAAGCGCGAAAGAAGCCATATTCTCCAATGCTTCTTGTACTACCAATTGCCTCTCGCCAGTTGCGAAAATCATCACAGAAAATTGGGGCTTGGTGTATGGTTCTATGACGACTACCCATGCTTATACGGCTGACCAGCGCATTCAAGATGCACCACACCGCGATTTGCGTCGTGCAAGAGCAGCAGCTTTCAATATTGTGCCAACTACTACAGGTGCAGCTAGTGCAACCGCTAAAGTGGTGCCAGCCATAGCAGGCAAATTGAGCGCGATTGCCGTGCGTGTGCCGGTTATCACGGGTTCTTTAATTGAAGTGAACTGCGTAGTAGAAAAAGTACCGACGGTAGAAGAAATCAATGCCAAGTTCAAAGAAATGGCAGATGGACCAATGAAAGGCGTATTAGAGTATGCAACTGCACCGCTGGTGTCTTCGGATATTGTCGGTAATAAGCATTCTTCCATTTTCGACTCCTTGATGACGGCAGTAAATGGCAACATGATAAAAGTGGTAAGTTGGTATGATAATGAAGCAGGTTACTCTGCGCGACTTGCAGATTTAGCTATGCGTGTATCTGCTTTAGCGTAAATTACGTATCTTAAAATGCTTAACTAATTGGCTGCTAAATAACCTTTAGCAGCCAATTCTTTTATAGAAATTAGTACTTTCGCAAAAAATACGCATCACTCATCATTCACATATCATAGTATTGTTCAAAAATTAAATCCTCTTTTGATTTCACAAATAAAAGTAAGACTCCGCTTCTTTATAGCTGCTACGCTTTGCTTTTATTTGTGAAATGTCGGATTTATTTTTTGAACGTTTCATAGCTAGAAAAAATGAACATAAAAGATATAGATTTCAAGGGTAAAAAAGCCCTCATTCGTGTAGACTTCAATGTGCCTTTAGATGCCGATTTCAATATCACGGATGATACACGCATACAAGCAGCCTTGCCAACTATTCGTCATATTTTGGACAATGGTGGCTCGGCAATTTTGATGTCACATTTAGGTCGCCCACTCAAGAAATTGAATGCGGATGGCACGATAAACACGCGGAAATTTACGCTCCGACATGTAGCAGGCTATTTGCCAAATGTACTGAATTGCATTGTAAAATTTGCAGATCATACTACGGGCGAAGAAACGGAACAATACGTAGCAGCACTCAAAGCAGGAGAAGTACTCTTGCTGGAAAACACCCGATTCCATAAAGGTGAAAAGAAAGGCGACGAAGCTTTTGCAAAGGAACTTTCCAAGCTTGGCGATATTTACATCAACGATGCGTTCGGAACAGCACATCGCGCACATGCTTCTACCACTACTGTAGCCAATTATTTCGCGCCTGAAAATCGTGCTTTTGGTTTTTTGATGGAAAATGAAATCAAAAATGCGACGCGTGCCTTGCATAGTGAAGACCGACCAATTACAGCAATTACGGGAGGCGCAAAGGTGTCGGATAAATTGCTTTTACTAGAAAGCTTATTGGACAGAGTGAATAATCTAATTATTGGTGGCGGTATGGCCTATACGTTTGCCAAAGCACAAGGTGGCAAAATCGGAAATTCGCTTTGCGAAGAGGATAAACTGGACTTGGCTCTCGATTTATTGAAAAAAGCGAAAGCAAAAGGCGTAAATATTTATCTCCCGACCGATAATAAAATCGCGGATACTTTTGCGAATGATGCCAACAGCAAATTCGCAGCTACCAATAATATTCCTGATGGTTGGATGGGCTTAGATATTGGCCCAGAAAGTATTGATACCTTCAAAAAGGTTATTTTGGATTCTAAAACCATTCTTTGGAATGGGCCAATGGGCGTTTTTGAATTTGAAAACTTTGCTACTGGCACAAAATCTATCGCAGAAGCGGTGGCGGCTTCTACTGCACAAGGCGCATTCTCCCTAGTAGGTGGTGGCGACTCGGTAGCCGCTGTAAAACAAATGGGCTTAGGCGACAAAGTGAGCTTTGTATCTACGGGCGGTGGCGCGATGTTGGAGTTTTTGGAAGGTAAAGAATTGCCAGGTATTGCTGCCATTCAGGGAGCAATGGCTTAGTGAATACGATGAAGGAGGCATTATAAGATACCTTTTGGGCTTAAGAATCCCTCCTTCGTCGAGTTTATCCATCCTGTTTCAATTGTTTTTCTAGTTGTTGGATACGCTTGCGGAGTTCAGGCAATTGCTTAAAAACTGCATGGGATTTCATAAAATCACGGTAGCCAAAAGCGGGATAGCCAAAAAGCGCGGTATTGGGCTGCTTCACATGCGAAGCGATACCACTTTGCGCTTGTATTTTTGTACCATCGGCTATTTTTAGATGTCCGACAAAACCAACTTGCCCGCCAATCATACAATTTTTGCCAATTTTCGTACTACCCGCTACACCTGTCTGTGCAGCTATCACCGTATTTTCGCCTATCTCTACATTATGCCCGATTTGGATGAGGTTATCCAATTTCACGCCCCGTCGAATAATCGTTGAACCCATTGTAGCTCTATCAATCGCTGTATTTGCCCCTATTTCTACCTCATCTTCAATCACTACATTCCCGATTTGTGCTACTTTTTGAAAACTACCATCCTCTTGTGGCGCAAAGCCAAAACCATCTGCTCCTATAACCGTGTTGGCATGAATGACGCAATCATTACCTATTACACAATCATGATAAATTTTAACTCCTGGATAAATAATGCAATTATCGCCAATTCGCACATTTGCACCTATATAGGTATGCGCGTAAATCTGGCAATTTTGTCCAATACTGACATTTGCTTTCACTATGGCTAAGGCTTCCATAGCCGTGCCAGTTCCTATTTTTGCGGATTTATCTACAATAGCCTGCTCAGAAATGCCTATAAAAGGAGCATTTTGCTGTCCAAAACGCTCTAATAATATCCCTATACTAGAATATACATCTTCCACATAAATCAAAGTGGGAATAATGGGGCGCGTAGGCTGGAAATCTTTGGGAACCAACATGGCAGAAGCAGTAGTGGTATAGGCATAAAGTTCGTATTTCGAGTTGCCTAAAAATGTAATGCTTCCTGCGCCGCCTTCCTCAATTTTGCTGGGGCGATTGATAATAGTAGTCGCATCGCCTTCCACTATTCCTTCCACTAAATCAGCGATTTCTTGTATTGTTGCTTGCATGGCGCAAATTTAGTTGCTTATTTTGTATCAGAAAGGTGAAATAACAAATTTATCATTTTACCTGACAAATCTAATCCATGCAAATCTTTTTCATTACAGATATTCAAGCAGATACGGCACACATAGGCGAAGAAGAAGCGAAGCATTTTCGGGTGTTGCGAAAAAAAATAGGTGATAGCATTCACTTTATTGATGGCAAAGGGACTCGCTATGTAGGCAAACTCACTAAACTGAGCAAACGAAAGGGCACTTTACAAATTGTAGAGCAAAAAAAACAACCTCCTGAACGTAGCTTTCATCTTCATATAGCCATTGCACCCACCAAAAATATATCGCGGATGGAGTGGTTTGTAGAAAAAGCAACAGAAATCGGAGTGAATGAAATCACGCCTATCATTTGTCAGCAGTCTGAACGAACCCGCTTACGGCTAGATAGATTAGAAAAAATTGCCGTCAGCGCGATGAAACAATCCTTACGAACCTATCTCCCAAAGCTCAACGAAGCCCGTAAACTAAAGGACTTTCTACTTGATAATCAAGAAGAAACGCCTAATTTAGTTCGCTATATTGCCCATTGTGATGATTCAAAAAAAGCGAATTTGTGGGACAACTACCGTACGGCTACAAACGTTTTGATTCTTATTGGGCCAGAAGGAGATTTTTCTACAGAGGAAATTGAAATGGCTACACAATTAGGCTTTCAGCCTGTGAGTTTAGGCACGCATCGCCTTCGCACTGAAACGGCAGGCATTACCGCTTGCAATATTCTAAATCTACTCAATCAAAAAAGTGAAATATGACGAAGTATCGTATCGTCTTTCTAGCAGCTTTGTTCGCACTATGCAGCTTTACATCAGACAACAACAAAGGACTTCAACTTGCCTTACTGAAATATAGCGGTGGCGGCGATTGGTATTCTAACCCAACGGCTTTGCCCAACCTTGCGCGCTTTTGTAATGAAAACTTAGGCACTACTTTTGAGAAGGATTATGCGACGGTAGAAGTAGGCAGTGCGGAATTATTTAATTATCCATTCTTGCACATGACGGGACATGGCAATGTCGTATTCTCAGATGCCGAAGCGGAGAATTTACGCTATTACTTATTGGGCGGTGGCTTTCTACATATTGACGATAATTTTGGTATGGATCCTTTCGTACGGACAGCGATGAAAAAGGTATTTCCTGAACTAGAATTCATTGAATTGCCCTTTGAACACCCGATTTATAAGCAGAAATTTGAATTTAAAAATGGCTTGCCTAAAATCCATAAGCACGACGATAAATCTGCACAAGGTTTCGGTTTAGTATGGGAAGGACGTGTTGTATGCTTCTATTCCTATGAGTGCGATTTGGGCGATGGCTGGGAAGATCAAGAAGTGCATAACGATCCGCAAGAATTGCGCCTGAAAGCCTTGAAAATGGGAGCAAATATTGTACGCTATGCCTTTCAGCAGTAGGCTTATCGTGTGAATAAATTGGTGGGCTAAAGCTATTTTGTAATAGAATTCAGCCCATCAATTCATTGCTTGGAAAGCTGCATAGAGAACATATTTCTTCAAATCCTCAATATGTCCATTTGTAAAACAAATAAAATGAAGCAACAAAGCTTCCTCATATTGCTATTTTCTATAGGTCTACAAGTGGCATTAGCCAATGTATACATCTATCCAAGACACATCACGCTACATTCCAACACCCTACAAGAAGAACTATTCACCATCCAAAGTAGGGGTACATTAGATAGCCTTGAGTACACCTTAAGTTTAGATAGAAAAGATGTACCATTTGAACTAAGCCTCCGCTCTGAAACGAGCATAAGACTACAGCCTAGAGAAAAAAAACAAATAAGCATTCTATTCAAGCCCCACAAAGTGAGCAAAGAAACAAGCTATACGTTCCATATAATTGCAGATAATGGAGAAAATCGCTTCACCGAGGCGATAGAAGTAGCCCTAAAGCCCCCCAAATATTACTGGCTCAAAATTATTTTGGGCGTGGCAACAGTGCTTGTCCTTATTTTTATCGCCTTGTATAGAGCCGTTACAAACGATAAACTATGATGGAGGAAGGCCCTTCCGTATCTGTGTAAAATTAATGCCTATACCATTGCCTCTGCTGGCTCCATAGTACAAACGGCTGTTTTTTGTATAATTTCTCTAGTTAAAAAATCATGCATCGGCTGTATACAATCAGAAGGAGCATACATAAAGGCTCCGTGTCCGAGCGGATGGTCAAATATTAAGTGCTCTGATGGCTTTCCTAATCGGACTAAAGCTTCATGAAGTTCATTTACTTCTTTAGAAGGATACCGCCAATCAGTCGTATAGCTCATGAAAAGGACAGGACATGCTACATCTTTAAATGCATTTTCCAAATTCCCATAATAATATGGAAGGTCAAAGTATTCGACTGCTCTGGCTAAATAAATTAAACTGTTGGCATCAAATTCTTTTCGTGCCTTTTCGCCCATTTCATCAATGAATTTTTCTATCACAAAATCGCTTTCCAAGGTGAAATGTTTTTTGTCATTCTGCAATCGTTTTCTCCCGAATCTTGCCCCCATAGCATCCCTACTCATCCAAATGGGTAAGGCCGCCAAAATACTTTGTGATAGTCCTTTGGAAGGGGCTTTTTTTCCATAATAATTACCATTATTCCAATTCGGGTCGGTATAAATTAAATGGCGCATCACTTTTGAAATAGCAAGCGTATGCGCAGAAGTGGTAGGCGTAGCTGCAATCACAATGGCACTATTTACCATTTTAGGATAGCGAATAATCCATTCCAAAGCCTGCTGTCCGCCAAAACAGCCGCCAACAATAGCCCCTAATTTTTGGATACCAAGATATTCTACTAAATGCTTTTGAGCTTGCACCATGTCCCCAACTGTAAGTATAGGAAAATCCATTGCATAAGGCACTCCAGTAGCAGGATTGATAGAAGCTGGACTAGTCGAGCCACTAGAACCACCTAAAACATTGGAGCCGATTACAAAATACTTATTGGTGTCCAATGTTTTGCCTGGCCCTACCATTTTATCCCACCACCCAAGCTCTTTCGATGGTGCATCGGCTGCGTATTTTCCAGCTAAATGAGCATTTTTTGTAAAGGAATGAAAGACTAAAATCGCATTGTCTCGCTTCTCATTTAATGTGCCATATACCTGATAGTTCAAACTAAACTCAGGCAGCATTTTACCACAATCTAGCTGAAGAGGTGTTTTAAAAGTGGCTTGTAAATCTTTGGCTATAAGCGTATCAGCGACTAATTCCTTTTTGCTTTGGGGAGCTTTTCTAGCTGGTGGTGGAAACTTTTCGACATATCCTCCAGGAAAATCTTCTGATTGGGGTAAGCTTGGCATATCGCCTTGAACAGCTAAATTCAATAAGCGACCATCTATTTCTAATAAATATCCGAAATCTTTTAAGCTTGCAATGGACTCCTCTAGCTCCATAGGACTGGGTGCAAGACCAAACTCTTTTCCCAATACTTGGCTCAGGCGACTCGGAGCAATTCCTCTATCTGCAATGAGTAATACAGCTCGCTTTAAACCAGTTAAGGTATTCATCATTTTTTTGGAGCAAGAGCGAGAGTCCAATATATACAGCTTCTCTCCCCGATCTTCCATACTTAAAATAGGTGTGATACCTTTCCAGAAGTTCGTTTTCCATTGCTTAATTTTTTGAGCATATGTTTGGTAGACTACTTTTTTTGACGTTTTTCGATTTTTAATATCAATGGCATTGGATCGTTCATCTTTTTCTAAAAAGAAGTAGGCCAAATCATTCAATTCTGAAAAAGGTAAATCATAGACGTGAAACATAGCAGGAAAAGGAGTCAATTGAAGCCCTAATTCTTTTGCTTTGGTATGATAAACACTAAATCGGTCGTAGCGTAATGGCACCAAACCATTAGGTGGTTGCAAATGCTCTAAAAATGGTACAGAATCTACTATTTTTTGATACCATGCTTCTTCCTCCCCTGGAAAATTGCAAAGCACCGACCAAGAAAGCCGCACACCAATCTCCCGACACCATTTCAATAATTGGACATTTTGCCACCCTTTTACACCTTTGTCCATGAGTTCAAGCACTTCACTGTGCAAGCTTTCGATACCAGGCTGCACCCAGATGATTCCAGCTTCTTTCAATTGATGAATTCGTTTTTTACTCAGGTTCGACTTTACTTCATAAAATAAGGTACGTTGTTTAGGTGACTTAGTGAGTGCTGGTAATAAGGAGTTGAAATAACTCATATCGAGTATATTATCAACCACTTCAAATTTGGATATATCGTATTGTTTTTCTAAGTCTTCAATTTCAGCTTCTACCCTCTCAGGCGATTTAGAACGAAAGCCCATTCCATTGCCATTTAAACCACAAAAGGTGCAATGATGAATAGCTCCCCACCAACACCCACGAGAGGTTTCTAAAGGAAGTCCTGGATTAATATATTGTTTTAAGGGACTTTGCTCTAGGGTCGAGAAATAGTCTTTATAGTCAGGGGTTGGAATCGTATCTAAATCATTAAACTTTATTCTTGGCACGCTTAGTGGAGGTGCCTTTCGGTGTACTGGGCCAAGTATTCCTTTGGGAAGTTGCTCAAGCGGAACGGCTGTACCCATTGCTAAAATATTGTAACACAACTCTGCAATAATACCATCTGCTTCGCCTGACACTACATAATCAACCCAGGGAAAATTGCGATGCGTAGCTTGTCCCATATCGGATTCGCAATTTGCCCCACCCATCATGGTGATAAAATCAGGTGATATTTCTTTTAACTTTCTCAGCAAGGCTAAAGAAGGAACATGTTGCTCAAAGGTAGAGGTACAACCTACTATTTTTGCTCCAGTTTGTACAATCTGTTCCGCGAGTTTATCCACAAAAATTTTCGCCTCTTCCTGCACTTGAAGCATATCATTCTTAAACCACTCTTGTCCATCTTCATCCTGATAAGAAGACATATACTTATTCGCTACTTTGCTTGTTTGCGCTAAATATTGCTCGTCTGTTTGCCTTTTATCTGGAAATGCGAGATGAGAAAAACTCCATTCCCCTAGCATCAAAGACATAGGAGCTTGATGCGATATAGTCATAAATTTGTGCAGGCCTATCTGCTCCGCAAATAAAACATTAGCAGGAATAATCTTTACTCGCAGACCAGCTTTGGTTAGAATAGACTTTAAAATACCTAGCGCGATGGATGGGCGCGTAACACTAACATAAGGCATGGACACTAAGCAAACGTCGTATTTCTTCTTTAGCATATTATTATTTTTGCTATAATTTCTATCGTTCTTGGACGATTTCTATTAGACTACTGCTGCTTCTACTAGAGGAAGTTCATAAGCTAATGCCCCAGCAGGTGTTGGCTCTTCATCTATAAAGCCATTTAAAAAGAGTTCATTCAATAAGAAGAAGGTCTCCTCCATTGGGACATCATCTTGTCGCGCCCTAATCGCTGCTATTTCCATCTGTGTATAGCCTTCTTGCAGTAGTTGCATCAAGGAGCTAGGATGCTTATGGAATGGGTAAGAAATGCTTAAATGCTTCGATTTTAATAGAAATTTGTCTCCTTTCACTTCCCATGTCAAGTCCTTTCTAAGTTTTACAACATCATCTAATTCTAATTCTACCTTAATATGATTTTGAATCATATCGTCTATAATACGCTCTAAATGAGCAGGGCTTTCAAAACTAGCTTCTGCTAAAACCCAATAGCCTAATGGCCACTTATCCGTAGTTTGGCAAGGCGTGATTAATTTTACATTTTTATCAATCATATTCAGCAAAAAGCCAGATACACAGGCAATGGTATCTCCTTGGTTGCCATCTGTCAGTTCTGCGGCCTTTTTTTCTTTATACTTCCGCGCTCGCCCAGACATTGATTTTAAATAGCGATCCTTTGCTTCCCTATTTTGTGGAATACACTCTACTCGTATTAATTCTTCGGGCGTGAAAGAATCATGTATCTTTTGCAACATTCGTAGAGATAGTACAGAAAAGCGATCAACATGCTCATCTAAAGTACGGGTAAAATCAAGTAGGCGACGGGTACGCTCTACATCCTTTACCCCTAAAGCGGTGGTAGTTTGTGGGCAAGTCCCTGTTATTTTCCAAAAATCATGGATAAATTTTTCATAATCAGGATTATCGAGCGGGTCGGTAGCCCAATAAATAAAGCCATGTTCTATGCAATCCCCCAATTGTTGCTTTAAGCGGACTAACATATCTTTCCAAAGAGCTGCATTTTCTGCTGTATAAGGCCAGTTATGGTCAAATTTTGGAGCTTGAACACCACAAAACCAGCAACCTACAGTACACCCCTTAGAAATTTCAATAGACAAAGGTGCATGGACAATCGCCTCTGCCTTAGTCATGCCTAATTCGGTGGCACAACGATTAATTTGCCGCTTACGCCATTTTGCCAAGTTGGGATTAGTAAAAGCTCCACCCTTTTTAATACTCTTTCGATGATTTAGCTTTTCCAATGAAAATGCACGATACCGCAAGGTAGAAAGGGGAAACTGACTCATGTCTCCCGTTTTTAGTGCTTTATTCACCAGTTTGGCCTCTTCTGGTATCAAAAGGGGTAAAATTTCTTCTGCCTGTACATCTAATCCGAGCGTGGCTAATGCTACTTCGGGATGCTCTTCGAATGCACTAGCAAACTTAGGGTCAGCTACCCAGCGTTCTAATACGCGCTTAATATTAGAAATTTGCTTAATATACTCTGTAGATACTTCGGATAAATCACCAAGTATGCTTTGAATTGGAGGGACTTGTTTTTGTACCATTCTTCAATATTAAGGAAACAGATAAAGAGTAGAGTACTAAGGTAGTGGCTCTCTTTCTACCTTAGTACTACGAGTGTATCAGACTACCTATAAGCGATTTTTTAGGTCGCTACGGCTACCGCTTCAGCTACCACTTCGGCTGTAGTAGCAACAGTTGTAGCTTCAGCTCCTGTCTGAACCGTTACCCCTTGCGTTACTGCTACAGTCTCCGTTGCAGTAGCCGTTGAGCTTTGAGCAGTAGCTACTGCCAATAAATCTGCCTCTGGCATTTGTTGCGCATCCACATGGTCTGGGAGATGTGGGATTACTAAATTTCGTACCGATTCGCTGCTTTGAACGATGCGCACTTCATGTCCCTCCTTTATTGGAAGCACATTGTTCAGTACCTGCAATAAAACCCCTTGATCCCTCTTGACGATATTGAGGTCTCGCACTAGATTTATGTAGGTGATTTTGTCTGTACTTTGATACACCTTAAATTGTACGCCTTTAGGAAAAGAAAGCCCCGTTTCTTCTACTACGGCTTTAGGGTTTTCTAAAAGCTGCTTTCTAAATTTTTCACTTTTCCAAGCACGTGCTATAGTCATAGCTATAGCTGTGCGATACCGGTCGCTTTGGTGATGCTTCGGACTAGCCATAATAATTTTGAATTTATAAGTGATGTTTTATTGGACATAGCACATCATGCTTATACTCTACTACATAAAGCACGCAGAAATGCATAAGAGATGCAAGACCTACCAATAAAAGTAATAATGTCTAAAAAAAACCTAGTGGTTGAGTTTATAAACACTCATTTAAGTGATGAATTTGACCACTAGCGACGCATGTTGAAAAAGAAGAGTTTGTTTTCATTCATTTGGTCAATCAAAAACAATATAGAAATGGATATTTAATTTAATGAGCTTTTCAAAAATCGAATTACTTATACTAAAAATTTGTTTTCATTAAAATTTAAGACCTTCATAATAAATCAGAAAAAACATATGGTTTTGATTAGCTATGACCCAAATATACAAATAAAATCACCAAGTTTCTAAAAAAAATAAAAATTTAATTTTGTTTATACTAACATCTTTCATAGCTTGAGTTTCATTACACCTAAACTAAACCAAGTATTTTAAAACACTATATCTGCTAAAATGAAAACAAAAGCTTGGACAATTGAGCATGGACAAGGGCTAAAAACGCCTGCCGAATTGATAGAAAGAGAAGTGGAAGTGCAACTACTAGAACCAGATGATATTTTATTTGCACCGATTTATGCTTGCTGGGAAGCCAATTTGCAACACGCTATTCAACGCCAACCTGTAGATATTTGCCAACAACGTCAAGAAGAGTTTATAATCATTGGCAATGCTTGTGTTTCTAAAATACTAGCGGTTGGTAAGGATGTGACAAACCTACAAGTTGGAGATATTTGTTTAGGCTATGGCGGCGTAAAAGTGGATGCCTACGGATATCCAGAAACAGTATTTGGCTACGATGCGCCTAAGTCTTTTGGAGCATTGGCTAAAGTTAGTAAAGCAAAGAAACACAATATGATTCCATTGCCTAAAAACACCCAATTTTCGCTGCCGCAATGGGCTGCATTTTGTGCGCGCTATGTTTCTGCTTGGTCAAATTGGCAAGTGGCCTTTAAGTGTTGGAAAGCCCAAATGGAAAAAGCAGCAACGCGCGAACATTTTGTTTGTGCTTGGGGCGGAGGCGTAAGTTTAGCGGAACTACAGCTTGCTCAACACGAAGGTTTTCAAACCATTATGATTAGTTCTAATGAAAGTCGACTACATCAAATTAAGCAGGAAGGCATTACACCACTAAACCGAAAGGAGTTTTTAAATTTAAATTTTAATCCTAAGAAATATTTTAAAGATCAAGCATTTCGAGAACAATATCAAAAAGATGAACGCTTATTTTTAAAGAAAATATATGAACTAACAGCAGGCAAAATGGCTTCTATTTTTATAGATAATATAGGTTTGCCTGTATATAGGGCTAGTATAAGAGCCTTGGCAAGGCAAGGCGTAATAGCAACTTGTGGATGGAAACTAGGTATGGAATTATCCAATTTTCGTGCTATAGAATGCATTAATAGACATACGCACGTCCATACCCACTATGCAACCTATGAAGAGGTGGCAGCTTCGATACAATATGCAGAGCAACACGCTTGGATGCCAGCCATAAATTCAACATCGCTCTATCAATGGGAAGAAGTGCCTCGATTGAGCAAATTATATGAGCAAGGGGCGATTGATTCCTATTTTCCAATTATTGAGATTAATCATCCAAGTAGTTTAGAAACAATAAATTATGATTGAAAAAGTACATTCCCACATCCTCGCAGAACTAAAAAGCAATACACAGACCGATAGAATCTTTGTACTTAGCGCAATGGTGCTGAACTTCATTACACTATTTATCAATTCGATGATTTCATCGAGTAGAGGCACAAATTTGATTACGATGTTTGTTTTCGTGGGCTTGACGATAGCCGTAAATGTAGTCTCTGAAATCGGCTTACTGAAAGGCAAACAAACGCGCCTACGTCTATTGAGTGGTTTAATGAAAATGTACGAAGACAACAATGTAGAGCAATATTATGATGCTAATCTATTGAGTAGTTATGCCACGCGCTACAATTTGTTTATGCTTATCATTTTAATCACAGGTTTGGTGGCTATCATTGTGCCATTTATCAATTTATAAAACATGCAATACAGACAGCTAGGCAAAACAGGCTTTGAAGTAGCGGAAATCGCATTAGGCACTTGGCAAGTAGGTGGTAAATGGGGCAGTCCATTCGATGCAGCCAATGCAGAACGCATACTACATGAAGCAATAGATAAAGGAGTCAATTTCATAGATACGGCAGATGTTTACTCCAATCGTTTGAGTGAAAAGACGGTTGGCAAAGTCGTTCGAGAACGTAGCGAACGCATCTATGTAGCCACCAAATGCGGTAGATTTATCAATCCGCATATCAACGAAAGCTATACGCCTCAGGCAGTCCGCGAATATGTGGAAACAAGCTTGAAAAATACGGGTTTGGAGGTATTGGATTTAATCCAATTACACTGTCCTCCAACAGCAGTCTATTATCGTCCTGAGATTTTTGAAGCCTTCGAACGGATGAAAGAAGAGGGCAAAATTCTGAACTTGGGTGTTAGTGTAGAGAAAGTGGAAGAAGCACTAAAAGCCATCGAATACGAGAATGTAACAACGGTACAAATTATCTTCAATATGTTTCGGCATCGCCCTTCGGAGCTATTTTTCAAAGAGGCACAAAGGCGCAATGTGGGCATTATAGCACGAGTACCTTTAGCAAGTGGTTTATTGACTGGAAAATACTCCGCAAACACCGCTTTTGGTAAAGACGACCACCGCAACTTCAACCGCAATGGTGAAGCCTTCGATAAAGGCGAAACTTTTTCAGGTATCCATTATGAGAAAGGCTTGGCAGCAGTAACACAACTCAAGCAGCTATTTCCTGGTGTAGCCAATCTCGCTCCCCTAGCCTTGCGCTGGATATTAAATTTCGATGCGGTAAGCACCGTCATTCCAGGTGCGTCGCGTGTAGAACAAGTATATTCTAACTTGTCCGCTTATGACTATCCCGATTTCACCAGCGCGCAATGGGAAGGCATCAATACCATTTATGAAACATACATTAAGTCTGATGTGCATCACCTCTGGTGATGCGCTATTCCTTCTTAGTTTTGACTACAATTACACCATTTCCGCCTCTAGTGCCATACATCGAAGCTTCAGGGCCTCTTAGTACCCGAATAGATTTTACATCCGTAACATTAACTGTCTGCGCTAAGGCACTAAAGTTACCAGCAAGCGGTGTGCCATCTACCACAAACAAAGGCTCTGTATCTGCATAAATAGAAAAAGAACCTCTAATTTTAATAGAGAAATTGGGATATGTTCCAGCAATCATCAGTCCCGATACTCGATTCAGCATATGTTCCCAAGAATTCGATGTGGTTTCATAATTTTTGGGGGTAATTTCTTTCGAATCAAGAGAAATCCGTTCCTTATCTACATCGGTAGGTGTTCTATGCATGCTACCACAAGCAATTGTAAACCCAAATAGGAACAGTAAGAAAAGTGCATTATGGAAAAAGT
>JAHDCQ010000456.1 GCA_020629845.1 Saprospiraceae bacterium | reverse complement strand
TGCTTATCTAGATGCTGAAAGTCTTTATCGGTAGTGATAAATTTGGCTTCTGCGATAGAGGCGGTTGCGGCAATCCACATATCGTTTTTGCCCATATTTCGAGAGCTAAATTCACTAGGTCTTTTGGCTAATTTCCCCTGACTATAAGCATCAATTTCCGCGTAGCGATTAATGATGTCTTCTGCATTGATGTCAATAATAAAAAACTGATTCAGAAAGTCTTCAAGCTGTGCTATTCGGCGGCTACCCCATTGATTTTTTAGAGCCAAAGCGCGTAATTCTCCCTTGCTTACCACAGAAATTAGTGCAAGATTTTCTTCTTCAAGAATGCGATATTGGGTCTCTATTGCTTGGACACTTGCATCTTCGCGCAAGTAGAGCAGCAGTATGTTGGTATCCAAAAGGTATCTCATAACATCAAGAGTAATTCGTCAGTACTTTGGGGAATATTAATGCTTTGCGTGATTTGGCGTAGTTTTATTTTATTAACACCTTTATAATTTTGCTCTCGTATCATCAATTCGATATCCGTTTTCTTTCGTGGAGGTTTCACATAGCGTTGTAGAAAAGCAGTATTGTCCGTTGTACGTGCTAACAAAGCCTCGATTTGCGCTAAGACTTGCTCATTTGCTAGACTATTGATTTGCTGTATGAGTTTTTCTTTTCTTAAAAGCGCTTTGTTCATATTGTTCGCATTTCTACAAATATACTTCATTCTATCCAAAATTGCCATTATAAATCTTGAGGACTTGTTTGTAAAATAGTTCGCCTACGGTGGATTTGTTCATGAGGTGTGAGCTAGGAAAAGTAGGCATAACGGTAAAAAATCGGATTTTGGGTAAACGTCCGCAATTATTATCCCACAAATAAATCCCAAAGTGGTGGATTGATGTAGTAATTGCTCCTACCAATCTGTTCTTTTTTCAGGAATCCAGTTTCTGTTAGGATTTCCAGATGCTTACTAGCGTTCTTATACCAATCCATGTTCAAAAGTTGTATTAGACTCTTCCTATGCGCGGGTTCAGCCTTGTTACTCTTTTAGGATACACATTTAAAACAGCTTCTTAGTACAATAATTCAATTAGGGCAACTGTTTTAATAGTGATTTTTACATTTTGAGTTGTCTTTCTTTTTTGAGACTAAAATGCAACCTCCCTTCATCATTGTGGTACAATAAGGTAGGCATTTGGTAAAAGAAGAAAGACATTGCAACATCACGCACCAATTCACACTCATTAAAACAGTGCTTATGCAAGAAAACTTTACAACAAACGATTTAATCCGTTTTATTTATCACGAAACAAATGCTTCTGAAACACTAGCTATTGACGAGGCACTTCGTGAGAATTCTTATTTATATGAGGAGTATGAACGCTTGATGGAAAGCTTTCAGAGCTTGCCAAAAGTACAGTTTCGCCCGTCGAATACAACTGTAGATAGCATACTAAATTATAGCAGACATACCACACTCGTATAAGAACGCATGCTTAATCAAATAAAAGAAGCCTTTAGCGTATCATATTGCGCTAAGGGCTTTTTTCGTTATAACACCGCTTCTGCTATCTGCTGTATTGTATCCGAGTCACCCATAGTATAGTAATGTAAGCAAGGCACACCGCTGGCTTTAAGTTCTTTTGATTGCTGTATGCTCCATTCAATACCTACTTGTCGGCGCGCTTCGGCATTGCTTGCTTTTTCTAGCTCTTTAACCAGTATTTCAGGTAAATCAATGTAGAATAAGCGAGGCAACGAATTCAATTGGTACTTTTTCGTTATCGGCTTTAGCCCTGGCACTATTGGCACATTGATGCCTGCTGCCCGACATCGGTCTACGTATTCAAAATATTTATCATTGTTGAAAAACATTTGCGTCACGATGTAGTCTGCCCCTGCATCCACTTTGGCTTTAGTCCATACTAAGTCGTAGTCCACATTAGGAGCCTCAAAGTGCTTTTCAGGATAGCCTGCTATGCCAATGCAAAAGTCGGATTTTGCACCTTCTGCTATACCAGTATCTAGATATTTGCCTTTGTTCATATCCGCCACCTGTTTCACTAACTCAATGGCGTAATTATGCCCCTCTGGTTCAGGTATGAATTTGCCTTCAAATTTTCTAGCATCACCACGCAAAGCAAGCACATTATTAATATTCAAAAAATTCAGGTCAATAAGAGCATTTTCGGTATCCTCCTTCGTAAAGCCGCCACAAATCAGATGTGGTACAGCGTCCACGCCATAGCGGTGCATAATGGATGCACAAATCCCAATCGTACCTGGGCGTTTTCGAACAGCCGTTTTTTCATAATACCCACTAGTACGTTTCTTATATACGAAATCTTCTCTATGATAAGTTACATCAATGAAGGGGGGCTTAAACTCCATTAGAGGATCAAGCGTATCAAAGATAGCTTGCATACTTCCACCCTTGAGTGGAGGCAATACCTCAAAAGACATTAGAGTTGTTCCTTTGGCTTTTTCAAAGTATTCCGTTACTTTCATTGCTATTGAATTTAGATAAGTGCCTCGTGGTATTTAATGTTTTGGCTGCAAACCTACAAATTCCACTTATCATTCGGTAAGCTTTAATACAGAATATGACAAATAAAGAACGTTATCGCCGTTTTTGTACGATTGCTGATGATTTGCCACTTTGGGTACAAGATTGGTACTTAGATGCTTGCTGCGACGATGGTATCTGGGAAGTAGCCTTAGTACTCAAACAAGAGGAAGTGATAGCGAGTCTGCCCTATTTTGTGAAGCAACGAGCAGGTTTTCGATATATTACCATGCCACCCTTTGTAAAAACGATGGGACCATATCTTGCCCCCAAGCATCGGAGCTTAAAGGAACAACACCTCCTCTACGACCGCTTAATTCAACAACTTCCTAAAGTAGATGGTTTCAAACAAAATTTTCATCCAAGTATCACGAATTGGTTGCCTTTTTATTGGAACGATTATCAACAAACTACCTACTACACTTATCAATTTGATGACCTCAGTGACTTGGATGCGATTAAGCAAAATGCGAATAGAAGCATAAAACGTAATATCCGCAAAGCAGCGCAGTTGTTAGCTGTAGATTTGAAGCTTTCTGCTGAAGAATTCTATACTGTCAATACTTGGAGTTTCCAGCGGCAGGGTGTGCAAATGCCTTATAGCGAAGCTCAATTTTTACGTCTAGATGCAGCCTTAGCAAAACATAAAGCCCGACAAATATTTTGCGCCCGCGACGTGGCTGGACAAATTCATTCGGCAGCTTATTTAGTCTGGGATAAGCAATGTGCCTACTACCTTTTCTCAGGCGACCATCCTGACTTGCGGAAGAGTGGTTCGGGCATTTTTTTGCTTTGGGAAGCTATAAAATATACGCGAGAGGTATTGGGTTTGAATTGTTTTGATTTCGAGGGGAGTATTATTCAGCGTTTAGAAAGTTTGCGAGTGCAGTTTGGTGCGAAACAAGTACCTTATTTTTATCTCTGGAAATACCATTCCAAATGGTATCGTTTTGTAGACAATAAACTAGGCAAAAAATAAGGGCAACACGCTATGCATCGCCCCTATTA
>JAHDCQ010000455.1 GCA_020629845.1 Saprospiraceae bacterium | reverse complement strand
CACTCATTGAGTAAATAGCCTGATTGCCACGACCTATTTTACGCCTTCATTCATCAGAAAGGCTTTCAAAAAATCATCAATTTCGCCATCTAGTACCGCATCGGTACGGCTGGTCTGATGATTGGTGCGATGGTCTTTTACGCGCCTATCATCTAGTACATAGCTGCGAATTTGCGAACCCCACTCATTCTTCATTTTGCCTGCTTCCACTTTATCTTTTTCGGCGAGTTGCTTCTTCAATTCAAGCTCGTATAGGCGTGACTTGAGTAACTGCAATGCCTTTTCGCGGTTCATATGCTGCGAGCGTTCTTGCTGGCACTCCGCTACTAAGCCCGTAGGCAAATGTCGTACCCGCACTGCGGACTCAGTTTTATTAACATGTTGCCCACCCGCACCACTCGCACGGAAGGTATCCCATTCTAAATCGGCAGTATTAATTTCCACTTCGATACTATCATCTACCATTGGATGCACAAATACCGAGGCGAAGGAAGTCATGCGTTTGCCTTGCGCATTGAACGGACTCACGCGCACTAAGCGGTGTACGCCATTTTCGCCTTTTAGTAAGCCATACACAAAGTCCCCCTTTATCTCTAGTACCACGGACTTAATGCCTGCCACATCTCCATCTACTCGATGGAGTTCGGATAGTTTATAACCACTCTTTTCGCCCCACATTATGTACATTCGCAATAGCATTTCCGACCAATCGCAGCTCTCTGTACCGCCCGCGCCTGCATTAATTTCGAGTATGGCATTGAGTTCATCTTCAGGCTTATTAAGCGTTGAGCGAAACTCTAAATCATCTACTGCTTTGATGGCTTCTTCGTAGCGTGTATCTACTTCTTCTTCTGTGGCTTCGCCTTCTTTCTGAAACTCATTCAATACTTCTACGTCCTCCACTATGGTTTCCACAGCTTGGAACTTATTGACCCAATGCTTATGGCTTTTAATGGTTTTCATGACTACTTCGGCTTGCTTGGAGTCACTCCAAAAGTTGGGGTCGAGCGTCAATTGTTGTTTTTCTTCAATTTGTAAAAGTCGTTCATCCACGTCAAAGATACCGCCGCAATAGGTCGAGACGGCTCTTCAACTCCTTCATCTGTTCAGAAGTCATGTATTGTGTTTAAAATCCAAAAAATAGCTTTCTATTTAGACTTGTTTACCTTTGATTATCAAAGGTTTATTGTCATCTTGCTTACAGATAAGCATAAAATTGTATATCCGCCATTACAAAGCAATAGAGTAGTATACAACAATAAATCTTTATAAACCTACAAATAGTTGGTTCTAAAGCGATTAGTCGCTGAACAAGTCTCTTATCGTATCCCTACCACTTCCACATAAAATACAATTTCCGAATCGGGTGGAATAGGACCACTTCCTTCTTTTCCATATGCTAAACTAGGTGGAATAAAAGCAATGGCTCTAGTGTTCACATTCGTATATTTGAATAACTCCTCTAAGCCTGGAATTAACTTTCGTTCTCCTATCAATATTTCAACGGGATCCCCGATTTTAAAGGAACTTTCAAAAGACGTACCATCCAATAAAGCACCATAAAATTGAGCTTTTACATAATTGGCATCTCTGATATAATCCCCTTCTCCTTCTTGCAGTATCATATATTTGAGTCCCGACTTAGAAGTGGTAATTTTATCCTTTATTTCTCCTGTTTTGTACGCCGCAGCCGTTTCTTTAACCAATTGTGCTACTGCTGGTTCTCTGGCTCGTTCTGCTTTTCGTTTAATGATGCGCTCGCGTTCTTTTTCTTGAACATTTGTACTATGTTCTTCACTTGATAAAACATTTACCAGCACCAAGTCATAGTACATGTAATCAGAATTTTCAAATTTATCAGGTTTGCGTGCTAAGGTATCTAAACGATAATGCAAAGTGACACTATCACCGGCTGACATGATACTAAAAGCATCCATCTGTGGAACTGCTTTGCCTTGCAATGTCTTATGTAAAATAAAAGGTGCGGTGATATAGTCTTTCTTTTCTACTTGATTTTTCTGAGTAGAATGAACAATACTATCTTGGTTTCTAATGTGCATCCGAAAATGAATAAAATCACCTTGTTTAGGACTTGCACCTTCCTCATTGATATGAAATACGATAGGATAGCCACTAGGCGTATATTCAAACTTTTCTTCCTGTCCGCAAGCAGTTACAGTCAGTAAAATAATAATCGGTATGATAGTTAAGTAGTAGCGCATTTGTTTATAATTAGCTATGAATTATGCTGTTAACTCTGCCTTATATGCAGGTAGTAATTCTTTAAACCGTCTTACTGTAGAGCGTAAGCTTTGAAAAGACGCTCCCCCTGAAGCATTGCGATGCCCGCCGCCTCGAAAATGCTTTTGCGCGATTTTTTGTACTGAAAAATCGCCTTTTGAGCGCAAAGATATTTTCACAATCGTAGGCTGCTCCATAATGAAAGCCGCCATCTTAATATTTCTGATTTTCAATAGATAATTTACAATACCCTCGGTATCACCCCGCGAAATGTCAAAGTCTGCATAGTCATCCTTAGTGAGGGTGATAATACCAGTATTGTATTCTTCCAATATTTCCATACGATTGTGGAGGCAATGTCCTAGCAAACGCAGGTTTTTCTGCTTTAGACTATTGAAAATCAAGTCTTGTAGTAAATAATCATCCACCCCAAATTCGACCAAGTCGGCGGCAGTACGGAATAGCTTTGGTGAGGTACTATATTTGAACGAATTGGTATCGGTTAAGATACCCGTCATAATGGCTTCTGCTATCTTGCGGTCAATATTTGCCTTATCGTCCATATGTTGTGTAATGAACTCGTAGACCAATTCACAAGTGGAACTTGCACTTGGCTCAGAAAGCATAAAGTCCGCAAAATCCGCAGGTTGCAAGTGGTGGTCAATCATTACCTTCACCGCATCCGTCTTTTTTACCATATCACCCACCTTATCAATACGGTCGAGGTCGTTATAGTCTAAAGCAAAAATGACTTCTGCCGCATTCACTAGGTCTTGTACCCGTTCTTTATCCAAATCATAGACCACAATTTCATCAATATTGGGCATCCAATCCAAAAAATCTGGATATTCAGAAGGTACAATGATGTGTACGGTATGTCCTAATTTCTTAAGGTAATGACACATCGCTAGGCTTGAGCCGACAGCGTCTCCGTCAGGGTTGCGATGCGATGTGAGTACTATTGTTTTAGGTATTGCTAATATAGTCCTTAGCGCGCTAATATTCTTCATATATGATAGTAAATGCGAAATCGGTGATGGTTTGTATATGTGCTTCTAAGTTTAAAAGGCCGAATTTCCGCTTTTTTATCAATTTTACCAAACAGATAACGCATTGTTGCGACTTAAGATTAGATAAGAGTCGTCTTTTGAGAAAAGATAAGCCCCAAAAACACATAAAACCAAAGTGATTGCGTACTTTTGCGCCCCGAAAGCGAAAGCTTGATTTTTGATACTATTTAACTCAAGTTGCGAAGCAACTTTGTATTAGGTATTAAGTACAAAGTATTAGGTAAAATAGCTCAAAATACCTTGTACCTGATACTTAATACCTAATACAAACGCAAATTGCGTCATTTA
>JAHDCQ010000454.1 GCA_020629845.1 Saprospiraceae bacterium | reverse complement strand
GCTTTAATTTTTCGATGCAATCAATATCATTAGCTGCCGTGAGGTGTGTCACACCTGACTTGCTCGCGTGGGTCATTGCGCCACCTAGTTCTTCGGACGTTACTTCCTCATTCGTTACTGTTTTCACCACATTCGGGCCAGTCACGAACATATAGGAGGTTTGCTCCACCATAATAGTAAAATCGGTGAGCGCAGGCGAATAGACCGCACCTCCCGCACAAGGTCCCATGATGGCAGAAATCTGTGGAATAGCACCCGAAAAACGTGCATTGCGATAGAAAATATCCGCATAGCCCCCCAGCGAACTCACGCCTTCTTGTATGCGCGCGCCGCCTGAATCATTCAGCCCAATGACAGGCGCGCCATTCTTTGCCGCCAAGTCCATGATTTTACAAATCTTCTCCGCATGCGTCTCCGATAGCGAACCGCCAAAAACCGTAAAGTCCTGTGCAAACACATAGACCAATCGCCCATGTATCGTGCCATAACCTGTGACTACGCCATCACCGAGAAATTTTTGCTTTTCCATCCCAAAGTCCGTACAGCGATGCGTGACAAACATCCCGATTTCCTCAAAAGAACCTTCATCTAATAGGAAAAAGATGCGCTCGCGGGCAGTTAGTTTGCCTTTGTCGTGCTGCTTTTCGATACGCTTTTCGCCACCACCTAAGTGGGCTTCTGCTCTTTTGCTATGTAAAAACTGTGTCTTATCGTGCATTTTATTCGGTATTACGGCTTCGTTTGCGGGCTAATTTCATAGGATTTGCAAATGTCTTGATTTGTGCGGACATCTTGGTAATTTCTTGGGGCATTTTGTGGTTTCTATCTGCAAAGTGTTATTTTTGGAGAGGCTATTGTCAAGCTAAGCATAAAAAACTAAAATGCAAAGAACAGAAGACTTTCGAGTGACTATTAAAGCCTTTGATGAAGATTCAAAGATGTGGATAGCACTTGTGAACACCTTTCAGGACATACTCAATAAACATCTCCGTATCAAAGACTATGGTGAGGTGCTAAACGATATTCTTATCATCTATGTCGCACACGGCATGAGCGAAATATTACACCCCAACTTCATTACGTATAGCAGGAAATACAAGGAAATTATTATACAATATCGCTTGAAACAGGAGAATATGCCCAAGCAGACCGAAAAGGAAAATCTCCAAGCATTGGCTCATGCTTATTTGGACGCAATTAAACAAAGTAAAACGAAGAACCGCGTCAAAGGCTTTGATTTTGTTGCATTACTCATCGATTTGGAGAAAGCTTTTGAAGCAGAAGGGTGGTTATTAAAGCTTCCACTCACCCCACAAGCGTAGGTAAGGAAAGAAAAATTGACAAAGAGGATTTTGATGGTAATTATAAAACTGCTCGACTTCTCACCTTACAGAGCTCCTATAAACTCCAATAAAGCTTCTAGGATTTGATTGCTTTCCAGTTGGGCATTTTCATTGGAGATAGTGCGTTTGCGCTCTTTAGCTTCTAGTTTGTATTGCCGATTTTGAAGCAGCAAGAGTTCCTTTTCTTTTGCGCTGTGTTTGCCTACTAGGGCTTCGAGTTGTTCAAATACTTCTTCTCTTTTATCGTGGGTGAGTAGGGCTTTTAGTTGTGCTTTTGTTTTGCTGGACATGGTATTTGCTGTGGTAAATAAGCCGCCGCTACTAGCTGCTGGATGCCCAAATTCCTCTAAGCCCTCCGAAATATCTAGGATTTCATTTAGTAATTTTTCTTTTAGAGTGGGGGTGATGGAAATGGGTTGGTTGAGGCATTGGACTAGGCGGAGATTAGCAGATAGGTATGTTCCTACTACATCAATTTTTTCTGAATTTGAGATTTCGAGAAGAGTAGAGGCAAAACTCGGAGGCTTTTTGAGTTGATTAGTGAGAAGTATAGCATAATCATAAGCATATTTGTAATTTGAAGGAAGATTAAGAGCAAATGCAAGTTGCCGATTGAGGTTACGAGCCACGACATAAACATCGCTAAAGTTTGGACTCTGAACAAACGCAGAACTAAGAGCCAAAATAAAAGATTTTCGTAAAGCAAGACTTGAGTTAGATTCTTTTTGGGAGTGTCTTCTTAGAGAAGTTAAAATCTTCAGAAGCATACTATTTGAGCTTGCCTTGTTATCAATAAAAGCTTTTAAAAGAACAAAAAAATGAGTCGTCTCTAGAGCTAAATTTGCTGTTAGTAAAAATACTTCTTTCCAATTTTCGTCTGCTGTATGATTGTGAATTAACTGCTCAATACTTCCTGTCGCTGCCTTATCCAAAATATACTTTGCTGTGAAATACTCTTGAAAAGTCAAATGCAAAAAGGAGTAAATACCTTTAGCACGGGGCGTAATAATTCCATGATTTGCTACAATTGCTTCTAGTACTGCCTTGCTATCACTTTCTAAATTATCCAGTTTTACATCCGTAAGTGTCCTTAAAAATTCGCCTATGTGTCGTACTAAGGTTTCTTCTTTTATGAAAATTTGATTTACTTCAAAAGTCTTAGCAGCGATGACGCTAAATAGCTGCATTTTACGGTCGGTGGTAAGGTTTTTATAAATTTCGTCGCGTCTAATTCTACGCCTGGAATCCCAAGTCACTAATAAGGCTTCAATAGCAGATTTATAAATACTAGCACGATTGGCTTGCAGGTCGTAGTTTTTATCGTAGTCAATGCACATTAGCGTCAGCAGCACAGGCGTAGCTGCCAATTCTTTCAGTTGCGCTTGCTGCTCTAATGCTTGCCACATTTCCTGACCCAAGTCAGGTTCTGCCTTAAACCAACGATGAATAAAATGTTGCTTTTGCCTATCATTAAAATCTGCTAATTCCAAATCTTTGAAATGCGGAAAGGCTGCATTATAAGCATGAATGCGGCAACTCAGCACATATTGATTATCGTCGTATTTATCCGAAAAATCATTGATAGCATCTATTACTGCCTCCTTTTGGGCTTGTGGTACTTCATCCAAGCCATCGAGCAGTATTAGGCATTTTCCTTTTCGCAGCAAGGCTTCTATAAACTGCCGCGCATCTTCTAAGTTACAAGTATCAAACTCCTTTTCGATATAGGCAAGTAGGTCGCCCTCGTATTTTTTTGCCAAATCGCGTAGCGTAATAAAAATCGGGAGTTTGCGCCGCGCAATATTGGAGTCTTTATGCACGCTTTGTAAGGCGAGGTATTTCAGGTAGGTGGTTTTACCTGCGCCTGGCTTGCCCAATAGCACAAATTTATCTGTTTCATTGATGGCATCCAGACCTGACATCGTACTCTTCACAATACCAAACGAACGCTTATTATCCTTGAATCGCTTTACCAATTCATTTACATCAACACGCCATAATTCAGTAATATTATCTAGGATGTTTACGCGGACATAAAGCTCAGTGAGTGGCACGGGTTCGTTCATGCCAAATACGCGGATGAAGTTGTAGCGTTTGAAGATTTTTTCGCCATACTTTTTGGCACGGGTACCGAAGTAGTCGTTTTCGTTGTCTTTGGTGCTTGCCCACTTTTCCATGCCACGATAGGCATCTAGAAAGATGTTGGTGAGTACGCCAGAGAGTAGTTTTGAGTAGTCTATATGCTGCATATCGTTGGGTCTTTTT
>JAHDCQ010000055.1 GCA_020629845.1 Saprospiraceae bacterium | reverse complement strand
ACTCTGAATATAAAGCGCAGCAAACGGTAGAAGAAATAAAAGCTTTCGGAGGCGAGGCAATCTCTGTAAAAGCGGATGTATCCAACTTAGATGACATCAAGCACTTGAAGGCGAAAACGGTAGAAGCTTTTGGAGACAAGGTGCATATTGTAGTAAATAATGCAGGTGGGCTTTTTGCACGCAAGACCTTATTAGAGTTCGACGAAGCTTTCTATGATTTGGTGATGAATGTCAATTTCAAATCTACCGTTTTTGTTATGCAAGCCTTTGTGCCTTTGATGGATAAGGGGTCTATCATCAATATTTCTTCATTGGCAGCAAGAGACGGCGGCGGTGGCGGCTCGGCTTTGTATGCTTCCTCTAAAGGAGCTACGACCACTTTTACCCGTTCTATGGCAAAAGAACTCGGCCCGAAAGGTATTCGAGTAAATGCGGTTTGCCCTGGATTGATTGGTACAAAATTCCACGATGATTTCACCGCCGATAGTGTACGCGAAATGGTAGCTAATAAAACACCTCTTCGTAGAGAAGGCAGTCCTGACGATGTTGCCGATTTGGTGGTGTACTTAGCTTCTGATGAAAGCGCGTTCTTGGCAGGTGCGAATGTAGACATTAATGGTGGTTTGGCATTTTCATAAACTGAACAAATGTTAGCATCTACACGCGAGCAATTACGGACGGTAAGCACTGCGACTATAGCGACTGCTCTATTCAAATTGGGGCTTAGAAACCAGTTCATTCAAGGAGTGCAGCCTTTGGTGAAAGGCAGACCGACGATGGTAGGCGAGGCGTTCACGCTGCGATACATTCCAGCGAGAGAAGACCTCAATCCCATTGCGGTCTTTCAGGACAAGAAACATCCGCAAAGAGTAGCGGTAGAGACTTGCCCTGAAGGTGCTGTTTTGGTGATTGATAGCCGAAAAGATTGCAGAGCGGCTTCTGCTGGTTCTATATTGGCATCTCGCTTGATGGTACGCGCTGCTGCTGGTATGGTGACGGACGGAGGTTTTCGTGATGCTGCGGAAATAGCTAAACTAGATTTTCCTGCTTACCATCAGCGACCTTCTGCACCTACGAATCTAACGCTTCATCAGGCTATTGATATTAATGTACCGATTGGATGTGGCGATGTGGCGGTCTTTCCTGGCGATGTCATTGTTGGAGACGATGAGGGTGTCATGGTGATACCCGCTCATTTAGCAGACGAAATAGCTGAAGTAGCGGTAAAAATGACGCAGTACGAAGATTTTGTTACCGAAAAGGTTTTGGAGGGACGCTCTATCATAGGACTCTATCCGCTTACCGATGAGGTATATAAAAAGGAGTTCGAGGCGTGGAAGCCTAAGTAGGAAGTCAAATTTTTGATTTTCATAATACAAAAAAGCCCTGACGTTAGGGCATCGGCAAAAAATAACCTACCCATAGTTTGAGTTTGTTATTTTTTCAAACAGCTAGGCACGAAGAAGGCGCATAGCTGGCTCTGTAACTGATGAGTAACGACGCTGTTTGGAAAAAGAACAAGTCAAACGGGTAGGTTATTTTTTGCCGATGCCCTTAATCTTTAAAAAGAAAATTTAGATGAAAAAAGTAGTTACGTTTGGAGAAATCATGCTTCGTCTCACGCCTCCAGGTTGGAGACGTTTTTCGCAAGCGAGTTCTTTTGAAGTAATCTATGGCGGTGGCGAAAGTAATGTTGCCGTTTCGCTTGCCAACTATGGTATTCCTGTGAACTTTGTTAGTCGCATCCCAAATAATGATATTGGAGAATGCGCTATCGGTGAACTACGTAGGAGAGGCGTGAATACCCAACACATTGTTCGCGGAGGAGAACGACTAGGGATTTACTTCCTAGAAATTGGGGCAGTGAGTAGAGGGAGTAAAGTCGTCTACGATCGCGCACACTCAGGTATGTCTACCATCGAAAAAGGAATGGTAGATTGGGAAACGGTCTTCAAAGATGCAGATTGGTTTCATTGGACGGGCATCACGCCGGCACTGTCGCAAGGCGCGGCAGATGCGTGTTTGGAAGCCATACAAACTGCCAATAAAATGGGTGTTACCGTTTCTACCGATTTGAATTATCGAAAGAAACTTTGGAAATATGGCAAGCAGCCAGGCGATATTATGCCTGAACTAACTGCTGGCTGCGACATCATTCTAGGAAACGAAGAAGATGCCGAAAAGCACTTTGGCTTGCATCCTGAAAATGTGGATGTGACACAAGGACATTCCGTAGATGCAAAGTCCTACCTTTCCGTCTTAAAGCAGTTGATGGAGATGTTTCCACGTGCTAAAAAGGTCATTACTACTTTGCGCGGTTCGATAAGCGCATCACACAACTCATGGTCGGGTGTAATGTATGATGGCAAAACGCTTTTTGAAGCACCGACTTACCAAATCACGCATATCGTGGATAGAGTAGGGGGCGGTGATAGTTTCATGGCGGGCTTGATTTATGGTCTATTGACTTATCCAGAGGATGATCAGAAAGCTTTGAATTTTGCAGTTGCGGCATCTTGTTTGAAGCATACAATTTATGGCGATGCGAATTTGTCCACTGTTGCAGAGGTGGAGAAGTTAATGAGTGGAGATGCGAGTGGACGTGTTTCACGCTAATGGTGCGAAGGTTTACTAAACTTACAAAGTTTAGTAAACCTTATTACTGAGTTTTTCTCAATTTTCAATTATTACGATGGCTCGTTTTACACGAATTCAGGTTGCCCAAAAAATGAAAAATCAAGGCATGGTACCGCTATTTTACCATGCGGATATTGAATTAGGCAAAGCCGTATTAAAAGCCTGTTATGAAGGCGGCGCACACCTCTTAGAATTTACCAATCGCGGGGATTATGCCCATGAAGTATTCCGTGAATTGAATAAATATGCTGAAGCCGAACTTCCTGAAATGATATTGGGGGTAGGTTCTGTAACGGATGCTGGAACAGCGAGTTTATACATGCAACTAGGTGCAAATTTTGTAGTGACACCTGTGCTGCGCGAAGATATTGCAGTCGTGTGCAATCGCCGAAAAGTACTGTGGTCACCAGGTTGTGGCTCACTTACGGAGATTTGTCGAGCAGAGGAATTGGGCTGCGAAATCGTTAAGCTTTTCCCTGGTGGTATTTATGGGCCTTCTTTTGTGAAAGGTATCAAAGGCCCGCAACCTTGGACAAGTATTATGCCGACAGGCGGCGTAGCACCCACGCGCGAAAATCTAGAAGGATGGTTTAATGCAGGCGTAACTTGTGTGGGTATGGGATCGAAGATGATTTCTAAGGATATTTTGAAGAGTAAGGATTTTGACAAACTCACGAAACGCGTAGCAGATGCCTTAGCATTAATTCAGGAATTGAAAAATCAATAATTTTGTATTAGGCTGATTTTTTGATTGGGGGATGCATACTGTTTTAGGGCGATATAATTTTCCTCATAAATTACATTATGTTAAACAAAGCCTATTGTATTAAGCTTGACTTTAGCTCTTTGCTAAGATAATAGCTAAGAGCTAAAGTCAGGCTAGACCTTCTAGGGAATCGGCAAGAAATATTATCTATTCTAAAGTAATGGTCATATTACTCATCGTGCCCAAGTGATTACGATGGCGAACAGCTACTTCATATTGTTGATCAGGGCGTAGTTGAAATGTAATGCCTGAAGTGCCATCCTCCCAATGGACCACTTGTCCATCTCGACGAACGAGTGCCGCCATAGCACTTACCAGCTCACTTGGATTATCTGCAGCACGTACTTCCAATAATACCCAATCTACAATAGATAGCAAATCATCATCTACTGCCATTACTGTAGAGTTTATTTCAGCATCGGCATTCTCGACAGAAAAGCCTAAGTCTGAATAAGGTTCTACGCTAGGAAGATTACCTGATATGCGAAGATGATCATCCATCGTGCCTGTTGTAGCATTATATGGCCCACCGAGGAAGACTTTTATCTGTACTTCTGCATCAATTGGGCAAGCTCCTTGTGTGAAGTCATAAATTCCATTTTCTACTGCGGCACACAAATCAATGTAGGTATTTCCATCACAGCCGCATACAGGAATTGGAATAGTTAGACAAAATGAGGAAAAGGATGGACCAGTACAAATATTTGAGCATAAACCAGCAGTAGTTTCATAAATCCCATATTGGGCAGCTACGCAGACATTCGGATAATTATTGCCATCGCAACCACACACAGGCTCAAATTCCCTAGAACATTCGCCTACAAGAGGGGTATCTGTACAACTATCCGAGCTATCCAAAATATCGGGACAAATGCCCTCCGAAAAGTTATAAACTCCATTTTGGTGCGCTACACACTCATTACTGTAAGTATTACCATCACAACCACAAACAGGTTCATATATTTCTACACAGTTTTCTGTTAAGGGTTCTCCAAAGCAACAAGCTCCTTGAGTATATTCATAAATCCCATTTACAATTGCTTCGCACTCATTACCATAAGTATTGCCATCACAACCACATACGGGCTCATATAGGGCTATACAAACCTCTCCAAATGGAATGCCAGTACAGCTATTCGGACACAAGCCCTCAGTCGTTTCATAAATGCCGTTTTGCTGTGCTACACAAGCATTCGGATAATTGTTGCCATCACAACCACATACAGGATTATAGGTGGTAGTACAAGTTCCTATGTATGGATTTCCCGTGCAACTAGTCGGACATTCTCCTTGAGTTGTTTGATAAATTCCATTTTGAGTCGCTACACAAAAGTTGGGATAGGTAATACCGTCGCAGCCACATACAGGATTATATACATGCGGACAACCGCCCGTAAAAGGTGGGCCAGTACAACTATTTGGGCATAATCCTTCAGTAGTTTCATAAATTCCAGATTGAGTTGCTACACACTCATTAAGATAAGTGTTGCCATCGCAGCCACATACCAAGTCGTATGTTTGTATGCACTCTTCTTCGGATGGAGTTCCTATACAATTATTATCATTAGAGTAAGCGAACCAATTTTTAAAAATTTCTAAAATATGAAAATTATGATTGGAAAATGGAATGGTATTGTAATTAGCAGCGTACGAAAAGCTTGTAATTGCAAACAGTAAAAAAGTGAGCGTAATTTTTTTCATGATATTTGTTTTTGTGTCCTTCTACTAAAATAGTTTATAAAAATCATAGCATAATGTACAAAATGACTAGTAAATGAACTATTTTAACCTAAAATGTTAAAGAATGGCAAATTGCCCGCATAAAGACTGGATAAACAAAGGGATGGAGGACATCCCTATTTTTGTCTGATTACTTACATGCTGCAAAGTCAATTCAATAATCATGAGCGATCAAATAGTAAAAGGAACGGTAGCCAGCGGCTTTGAAAAAGTGAAAGCGGTTTTTGAAGAAAATTTCAAAACGCGAAACGAATTAGGAGCTTGTTGTTGTGTCTATTACAAAGGAGAAAAAGTGGTTGATCTTTGGGGAGGCATTAGAAATTATGACACAGGAGAACCTTGGGAAAAAGATACCGTTTCTATTGTTTTTTCAACGACCAAAGGGGTGTCCTCTATGGCAGTAGCGCATGCTCACTCCAAAGGATTATTTGACTATGACGATAAAGTTGCGCACTATTGGCCAGAATTTGCAGCAAATGGCAAAGCAGAGGTCACTATACGACAATTATTGAACCATCAAGCAGGTTTGTGTGCCATAGATGAGCCGCTAAGCCTCGAACAACTTGGAAAGCCTGATGTAGTAGCTGCTGCAATAGGAAAGCAAAAACCCGCTTGGACACCAGGGCAAAAGCAAGGCTATCATGGTATTTCGTTAGGCTGGTATGAGAGCGAACTCATTCGACGTACAGACCCTAAGAAGCGCACGATTGGCCAATATTTTCAGGATGAAATAGCAAGACCGCTAGAGCTTGATTTCTATATCGGTTTACCAGAGGGTTTTCCGCGCAAAAGACTAGCCAAAATCAAAGGGAACAAAGCTTGGCAGACACTTTTTCATTTGAATAAATTGCCCTGGGGCTTTGTAAAGAGTTTTCTTAACCCCAAATCATTGACCGCGCGTACCTTCAAAAATCCAGCTATTCTTGGCGAAACCAACAATTATAACCTCCCCGAACTGCAAGGCATTGAAATAGCTGCTGCCAATGGCATTGGTAATGCACGAAGCATTGCAAAAGCCTATGGTGAATTTGCTACTGGCGGAAAAATACTTGGACTAAAGCGCGCAACACTCGATGCTTTGGAACAAAAAGCAAAAGCCCCTACTGATGGACGTATGGATCAGGTGATGTACATGGAATCTTCCTATTCCTTGGGCTATCTCAAGCCGTTTCAAGATTTCCAATTTGCGACAAGTGAACGTGCCTATGGCACACCAGGCGCGGGTGGCTCTTTTGGCTTCGCTGACCCTGATGCGCAGATGGGCTTTGCTTATGTGATGAACAAATGTGGTTTTTATGTATGGAATGACCCAAGAGAACGCGCATTAAGAGAAGCTACTTATGCGTGTATTAAGGCACTCTAAAGCTATTCAGGCATTATGATTAAAAAGATATTACTACTACTATTCATCTCTATGTGTGTTCTGTCTTGTAGTCTACCTCAGACTGGACAACAAACGCAAAAGCCCCCCAATATCATTATTATCTTTACTGATGACCAAGGCTATCAAGATGTCGGTTGCTATGGTTCGCCTGATATAGCAACGCCCCATCTGGATCAAATGGCAAAAGAGGGCATTTTGCTCACCGATTTCTATGCGGCACAGGCAGTTTGCTCGGCATCGAGGGCGGCACTAATGACAGGCTGTTACCCCAATCGCTTAGGTATTCATGGCGCATACATGCCCAACAGCAAAAAAGGCTTAAACCCTTCCGAAACCACCATTGCAGAAATGCTAAAAGCAGAAGGTTATGCAACAGCCGTTTATGGCAAATGGCATCTAGGCGACCACCCTAGTTTTATGCCCAATAAGCAGGGTTTCGATGATTATTTTGGCATCCCCTATTCCAATGATATGTGGCCGCTTCATCCGCAGCAAGGCCCGATATTTGATTTTGGGCCACTACCACTCTACGAAAATGAAACGATTATAGATAGCCTTCGCGACCAATCTTTGCTCACTACACAAATCACAGAGCGCAGCGTGGAATTCATTAAAAAGCATAAAACGCAGCCGTTTTTCTTATACATCGCGCACCCACAGCCGCATGTACCCTTATTTGTCTCCGATAAATTTAAAGGCAAATCTAAGCGCGGACTCTATGGCGATGTGATTATGGAAATTGATTGGTCAGTAGGGCAAGTGTTGACGACTTTAAAAGAACACAACTTAGACGAAAACACGCTCGTAATATTCACCTCCGACAATGGGCCGTGGCTCAATTATGGCGAACATGCAGGTAGTGCCTATCCTTTAAGAGAAGGTAAAGGCACTGCTCTAGAAGGCGGGCAAAGAGAACCCTGCATTATTCGATACCCCAGTAAAATACAAGCAGGCAGGCGCATTGATATACCAATGATGGCGATAGATATTTTGCCCACTATTGCTCATCTTACAAAGGCCACATTGCCAACGAATAAAATTGATGGCAAAAATATTTGGGATATTTGGACAGGCGAAGCCATTCAATCTCCACACGAAGCCTATTATTTTTATTATCGCCAAAATGAACTGCATGGCATTCGATATGGCAAATGGAAACTCTATTTTCCACATACATATCGTACCTTAAATGGTAGAGCAGGCGGCACAGGCGGCTTGCCTGTAGACTATGAATATCATACCTTTGAAAAGATAGCCCTTTACGATTTGTCCAAAGATATTAGCGAAACAACCGATGTGGCGGCAGAACATCCCGAAGTGGTGGCAAAAATTCAAGCGATTGGAGATTCCATACGTGCGGAGCTAGGTGATGCTTTGATGGATAAAACTGGGACAGGGACTAGGGCTGTTGGACAAGTGAATTAGTTATTTTCAATAGACCTTAATGCACAAAGAATTTACTGCGAACACAAAAATTGGACAAATGAAGCGTCAACCAGAGCGATTAGTACGTTTATATAGTAAGCATTGCCTTTTCTGTATGGCTGCTTATTTAATGACATAGGCACTTTAATCCATTTCATACAATGAATAAATCTATCGTATTTGTACTTGCGTGTTTTTTAGCATTTCAATCTTGTGAATTGGTAGATATAGATTCCGTAGAGCCTATAGGTGTGGTAGAAGGCGTGCGTCCACTATATGCTGCTTTGGACGAGTGGGACGAAATCATCAGTTTGCCACCACAGCCTATCGAAAACATCGGTAAAATTTACTACAAATCGCCCTATATTTATGTCAATGAACGCTTCAAAGGCATTCACGTAATTGATAATAGCGACCCTAGTAATCCTATCCGCATTGCTTTTATTCAGGTTTTTGGCTGCGAGGACATTGCTATTAACGGGAATATTTTATATGCAGATAACTATACGGATTTAGTAGCAATAGACATTAGCGACATTCATAACGTTATAGAGGTAAGTCGCGTCGAAAATCTTTATACTGCCGAAGCAAAATTGTATCCAGAAGGCTATTCTGGTTATTTTGAATGCGTGGATGACAGTCGTGGTTTCGTGATAGGCTGGGAAGAGGCGGAATTGGTGAATCCAGCGTGTTTGCGGTGAAATTGAGATTTTGAAGAAGACTAATCAAAAACGTTCTCTGACAAATTCCGTGGACGAAGAAAAGGAAATCACAAAAACGCCCAGAAAGTAGTGTTGTGATTTCCTTTTCTTCGGCTTTGTCATGGGATCTGCCAGAGAACCATCAAAAAAATAAATCATGAAAAAACTATTCCTACTCTCCCTCACTATAGCCCTATTATTCGCCTGCGAATCCTCGGATTTAGCACTTTCAGATGCAGCGAATACAGGCGTAGGCGGCTCCTATGCACGCTTCATCATAGTTGGAGAATTTATGTACGTGGTGGATGAAGAAAACCTCATTACGTTTGATGTATCAGAAGCGGATAAGCCTGTGGAAGTGGATAGGCAAGTGGTCGGTGAGCGTATCGAATCCATCTTCAATTTTCAGGATAAGCTCTTTATTGGTTCAGGGCAGGGCTTGTTTATTTATGAAATTTTAGAAAGTGGCTTCCCAAATCGCTTATCTGCAACCAACTATTTCGAGTTTGAAATTTTCCCTTGCGATCCTGTAGTAGCGAATGCGACCTATGCTTATGTCACCCTGAATGCCAAGCGCAGAATTGATAATCCCTGCGGTGGTGATTTTGAAGTAAACGCAAACCTGCTTAAAATCTTCGACATTAGCGATGCAGAAAATCCAAGACTACTGGCAGAATACGATATGTTCGCACCAAAAGGCGTGGGTTTGGACGGCGAAACCCTATTTGTCTGCGATGATACACAAGGACTAAAAGTCTTCAATGTCAGCGATCCATTAAATATTGAGCGCATCGCACACATCAATAACTTCACGGCTTTTGATGTCATTCCATTGGACGGTTTGTTACTGGTGGTTGGCCCGACTAATGTGTATGAATTTGACTATACCGATTTAGATAATATCACCTTAATTTCTTCTTTTACTTATGGAAATTAAGCGCGGAATATTATTGACTCTACTCATTTGTGCTAGTATTATTGCGACAGCACAAAAATCGAAAACAAAAACGCCTAAGCGACTCTACCGTCCTGATTGGAGCATCAAGTTCAATCCTTTGGCGGTAATGGCTTATACGCCAGGTATTGAATTCGGTCTAGAGCGTAGTCTAAATGAACAATCAACGCTACACTTCGGCGCGAGCTATCTGAATGATTTTAGCATTTACGAAGGGCAAAATTTTCAAGGCTATAAACTGATTACGGAATATCGGCACTTCAATTTATTGGGGAGTAAAACCAATAATCGCTACACTTCGTTTCAGTTACAATTCAAGCAAGCCTACTCCAAAGGCACGACCTATGTAGATCGAGCAAATGGAAATTATCAGCAAATTTTCCCTTTGAAAGCCCGCAATACCGCTTTTGATTTTTTGATAGCGAACGGTTTTGTCGTCCCAATGGGCGATAAACTCAGTGCCGATTTGTCGCTAGTATACGGCACGAAAGTGCTGTTTTTGGCACTCAATGGCATCCCTGATGACGCGACTGTTTTTTTGAGGGATGAGCTTTTTTTTGACTTCACTATTCGTAATGAAGGCAGGGAGTGGTATCCTGTGTTGCGGCTGCAAGCGAAGCTGAATTTTGAGCTTTAAGAACGCACCCCTGCCCCCAAAGGGGTCATCGGTGAAAAAGCAGGTTTCCGCCCTTGCACTTCGGGCATAGAAAAGGTCTTGAGTCTAGGCAAGACATAGTTGGCAAACAACTTACACTCGCTCGCATGTGGGTAGCCAGAGAAAATAAAGGCCCGAATCCCCATATCCATATAGCGTTGTATCTTGGCTAGTACTTGGTCTGGATTGCCCACAATCGCGCCCCCACAGCCCGATCTAGCGCGACCAATACCTGTCCATAGGTGTGGTTCAGCAAAGCCATCATCGCCAGCTAAGTCTCTCATCTCTGCCTGTCGAGAAACGCCATAGGATTTAGCGTCTAGGGCGCGTTCGCGTATTTCCGTTCCTTTCGCTTCGTCGAGTTCGATGTACTTCATCAAGTTGGCTGCTGCGGCTCTTGCTTCTGCTTCCGTTTCGCGGACAATCATGTGTATTCGTAGTCCAAAGTCTACTGTTCTGCCATAGTTTGCTGCTTTGTCGCTCATGTTTTGCATCAACTCTTGCAAGCGTGTTTCGGTTTCTGGCCACATCAAATAAACATCGCAATGCTCCGCACACAAATCTACTGCTGGAGGAGAATAGCCACCGAAATATAGCAATGGCCCGCCATTCTGCTGATAAGGTTTCACAGGCTCGGTAGTGTCCAATTGAATATTATAAAACTCCCCTTTAAAATCAATATAATCCTGCGTCCAGCCTTGTTTCAAAATTTCAATCACTTCACGCGAGCGTTGATAGCGCGGTGCAGATGCTAAGTTGGTGCCAGGCAAATTAGAAGAAATAATATTGATAGTCAGTCGTCCTTTCAGGATGTGGTCTAAGGTAGCAATCGCCCTGCCTAGCATCGGTGGATGTACCTCCCCGCATCGAATGGCTGCTAGAATATTGATTTGAGAAGTCAAAGGCGCGATAGCAGAGGCAAAGGTCAAAGTGTCCTGCCCTACCTGATAGGAAGATGGACATAAAATATTGCGATAGCCTAATCTATCGGCTGTTAAAAGCACATTGGAAGTATTTGACCAATCGCTTTTGTAGCGCATATCGTGATGTCCCAAAAATTCATCATCGCCATTGCAAAGTGGTGCAAACCAAGCGACTTCTGCTCCTTCCAAATGTGGTGACCGTATCTTTATCTTTGACATTGTTTCCTGTTCTAATATAAAATTGTATAAATGTATAAAAAGAAGATGAAAGTGTAAACGTTTACATTCTATTTTTTGGACTCTACGGTGAAAAGTGTGGATCATTCTTTTTTCCTCCCAATGGAACGCGTTCCATTGGAGTGAATACGCACAAAACAGAAGATTTGCTCTAAATTGAGATTTTTATAAAATGCTGGACACGAATAATTTGTATCTCACATCTTTAAATCTGTCCGTCTACTTAAGCCTGTTTATTCGTGAAAAACCATCTGCCCGCAAGAAATAGAGGTAGCACCAAAGCGATTTATGCTAATACTGTAAGAAAGCTCCTGACCTTCTAGTGTAAAGCCTGTTCGTATAGCGCCATTTCCATCGGGCGCGTGGATAATCATAGCGACATAAAGGATATACTCTTCGCCAGCAGGAATTGTGAGTTGCAAGCTACTCGGCTCATAAAAGCAAGCATCCAAAAAGGCAGTTAAGCCAGTAATGCCGTAGTTATATAAATCTAATTTATCAAGTGTCATGGTATCGGGTGGGAGAAATAATCTAAAATAGGGTATACTTAAAGGTGGAATGGTCAAGGGATAGGCAGGGAAATGGATGTCTAGATATACAGGCGTAGCCGTTTCATTGATGATGCGTGTCCAAAATACGCCATGTCCGTATTGCGTACCAATAGGGTCATAATATCCCATTAACCCATCTGGCTCGATGTAGCCACCGCCTTTGGGAAAACTATTTTGTATGATTAGGTTATTTCCAGCAGCATCGGGGTACTTATATTCGGTGTGTAGATAGCGGTCAAGGTCATAACTTGGTGCAGTTTGGATGCTGTCTGCTTTTGTTGTGGGGACTACTGATTTTGTGTCAATGCTTATATTGCTTGTACTTGGTTGGTGGCTTTGTCCGCAGGAACAGAGTGTGATGATAATGCATATCCATATGATTAAATGTTTTCTCATTTTTATAAGTGTTCTTAGCTCAAAATTAAGAGATTTCTCAAGTTTTTTTGCGTTATCGTATGCACATTGTCTATAATCATGTCGTCCTGATGGGACTTTTCATAGATTTCTTACTGGTGTGTATGCCCTAGGTTTTCTGGTATTCTTGAATCCAAGAATTGGATTGTAATAGTCTGAAAAATATTATATTTTAGGCGAACAAAACGAACAAAGATGAATCAACGAGCAGCACATTACCTTTCCGTCCTTCTTATAGCATTCACGTTTCAGTTGAATGCACAAACCGCTTCCATCCAACACTCCAAGCCATTGGAAAATGCCAAACCTGAAACGGTCGGTATGTCCACCGAACGCTTGGCGAGATTGGACGCGATGTGCCAATCCGCAGTAGCAGAAGGAGAAGTGCCGGGCATGGTGACACTGGTGGCGCGAAAAGGAAAAATTGTATTTCACGAAGCCTATGGCATGGCAGACAATACAGCAGGCAAAAAGCTAGAGAAAGACGCGATTTTTAGAATTGCCTCTCAGACGAAAGCCATTACTTCTACTGCTGTGATGATGCTATGGGAAGAAGGCAAATTCCGTTTAGATGACCCAATTTCAAAATATATACCTGAATTTAAGGATGGTCAAGTGCTGACCTCCTTTCGCTACAAAGACACCACTTACACCACCGAGCCTGTAGAGCAAGAAATAACCATTCGGCACTTATTGACGCATACTTCAGGCATTGGCTATGGTGTGATTGACGGCGACGAACGTTTCAAAATGATTTATGAAAAGGCGGGCATTGTTGATTTATATACCACCAAGCCGATTACGATTGAAGAAAATATCAAAAAACTAGCCAAACTACCGCTACATCATCAGCCAGGTGAAAAATTTACCTATAGCGAAGGCTTAGACGTATTGGGCTATTTTATAGAAGTGATGTCGGGCATGCCTTTCGATGAGTTTTTGAGTGAACGTTTATTTCAGCCCCTCGGCATGAAGGATACTTACTTTTATTTACCCGATGAAAAAGCGAATCGCTTGGTGACGGTACAAGGCCCTACGGACGATAAAGGCTGGGAAAAATTTCCTGTTACTTTTTATGATACCGATTATCCGAAAACAGGCGCGAAAGCCTTCTTTTCGGGTGGTGCAGGACTGGTGAGTACCGCAAAGGATTACGCGACTTTCTTACAGATGTACTTGAATAAAGGCGAACTGAATGGCACACGCATACTGAGCCGAACGACTATAGCAAGCATGATGGGCAACCAAACCAAAGACCTCTTTGGTGGCGAAGGCAGTTATTACGGCTTAGCTTTTGGCGTAGTGAGTGAGCAAGGGCAAGCAGCAGGCGGCAGAGGTAGCGCAGGTACGTTTGATTGGGGCGGCTATTTTAATACCCAATATTTCGCTGACCCGAAGGAACAAGTCGTAGGCATTCTTATGAAGCAAACACAAGGCACGTACAAGGATCAAACAGGCTGGAAATATCGCCTTTTGATTGGGCAGGCGATTGATGATTGATTTGATGATTGCAATACCCTAAATAGGCGTGAATAAAAAATTAGGAATGAAAGTTTTTATCGAAAATGAAGCAGGTTATAAGCTTAAAAACCTGTTCGATGAGAAAAAATTGGAATATCAGGAGACTATTGAGGTAGCAAGAGCCTATCCATATCCTTACGGTTTTTTATTGGACACTACAGGAGAAGATGGAGATAATCTTGATGTATTTGTCTTGACGAATCAAAAGCTACACTCAGGACAAATTGTGGAAGTGGAAGTCATTGGGTTGATGGAACAATTTGAACAATCGTGGGATGTAGACCAGCAAGCAAAAGAAGAAATTGACCATAATATTATAGCCAAATTGAAAGCAGACGAACGTTTTGATTATTCTGATGCGGTAAAAAGGAAGCTAACAGCCTTCGTATTGCACGTATTTGATAATATAAGGCTAGGAAAAACAAGAGTTGGTGCGTTTCATGATAAGCAAGTGGCAATGGATTTTATATACTCTAATCAAGACTAGACTAAAATGGTAGTTCTTTGTAGTAGCTCTTTTTTAATTAGTTTATTCAAGGGGCTCACCCATGTTTTTTGTGTAAAAATCAATGTTTCACTTTTAGTCGTCTTGTTGATTTTATTTTTGAATGCTTGTACATTTGAAGGCTTAGTGCCTGAAAATAGTATTGTAAGGCCAGAACTAAGTAATAGCTTACTGCATGATAAAATCTGGCTTGGAGTACCAACGCCTTTTGAAATCAAGCATACAGATCAAGAAGAGTATTTTATAGAAGAGATAGATACCGAAACAAAACAAATCATAAAACGTGGTAAAAACCAGTATTCCATATTGATTAAAAAATCTGGTGAATATAGCATTACGATATTGAATGCGGCAAATGAAATAGTAAGCGTAAGGCATATCAAAACAAAATATTTACCTAATCTAATTCCAAGTTTCTGCGAGGAAACAGGAAATACAATAAGGCGAAAACAACTAATATATTGTCTTGAAAACAACCAAGGTATCAAGGTGACATCTATGAACTACGATGTTGATATTACTTATAGAGTGAAGCAGTTTGAGTTGGTTACTTTTGATAAAACGGGGCAAGTAATAGTCACTAAAGCTAAGTCTGAATATTTTAACGAGGAACAAATAAATCAATTACTAAATTTGAAAATTGGAGACCGATTTTATATAGAAAAAATCATAGTAGAGCGGCAAGATAAAAGTGAACAAGAATTGAAAATTATGCGTTTTGAATTACAATAGAACCTATGGTTCTAATCTTAAATCATATAACTATGGGAGGAGACTGGAAAGCAATGTTTAAAGGAATTCAAGAAGGGGATTTTGAATTAGTGAAATACTATCTTAGAATGGGGATTGATCCCAATTATCAGCATCCAGAATACTTGGCTGCTCCTCTGATTGAGAGTATTCGGTACAATCAAATGGGAATCGCAAAACTCCTACTCGAAAATGGCGCAGACCCTCAAATTAAGGAAGCTGTAGATCGCGTAACGCCGATGATGATCGCAGAACGGTTGAAGAATCAGGAAGCGATGGAATTATTGAATACCTATATTAATCAGCAAAGTCAAACGTAGCATTAAATCTATGAAAAAAGAGTACAATTATCCTGAAGGATATTCACTTCTTCAAACGACATTAAAGACCAATGAATTTTTAAAGCATCCTATTGATTTTATCAATAAAAGCATGGCGCAATTTGGCGATACCTATACTGCTACGGTTGGTGCGAATAAGCTTATTTTGACCAAAAACCCTGACTTTATCAACCATATTTTAAGAACGAACCATAGAAGCTATATGCGTTCTGATATTACTGCAAAACGGGGCGCGCAGTTTTTTGGGAAAGGCTTACTTTTCTCCAATGGAGAATATTGGTTAAAACAAAGAAGACTCATTCAACCTGCTTTTCATCGCAATAAAATCAAAGGACTATACAGCAATATTCAACAAACAATCGAGCATTATCTAGTTGATTTTCCGACGGGGGAAAACATTGATATTTACCCCATCATGCACGACCTATCTTTTCGGGTGTTGATTAAGTCTTTATTCGATATTGAATTATCAAAAGAGGTAATGGCGGAATTGAATCAGATTTTTGAAGAGCTTTCTATCTTTTTGATGAAAGATGTGAATATGCCATTGCGGAAATTATTTTATCCATTTACAGGCGAAGAAAGAAGACATCTAAAAAAAGGGAAAAGATTAAGAGCAATCATACGCAATATCATCAACGAACGCAAGTCGAGCACGGGCGAGTTCCATGATATTTTGGATATGTTGATTCATAGCAAATATGAAGATACAGGCGAATTCATGACTGAGGAACAATTAATTGATGAAGTGCAAATTTTGATTTCGGCAGGGCATGAAACAACTGGCAATACCCTTTCGTGGTTGCTATATAATTTAGCTTCCAATCCAATAAAACAACAAAAGCTAAGAGACGCAATTGATAACTCCAGCATTGATGAAGTCATGGAAAATGACTACCTCAAAGCTTGTATCAATGAAAGCATGAGGCTGTTTACTACTTCTTGGACTTCTGAACGCGTCGCTGTAGTAGACGATAGCTTTGAATCTTATTCCTACCCAAAAGGGACTGTTGTTGTTCCATTTTTCTTTGGAGCACATCGGGATGAAAAACTTTGGGAAGATGCTTTGACATTCAAACCCGAACGCTTTATGGAGGATAAAAAACTAGCAAAATCCAAAAAATATTTTCCGTTTGGCGCAGGGCCTCGAATGTGTATTGGCAATAGTTTTGCTCTTGCTGAAATCTCCTATTTTTTATTTTCTTTTTTTAAATCCTTTACGATTCAGACCACTACATCAAGTCCAACATTGATGCCTTTACTTACACTAAGACCTGACCAAGTAGTTTTAGAAATTGAACGGCGATAAATTAAACTAAGGAAGCAATCAAACCCGCGTTTTTAGGGAATGTTAGGGTAAATGCTCAATGAGTGAATTGTGAATGATTGAATGAGCGAATAGAATCCATAATTATTCACTCATTTAGGTAACTCCATTTTTTGCGCCTCAATTCAGATAAAAACTGCATCCAATTAGTTGTCAGCTTATTTTTGTCTGATTACTTAACTGGACTTTGGACAAAGTCCTAGTCTTTGGTAAATTGGTCTTTAGTCTTTAGCATGTTCAGAAAATATAGACAATCAGCTTGAAAAGTGGTAAATTATTTTGTTGAAGCCCTTATTTTATTGAGGTTTCGCGTTTACTTTTACCACTTTTTTAGCCGATTATCTATAGAACTTTATCAAATCTGAATTCCAGCACTTTACACATTATATTCATGTATATACTAAAGACCAAAGACTAAAAAGCTAAAGACCTAGACTTTTGTCCAAAGTCTAGTACTTAAATGCACACTAAAGCACAATGAAATATCAACAAGCCATTGGCAATTTCAACTATACTTTTCCAGACCTTAAAACGGTTTTAGCTAAAGCAACGCCACTGCGTTCAGGGGATGTAGTGGCAGGCTTGGCAGCAGAAAATGAGAAAGAACGCGTAGCGGCAAAAATGGTGCTGGCAGATATTCCATTGCGACATTTTTTGGAGGATTTGGTCATTCCTTACGAAGAAGATTTTGTAACGCGCTTGAGCTTGGAGGAACTGGATAAAGAAGCCTTTGAAAAAGTAGCACACTTAACCGTTGGTAGTTTTCGGAATTGGCTCTTGGATTATGCAACGGATGGAGAAACAATAAAAGAAATAAGTCTAGGACTGACCGCAGAAATGGTGGCAGCCGTCAGCAAAATCATGTCCAATCAAGATTTGATATTGGTCGCTTCCAAAATACGAGTTGTGTCCGCTTTCCGAACAACTTTAGGTTTGAAAGGGCATTTTTCGACGCGCTTGCAACCCAACCACCCCACTGACGATGCGAAAGGGATTCTTGCCAGCACAATTGATGGGCTACTCTATGGCGTAGGCGATGCTTTGATTGGTGTCAATCCTGTTTCAGACCATCCTGCGACTACGCGCATGCTGCTCGAAATGCTGAATGAGCTTCGTGCCAAATACGAAATTCCAACCCAAACCTGTGTCCTTTCTCATATCACTACCACTTTAGAACTCATCAAAGAAGGCGTTCCCGTAGATATTATTTTTCAATCCATTGGTGGCACGGAAAAAACGAATACGAGCTTTGGGGTAAGCCTCGCCCTATTAGACGAAGCCTTTGCCGCAGGGCAGGAATTGTCGAACGGCACGGTGGGCAATAACTTTATGTACTTTGAAACAGGACAAGGCAGTGCACACTCTGCCAATGCCCATCATGACGTGGATCAGCAAACCTGTGAGGTGCGGGCTTACGCGCTTGCTAGACGCTACCAACCGCTATTGGTGAATACAGTCGTGGGTTTCATCGGGCCAGAGTATTTGTATGATGGTAAGCAAATCATTCGGGCAGGTTTGGAGGACCATTTTTGTGGAAAATTGATGGGCTTGCCGATGGGCTGCGATATTTGCTATACCAACCACATCAATGCCGATCAAGACGATATGGATAATTTACTGTCGCTACTAGGCATGGCGGGTTGCAATTTCATTATGGGCATACCTGGCGCGGATGATATTATGCTCAATTATCAAAGCACCTCTTTTCACGACCAGTTATATATTCGGCAAGTATTGGGCTTGGACTACGCGCCTGAATTTAAAGCATGGTTGGAGCAAATGGGCATGTTGAATACAAAAGGACAGCTAGTTGAAGCTACCGATAACAAACTATTACTAGCATGAATCAGGAACAATTTTGGGAAAAATTTAGAAGTTTCACCGATGCTAGAATTGGTATTGGACGTACAGGTGGCAGCTTGACCACCAAAGAAATGCTGCTCTTTCGAAAAGACCACGCCTTAGCCAAAGATGCTGTTTGGATGGACTTGGATACTGAAAAGCTAAGCGCGCAATTGGATGAATTGAAGTTACCTAATTTATTCCTAAAAAGTCAAGCCGAAAACCGTGAAGCCTACATCCAACGCCCCGATTGGGGAAGAGTATTACGTCCTGAATCAGTCGCCTTATTGGAGTCTTTACCAATAGTCGAATATGATGTAAGCATCAGTATTGCAGATGGGCTTTCTGCTTTGGCAATTGAACGCCATGCGATTCCTTTTTTAACTGCTTTTTTCCCAATGATTTCAAGCTTTCATCTCGCACCCATCAGCATTGTACAGCAAGGACGTGTAGCGATTAGTGACCAAATTGGGCAATTGCTGAATGCCCAAATTTCTATCATCCTCATTGGCGAACGCCCTGGCTTGAGTTCACCTGATAGTCTAGGCATTTATATGACTTATCAGCCACAAGAGGGTAACACGGACGAAAAACGCAATTGTATTTCTAATATTAGAACAGAAGGTTTGCCTTATAAATTTGCCGCACAAAAGCTACACTTTTTATTGAATGAAGCGATTCGACGGCAGCTTTCGGGTGTGAATTTGAAGGATACTTTTGAGGGAAGAAGTATTGAGTAATTATTGTCGTTCTCTGACAAATTCCGTGGACGAAGAAAAAGAAAACACAAAAACGTCCAGAAAGTAGTGTTGTGATTTCTTTTTCTTCGGCTTCGTCACGGGATTTGCCAGAGAACCATTATTGTCTTTAATATCGACAATTATTATCTTGCTTGTAGCAGACGAATGGATAAAGTTTACCAAAACCAATTCGTCATACAATCCAAAAACCTACCAAATGGACATAGTACACAATCCTTATTTGATTATTAGTGAACGGATAAACGTGCAAATCCTTGTGTAAATGAAATGAAGAGCTACCTATGTAATATTTCCTATATTTTTCCTCCTATATTGTCATGTGTTTATCTGATAATTGTTGGTGATGAACCATACTGCTTTTTTGCAAAAATTAGGCTTAGGAATGAAAAAAATTAGAATGATGAAACTACAAATACGCACTTTACTATGCTTACTGCTGATGACTAGCCTAACAGTAAGCAATGCACAAAACATCAAGATATTTATATTAGCAGGACAGTCGAATGCACAAGGGCATGGTGAAATTATACCTACTGAAACCAATGGCACACTAAGTCATTTTATGTGCAATGGCGGTGATGTGGAATTTGGACACCTCCAAAATACAGATGGGAGCTGGGCGACAAGAAATGATGTTTGGGTGAGATTTGACGATGAGTTTAGAGATTTGCTAACGGGCGACTTGAACGTTGGCTTTGGCGCAAATGAAACCCAAATTGGCCCAGAATTAGGTTTGGGGCATCAATTGGGTGATTATTCTAGCGATAAAATACTGATTATCAAAACTGCTTGGGGTGGCAAGAGCTTGGCGGTTGATTTCAGACCACCAAGCGCAAGCGGCCCAATATTTTTAGATTCCAGACCTTCTGACCCCAATTTACAATTTGCACAAGAGTTTTCAGCTTGCCCTTCGGTGGTAGGTGTGGATGATGCAGGTGATGTGTATGCGCGTATTATACCACCTGTTTACCCAAAAAGTAGCAGCAATTCCTCTCAAATTATGAGAGACATTAGTGTCTATTCGCTGAATGCAAAATGGAATGCCGTAGAAGCTTGGTTTAATGGCGGTGCCGTACCCGCAACAGAGATGCAAACATCAGGCACGCTGCATGTTGATTTTGAGATTGATAATACCGATCCCGCTGGGGTAAATGCAGCTATCTGGACTGCAGGTGGTCCTGAAATTGATACCGTAATTAACCAATTTCCTTACGCGACGATTAAAACGAATGCTACTGAAAAAGCTACCTTTTTTGAGTGGGACACCAATGTGGTAGATGATATTGGCACAGGCTTTAGAATGCCAGAATTTTATAAACTGACTAACAGGGTATCTCAAGTTAAAGGGTAGAAATTGCCCACAACAACAAGGTGTTTACAGAGCGGCATTATAATTTCGTATAAGGTTTGATTTTTGAAAAACGGTGTCAAGAATCATTTCACTTGTTGTTGCGCTTAGAAGGGCTAAATTCGTATCATCCTAATTTTCGGGACTCCACAAAATTCTTGACGGTCTTTCGATGTACGCCCAAAATTCTACCAATAGCGGAGAAAGAAATATCCTTTTCAAGGAGTTCTTTAATTTGCTCTTCTTTGCCTGTGAGTTTGGTGACGCTGGATAAACCACCTTTCGGTCTTCCCAACTTTACGCCTTCGCTTTTCTTACGAGCAAGAGCTTCTTTGGTACGTTGTGAGATGAGTTGTCGTTCAATTTCCGCAGAGAGGGAAAAGGCAAATGCCAAGACTTTGGAGTTGATATTATTACCAAGTTCATACTGCTCTTTGATGGTATGTACTTTCACGTCCTGCTCCATGCAAGCATGAAGTATACTCATCACCTCCATAAGGTTTCTGCCCAAACGGGAAAGTTCACTCACGATTAGAATGTCGCTTGCTTGTAAGTTGTCGAGTGTTGTTCCCAAGATTCTATCACTCAACTTCTTTTTGCTACTCACGGTTTCCTCCACCCATTGTTCAATGACGAGCTTGTGAGCGTCGGCATATTTCAATATTTCAAAGCGTTGATTCTCGACACTTTGCTTATCGGTACTGACTCGGATGTAGGCGTATATCATGCTTGTATTTTACGAATGGTATATAAAACCCTAAAATAGATTTATTATACCCAAAAATACATAAAAATAAAAGGGATTTTAAATGTTCAATACCTGCCTATTGGAAACGACCCTTTTTATTCAGCTTTGCCCATCGTTTTGCTGTTGATTCATAATTATACAATCCAATTTAGTTATGCCATTGATTCGAGTACTATCGGATAAAAAGCGGCTTGCCTACGAGTCTGCACCTTTATTTTCTGCCCAAGAACGAAAACACTTTTTTGCTTTGCCGATTGCTTTGAAGAAGAGAGTGGATACGTTTCCAAGTACTGCGAACAAAGTCGGTTTTCGTTTACTGTTTGGCTATTTTCTAGCCACGAAGCAGTTTTATCCTGCGGATGCGTTCCATGAAAAAGATATTCAATACTTGTGTAATCAGTACAACCTACTGCCTTTCGCCTTTGATGTGCTTGCCTATAAAGGCTCTACTTACACCCGTCATCGCCAACTTATTTTATCCCATTTTGCCTTTCAAGCCTATCAAGCCAAAGTGCATCATCCATTAATTGAACAAGCTATCAAAGAGCAGATTTACTCTTGGGAAGCCCCAGAGCGCATCTTCGATTACATCCTAGAATGGCTAGTGTTCAGACGCATTGAACTTCCCACTTATCACAACATTCAACATATTATCACTTATGCCATTCGAGAGCGAGACCA
>JAHDCQ010000453.1 GCA_020629845.1 Saprospiraceae bacterium | reverse complement strand
TAGGTTATTTTTTGCCGATTCCCTTAATCCTTGAATAATTCCCCGACGGTATCTAATTTGCCCACACCATATACTTTTTCGCCTGTTTCACTAGTGCCAATGAAATACCACATTGCCCAGCCACCATAGAGGCGATTGTCTGTACGCCAATTATCCTTAAAAGTGTAAGGTTGCCCTTTTTTCATTTTTCCTTTCTTGCAGTCGAATAGTTTTGCACATTGTTTGGTATCATAATTGACGCGCAGATTCCATTGCTTGTTGTAGAAAATATACGCACCACAAGCATCTATTTGAATATTTTGAGCAGGCGAAAGCACGGAAGTGGTATGTTTCCACTGATATTGGGCTTTTACATCTTTATCGGTAGTCGCATAAACGGGGGTCGGAAAATGATTGATTTGTAAATAAGGCTGTAAACCGTCAAATCGGTTGGGGAGCGGAGCATCAAGTGGTGTTTGAGCAACGCATAGTAGACACGAGAAGTGACAGAAGAGGAATAGAAGTGGTCTCATATATAGTGTGATTTATTGTTAAGTAGTGCGTGTTAGTTACTTCCAAATTAAGGAAATAACTAATACGCACTACTTAAAGAGACTTGTGAATCGAAAAAGTTGCATGCGTGTAACAACTTCTTCATTTTCTTGCCGTTCAGTCTACATATAGTAAATACTCAATGAGTGAATTGTGAATGACTGAATGAGCGAATATAATTTAGAATTATTCACTCATTTATCATTCTTTCATGCACTCATTGAGTATTTACTACATATCAAATCCTTTTATCATGCAAAATTTATACCGTGTAATCGCAATGGCTGTTATCGCTTGCCTTGCAGTTAGTTTTTCCACTACGTTCACCGCGCATCAAGCGAATGATATTGTAGGCGAGTGGTACATCACAGATAAAACCGCCGTCGTTTCCATTTTTCCGAAAAATGGGGCTTATCACGGCCGCTTAGTGTGGGTAGAAGAACCCAATATGCCCAATGGTGAACCCAAGCGCGATGTCCTCAATCCAGACCGCAGCAAGCGTAGCCGCACTTTGATGAGTTACGATTTTATGGCGAATTTTAAATTTGATGGGCAAAGCACGTGGCGCAATGGCTCTATTTATAATGCCGAAGATGGTCGTACCTATTCTGGACAAATTACCCTAAAAAATAACAATCAGCTCGTGCTGCGCGGCTATATTGGTATGCCCATACTCGGTAGAAGTGTGACTTGGACGCGGAAAAAGTAGCTTGTACAAGTCGAGCTTTTTCAAAAAACTCGACTTGTGCAAAAATTTAAAACAAGTCATCAATTTTTTGCTTCTGAATGGCTTGCATGGCCACCATACCTAAGCCTTTTACCGCATCGCCTAAGTTAGCGAAGCGTTTATCTTGTGTAAGTCCTTGCTTGTAGCGATGGTAAATTTGCTGCACAATCACAGCGATTTTGAAAATGCCATAGACGTAATAAAAGACAAAGTTGCCCACATCGCGGCCGCTTTGTTCGGCATAGCGTTGCACAACATCACTACGAGAAGGATTGCCAGGAATGGTGGTTGGACTTAAAGAAAGTATTTGCAACCAAGCAGGATCATCCTGATTGACCCAATAGCCGAGACTCGTTCCCAAATCCATCAAAGGATCGCCCAGAGTAGACATTTCCCAATCCAATACCGCAATTACATTTGTCCAATCATTGAGGTCTAGCACCACATTATCGTATTTGAAGTCGTTGTGGATGAGCGATACACCGCTTTCTTTTGGCATATTGGCATGTAGCCATTCTGCTGCTTGTTCGAGCATGGGCACTTCATCGGTTTTGGCTTTGAGGTAGCGTTTCGTCCAGCCTACTACTTGGCGTTCTACATAGCCTTCGGGTTTTCCTAAGTCACCTAGTCCTACGGCTTTATAGTCTACTTTATGTAGCTCTACAAAAGTATCAATCAAGCCATCAGCGATGCCTCGCATAGTAGTAGCATCGGGGTGCATATCTTTGGGCATTTTCGGACGTAAAATTACCCCTTGCACGCGCTCCATCGCATAGAAGGGTGCACCTATCACGCTTTCATCTTCGCAATAGAGGTAGGGTCGCGGAGCTTTCGTATAGCTCTTCGATAGGGCATTCAAGATTTTATACTCGCGCCCCATATCGTGCGCTGACTTGATTTTAGCCCCAAAAGGCGGACGACGCAACACCAACTCCAATTCGCCTAACTTAAGCAAGTAGGTCAAATTAGAAAAGCCACTCGGAAATTGCTCTACCACTAGCTCTCCTGCTGCCCCTTCTATATGTTCTAGTAGATATTTTTCTAAACTCACTAATTGCAATTCTTCGCCCTTGCGAATGCTTGTTGATTTATCTGCCCAAGTCTTTGCCATGCGCTTTATTTTTGTGGCTACAAGGTAGGAAAAAGATTACCTTTGTAAAACGTTTGAAAAACAAAAAACTAGAATAGTATGCATCAGTTCATATTCACTATTACACTACTGCTTTTTAGTATGCCTATAACTGCACAGCACAATTTTGAGTTTGCCCCTATTGGTGCAGAGTGGCATTATGAAATTAAGAATTTTCTTGGGCAGATTATAGGTTATGAGTTAGTTCGTTCTCATAGGGATACAATGGTCGAAGATAAGAGCTGTAAAATATTAGAACGTGTATGGGGATACCGACATGGAGAATTTTCACTTAACCCTATAATTATTTGTCAGACAGGCAACCTTATCGAACATTGGGTAGAAGAAGAGTTCTATACCCTATACGACTTCGATGCTAAGGTAGGAGATAGTTGGATTGTAAAATTACTTGATGGTGGTTATCAATCACAATTTGAAGATGGAACGGCATCGGTATATGTTGACTCGGTATCCTATAGAATAATTCAGAATAGAGCACAAAAAGTAATGAACGTATCTTTAAAGTACGATCAAGGTTTTGATGGTAGTCAATATGCTGTTGGGTGGAGTATTAGAGAAATAAGTAGTGTATTAGGAAGTATTGACTTTATTGTGCCTCATCTTGCCCAAGATTATCCTGATGCTTGGGAACTTAATTGCTATACAGATGAAACATGGACTTACAAAAATCCTTCCATTAGCACGGAATGTAATCAGATTGTAAGTGCTAAGGAATTCTCTGAGCCTGAAGCGGTGAATTTATATCCTAATCCTAGCTCGGGGCTTTTGTATATATCTATGGCTAAAAAATCGCTTGCTATTACAATTTATGACATTTATGGAAAAGAAGTCAATGTTGCTCAACCACTAACAAAGGACGGTTTGCTGGATGTTTCTTCTTTAAAAAGTGGACTTTACTTGCTTAGAGCTACCGATGAGAGCATGAATAGTTTTAGTAAATTATTTACGGTGCTATAGGAATGAGAAAATGTTGACTATTCATCACATACACACATGACAAATCCAAAAATGATACTCATAGCTGGACCTTATTGCTCTGGCACAAACGATGACTCGACCCTCATCCAAAAAAATACCCTCTGTAAAAAATGTAGAGGCCATGAATGAGATGGCACTACCGCTCTTTTGAGTATATTTGTGGGCAACAGTCGTGTGGTTACGACTAGAAATGTCATACACTATGAATACGCAATTCAAACAAATCCTCAGCTTTGGCATTC
>JAHDCQ010000452.1 GCA_020629845.1 Saprospiraceae bacterium | reverse complement strand
TAACGCTGTCATTCAGAAAAAGCGGTCGATAGGAGCGGAAATTATTTAGACTCGACTGCTTATTATTGTCATTCCAAAAATATGAAATTCTGAATAGTATTGCTTTATGTAAAAGAAATTATCCTCTCTTTTTTTTGTTAAAATAAGTTAATAAGGATGAATGTCAATAACATGCATACCTAATAGTAAGTAAAAATAAGTCGTTTAGTAGTGAAACTATCGTCCCACATGTACCAATAATACTGAAATATCAGAAGGTGAAACCCCACTAATGCGACTTGCTTGTCCAATAGTGCGTGGCTTCAGTTGTGTCAATTTTTCTCGTGCTTCTGCTGATAACGAGCTAATGCTCTGATAATCAAAAGATTCCTGCAAGCGTACCGTTTCTAGGCGATTCATTTTTTCTACTAACTCTTGTTCTTTTTTGATGTAGCCTTCATATTTCATCCCGATTTCTGCCAAAGTCACGGATTCTGGATCGAAGGTAGCCAGAAAATGATCTAGCTCAGGCAGCACCGCTCGCATCCCCTCTATTTTGATATGTGGACGCGATAGTACACTCACCATTTTTACTTTTTGCTTGAGTGGGGCGGATTGGTGTTGCGTCAAGTAGCCATTCATCGCATCAGGTGTCACACTGGTATTACGAAAGTATTTTTCAATTTTTTTCATGGCTTCCTCTTTCGCACGTACACGTTCTAGACGTGCTTCACTACCGCGCATACCAAGCTGGTGCGCAATAGGAGTAAGGCGTAAGTCAGCATTGTCTTGGCGCAGTAGTATGCGATATTCAGCCCGTGAAGTGAACATGCGATAAGGCTCTTTTGTGCCTTTGTTCACCAAGTCATCAATAAGCACACCGATATACGCTTCTGAGCGTTTCAGAATGAGCGGCTCTTCTTCTTGGATAGCTAAGTGTGCGTTGATGCCTGCCATTAAACCTTGCGAAGCTGCTTCTTCATAGCCTGTGGTGCCATTAATTTGTCCTGCAAAAAACAGATTTTTCACCAAGCGTGTCTCTAGGTTTGGACGCAATTGCGTAGGCTGAAAAAAGTCGTACTCAATAGCATAGCCAGGGCGAAACATTTTCATGTTTTCGAAGCCCACTACTTGGCGTAAGGCATTGTATTGTACGTCTTCGGGGAGAGAAGAAGAGAAGCCATTTACATAAATTTCACAGGTATTCCAGCCTTCTGGCTCTACGAAAAGCTGATGGCGGTCACGGCCTGAAAAGCGATTTATTTTGTCCTCAATAGAAGGACAATAGCGCGGGCCGATACCTTGAATACGCCCATTGAACATCGGCGAACGATTGAAGCCTGTTTTTAGGGTTTCATGTACTGCTTTGCTAGTGTATGCAATGTGGCAGGGCAATTGTTTTTCTGGTAGAGGAGTATCTGTATATGAAAAACGGCTGGGGTTTTCGTCGCCTGGCTGGGTTTCCATTTTATCCCAATCGAGTGTACGCCCATCTACGCGTGGAGGCGTACCCGTTTTCATACGTCCTGATTCGAATCCTAATTCGACCAATTGTTCCGTTAAGCCTTTCGCTGCGCGCTCGCCTGCTCGCCCGCCTCCAAATTGCTTTTCGCCTATATGAATCACGCCATTTAGGAATGTGCCATTGGTGAGAATGACGGCTTCGCTCTCAATTTCCAAGCCCATACCAGTATGGATGCCACGCACGCGCCCGTCTTTCACTACGATGCCTGTAATCATTTCCTGCCAGAAGTCAATATTGGGGTGAGCTTCTAGCATTTCGCGCCATTTGGCTGCAAAGAGCATACGGTCACTTTGCGCTCTCGGACTCCACATAGCAGGGCCTTTCGAGAGGTTAAGCATGCGAAATTGCACCATCGTATGATCGGTCACAATACCCGAATAGCCACCTAATGCGTCAATTTCGCGCACAATTTGCCCTTTGGCCACTCCGCCCATAGCAGGGTTGCACGACATCTGCGCGATGGTATTCATATTCATGGTGGCCAGTAATACCTTGGAACCTAAATTGGCGGCGGCTACAGCGGCTTCACAACCTGAGTGCCCTGCGCCTACTACTATTACATCGTATTTCGGAAACATCGTTTTAGTACTGAAGTCTTTAGATAATTGGCTTTTAGTCTTTGGAGCAAAAGCTAAAGACCAATACCTAAAGACTAAACTAATAACAAAAGCCTCTTGCGAGGATTCATTTTATAGAAACACAAGAGGCCTTTTTTACTAAGGATGAGTTCAATAATAAATTCACCTTTTAGATTTTCCATTTTTATCAAAATAGCACGCTTTACAAGCTGTTTTGATTTTATTAAAAATGGAAAATGGTCAATTTAATATTTCACCGTTCCTAATCTAAATTATCAAGAAGAACTTTAAAGAAAGTCTAAAAAGTTCCGTATTGATAAGAAGACGCTATAATTCGTCGTATTGTATACGTATCAATATTCTGTTAGTTTACAGAATCAGCGAGTTCTTTACCAGGCTTGAATTTTACTAGATTTTTTCCGGCAATAGTAATGGTTTCACCTGTTCTTGGGTTTCTACCTTTGCGCTCTGCGCGGTGAGAAACAGAGAAAGTGCCAAAACCAATTAAAGTTACTTTGTCGCCATCTTTCAAAGCACCACCAATAGCATCTAAAGTAGTATTTAGTGCTTGTGTTGCTTGTGCTTTTGAAATTCCTGCACTTTCTGCAACTTTACTAATCAAATCTCCTTTATTCATTTGAAAAAATTTTAAGAATTAGTATTTTCAACAAAATTATAATGTAAGCAGTATATATACAACCTTTTCGGATTTTAAAAACTCAAAAAGGTCAATATTTATTACATTTACAGGCATTTTTAGTCAAAAACACTAAGAAAAATGAAGTTCTTTAAGTATAAAAATATAACTTATTTGCTTATCTTGTCAATAGCCCTTACATTTTCTACTGTAGCTTGCAGCCCTAAAGCGGGTTGCCCAGCTAGTGAAAATGCTACCGTTAAGGCAGATAGAAAAGGACGATTGCCCACTAAAGGGGGCAAATCACAGCTCTTTTCGCCAAAAGGGCCGCAAAGTATGAAAAAAGCGCAAAAAGCAAGAAAAAAACAACGCAAGCGCATTTATAGCAAGCGTAAATCGTAAGCCCTTTGCAATTTTTCATACATCCAACTCTGATAGTTACAACAGAGTTGGGTTTTAGTTTAATGCAGGCAACACTTTCATCAAGCTATCGTTCCTTTTTTAGGGTTTAATTTTTTTAACATTGAAATCACCTAAGCTCATGGGAACATATACAAGATGGAGTGTACTCCTTTGGATACTCCTATTTACTAGTTCGCTGTTCGCCCAAAATCTCTCCGATAGCATCTACCAAGAACGTCTTTTTTACCTCTGTAAAGTTTGGGGACACGCTAAGTATTATCATAGCAATATCGCTGCGGGTAATGTGGATTGGGATAGGAAACTGATTGACATTCTTCCAGCGGTCAAGCGTGCCGAATCGAATGCCGAGTTTAATACCGCATTGCTTGAGTTACTAAATTCCGCAGGGGTACATGGTAGTACTGGCTCGCTACCAACTATTCCAGATAGTCTCAATAATAATCTGGATGTAGCTTGGATGCAGCATGACATTTTGAATAGCCAGATACAAG
>JAHDCQ010000451.1 GCA_020629845.1 Saprospiraceae bacterium | reverse complement strand
ACGAGAAAAGGCAAAACCATCTTTAAAAACCAGTCCAATGTCCGAAAGCAATCCAAAGCATCGCTAGTAATGATGGGGGTGGGTAAAGGTAGCGAAGGCAAGCAAGAAGAAGCCCGCAACACCTCTGGCGCGAATAGCGACGAATCTTTGCGAAAGACTGACTTTGCAAAAGTCGCGCAGATGGATAGTGCTTTGCTGGAAGAATTAGCAGAACGACTTTGGCAAGAAATGAGCCTGCGCCTAAAACGCAAGACTAAGATGGGCAAGCAAGGGCGCATTGATATGCAGCGCACGATTCGTAGAAACATGGGCAATGGCGGTAATATGCTCCACCTAATACGAAAGCAAAAAGCCATTCAGAAATACCGCTTGATTATCCTATTGGATGTGAGTGGTTCGATGGATAAATATTCTTTTTATCTGCTAAAATTTATTCATACGCTGCGCTCCAATTTTGAGCATGTAGAGGCATTCATATTTAGCACCAATCTCATTCGTATTACCGATTATTTGGATAAGAAAAACCTAGAAGAAACCCTCCTTTCGATGAGCCAATACGCCAATAATTGGTCGAGTGGAACAAAAATTGGGCTTTGTTTGAAGCGGTTCAATGAACAATTTGCCAAACGGGTGTTAAATGGTAGGACACTCACCATTCTACTCAGCGATGGCTTGGACACAGGCAGTCCCGACCAACTCACGGAGGAACTGGAAAAAATCAAACTCCGCACCAAAAAACTAGTATGGCTCAACCCCCTAAAAGGCATGGAAGGCTATCAACCGATTCAGCGCGGTATGCAAGCGGCAATGCCTTCATTGCATCATTTTGGTGCGGCACATAATATTGACAGCCTATTGGCATTAGAAAATATCTTGATAGATGCATAATTCATTTTTAGAGCAAGCGACCACCTTAAATAAAGGCAAAGAATCCTACGCAACGGCTTTCATTGTGCGGCGAAAAATCCCGTCTTCGGGCAAGCCAGGCGATAAAGCCATCATCACTAAAGATGGACAGATTCACGGTTGGATAGGTGGCGGTTGCACACGTGGAATTGTGCTAAAAGAAGCCCTCAATGCCATTCAGGAGGGTAAGCCGCGCTTAGTATCTATCAGTCCAGAGGCGCGAGAAAATGCCGCTTCAGGAGTCAAAAACTATGCCATGACTTGTCAAAGCGGCGGCGAAGTGGAAGTCTATATTGAACCGGTGCTGCCCAAGCCACATATTGTGATTTTCGGGAGTTCGCACATTGCAATGGCATTGGCGAAAATTTCCAAAGCGATGGGCTATCAGGTGAGTGCGGTTATGCCGAAGCCTGATAAAGCTGTTTATCCAGAAGTGGATAATCTTGTCTCAACGGCAGACTTTCAAAGCGAAAATTTGCAAGCAAATAGCTACCTTATCGTTTGCACCCAAGGCGAGGGCGATACAGAGGCTTTGCACAAAGCTATTTTGAGCGAAAAGCCGTATCTTTCCTTTGTAGCTAGTCGCAAAAAGGCAAATTCCATCTTTCGTGACTTACGCAAACTTGGTGTGACTTTCGACCAACTCAAAACTATCAAGACCCCTGCGGGCTTGGACATCGGCGCAAAGCTACCCGAAGAAGTGGCGATTAGTATTTTAGCAGAAATCATCCAAGATTTCCGTGGTGAACAAGCAGAAACGACCGCCCAAACACCTGCCGCGCTTCCAAATGAGGATTATTATATGAATCCTGTTTGCAATATTCCTGTGCAGAAAAGCACGGCTAAGCATGTGTTAGAATATAAGGACGAAAAGGTGTATTTCTGCTGTGATGGTTGTAAGGTCAGTTTTGAAAAAGCACCTGAGCAATATATGACTCCAAACTAATTTTTAACTTAGCCTAACATCTGCTCCACCGCAGCATAACCCGATTGGCATGCCCCATGTACCGTTGCTTGATAGTCAATAGATAAAGCCTCCCCAGCAAAATAGACTTTGTTATCAAGCGGTGCTTTGAGGGCATCAACGGTTTCCAATTGGTCATTGTCAAAAGTATAGGAGTACGCGCCTTTGATATAAGGTTCTTTCGACCAATTTTGGATAATATGCTTCACGTAGTGTTCCGAAGCTTGACCGTCAAAAATTTCGTCTAGTTCGTTTAGTATTTTAGTGATAATTTCCTCCTCTGTATTGAGATTGGCATAGGCAGCAGCATCTTCATTGATACTGAATAAGCCTAGAATATGCCTGTTGGAATCTTTCCTAAAAGCTGCATCGTAGAAGGTTTTGGAGTCCGATGTAAGTGCTTCTACAAGCTGTCCAAATAGCAATATGTCAGGATAAAAATCGCTCTTTGAACTCAATGAAGGCTTTCAAGCCATCGCCCATAAAAATGCTATTGATAGTAGCCAATTTTTCAGTAGGAAGCGAAGGCACGAATTCAATATCGTTTGCTTGTAATACTTTTATTGGGGCAGTCAGCAATACTTTATCTGCTTCAAAAACAGCACCATTTTGAGCCGTCAACTGTACTTTTTCAGCAGTATAGTCAATAGACATAATTGGCGTGTTCAAAATCAACTTATCCCTAAAACTAGGCACAATGTACTGCTCAAAAAAACCGTACCAAGTCGTGTCTTTGAGCTTTATTTCGCTGTAAAAATTGCTGGCAAAGTTTTGTTGCGTGAGTGTCCCATCATCCGAAATTCGGAAAGTTTGGGGATTGTAGGTTACAAAATCTATGCTCGCACTCACATCAGGATTATCAATAATCTCTGCTAAAACCGAAGGCGAAGCATGTATCCATTCCGCGCCTAAATCAATAGGAAAATCTGCGAAATCATCAGCCCGTTTTACCCGTCCTCCAAAATCAGAGGAAGCTTCGATAATTTGGAAATCAATACCATAACGTTGCAAAAGATAAGCCGCTGCCATACCTGCCGCGCCTGCTCCCACAATAATGACTTTGCCCGAAAAATCAGTTTGAAACTCAGGAACAGCAAGCGTCTCGCCTTCACAGGACGTAAACAAAGTGGAAAGAAAGGGCAAACCAATACCTAATGCTAGACTATTTTTGATGAATGCTTCGCGTGTCATGTATCTTTGTATTTAGAGCTTAAAATTCACTCCTAATTCAAGCCCAAAAAAGGCAGCATATTCAGCACTAAAAGTGATTTTTCTGCCAAAGAAAGCTTTGAAGTAATAGCCTACTGATTTTTCTGTCTTTCTACCCAAGCCTAGACTTAATGTAGGAACAAGATGGTGTAAGGCTTCTCTGTTATGCGAAATTGTTCCTGTTGCTAAGTCTACGCTGCCATCTTGTCGCTGTAGTCCAAGCAAGTAGCCTAGTCCAAGACCCATCATCGGATAAAGTCGCTTATCAGGTGAGTTGATTTGGTAAGTTAGCTCCGAATTGATAAACAGATTTTCTTGGACATTCGGATAGACAAAATAACCAAGCTGTGGACTAACTTTGAGTTGGTGCATATTTCCTTTTGCCGAATTTCCCTGCCAAGTCTTCAAGTCAAAAGCAAGCCCAACTTTTCCACCAATCTGCCCAAAATAAGGCGCAAAGTACGCCACAGCAACCGTCTTACTTTTTTGTCCTATCAATAATTGACAGCTTGTGCAGCAGACTATTAGTAGTATTAAAACTCTATTCATAAACTTA
>JAHDCQ010000054.1 GCA_020629845.1 Saprospiraceae bacterium | reverse complement strand
AAATCACTATCCAGCTTAATACAACTTTTGAACATGGATTGGTATTTACTTATTTATTCACCGCCGTTTTCGCAAAAATACCTGGGTCTTCAGGTGCATTTGAATTACTATTCAGCTCATCATCCGAATACGGAAAACGTTCAGGATGTTGGCTGGCTGCTGCCGTATTCAATGGAAATGGAACGGCAATATCGTCTTCGCCTTTACGCAATCTACGTGCATCATCGAATGGCATAAACTGACCAAAACCTGATACATAGCGTTCCTCAATGATTTCGCGTAGCAAAGCGCGACTGCTATCCATACCATCCGTATTTTCCATGCCACCTGATGCAAAATCATCTGCGGTATACGCATCGTAGAGGTAGCTTTCTCCACTGAAATTGGCATTCAAACGACCACCACCATTTAGCCACGCCCGAAATTCATTCAAGTGTTGCAAGCCTGTATCAAAACCTGCGGTACGCGCACCTGCTTCTGCCAGAATGAGGTGATTTTCCTCGAAACTGACCAAATTTTGCGGCTCGAATTGCTCGATGATACCTAGATTATCCGAACCACCTGTTTCAAAGATGTAGGAGTACATTCCCCGTGCCGTTTCGTCCGTTTTAGCATTGCCACGATAAGTATCTGAACTTGGGTCTAAAAGCCCTGCGAGATAAGAATCTGCACTGCCAATATCACCTGCTCTAGAACCTTCCAAAATTTCCCAAAATAGATTTTTGTCGCCTTCCGCTATGCTTGCGTCACCGCGTGGGATATGCTGCATATTGCCATCGTAGCTAGAAATACCGTTTAGTGCCGCGCTATAGGCTGCACTATAATCGCGCTGCATCATCAAGAATCGTGCCTTCAAAGTGTTGGCTGCTGCTGCCCATTTTGTAGCATCTCCACCATAATAAATATCTAGGTCGAGACCTCGACTTCCTGCTCCATTTAAGTCTGAAATCGCGTCATCGAGCAATGCAATTGCTGCATTTAGCACGCTAATTTGGTCATCGAATATAGGATCATCAATATCTGCTTGATTGATTTGTGTATAAGGTACATCGCCAAAGAGCGCAGCACCTGTACCAATCGCCTGTGCTTCTAGTACTTTGCAAATGCCCTGTAATAAATCATCATTAGGCAGCGTATTGCGAATATGGCGCACATTCGGAACGATGCCGATGTATATTCTACTCCAAGTGCCGATGGATTCGGCTGTGGAAATGGAATAACCATAAATATTAGAATACAAGGAACTAAGTCCTGTCAATTGCCCACTGTACATACCCGAAATTCGATTCAGGTGTCCAGCTTGTGCGGAGCTATTCGCAAGCATCGCGCCTGTGAGAAATAGCGAACCGTCCACATCTTCAATCGTGATTCCGTTCGGATTTTCATTGATGCCCTCCACTAAATCCTGACACGAAAACAGGGAGAACGCAAAGATGAATAAGAAAGCTTTTATATAGTATTTCATTGTTTTTCATTATTAGATTTATAGATGTGAGATATGAGATTTGAGACTTTTTATCTTTGTAATCTCCCATATCAATATCTATGAAAAAACGCTTAGTAATTAATTGAAATAGAGAATAAGAAAGAACGCGTACTTGGATTGGTGAAATAGTCCAAACCTCGTGCATTACTTACGCCCGTTTGATTAATTTCTGGATCAACGCCAGGAATATTATCCCATAAGAATAAGTTTCGACCCGATACCGCAAGATTGATAGAACCCAACTTTGTCTTTTCTCTAAATCCTTTTCCACTGATATTATATCCAAGTGTAATTTCACGCAAGCGCGTAAAAGTCGCATCGTAGAGCGAGAAATTGTAGGCTTGGTTGTCTCCAAAACCACCGCCGATACCCGTTCTGTACCAAGACTCGTCTAGCAATACATTGCCGCCACCGAAATCTTCAATATTACCTCGTACCGTTGTTCCAGAAGGGATGACATTGCCACCATAATTCACTAAATCCTCGGTCAGCGTCACGCGATTGGCAGTAACTTGCGTTGTGCCAAAGCGATTTAATACGTGCAACGTACGCGGCATGAATACACCACCTTGTGAGTGTTCTACTAAAACATTGAAATTAAAACCTTTAAAATTCGCACGTAATCCAAGACCACCTCTCCAATCAGGATTTGGGTCGCCTAGAATGATTGGCGTAGTGGTTAGCATTGGGAAGCCATCGTCATTTAGGATGAAATTGCCTGCATCATCTGTTTGTGCTGCTGAACCATACAAAACCCCAAGCGGCTGCCCCTCTATCGCTCTCGAACTCACCGAACCACCCGATAAATCTATGGTTTCTGTGCCTGCTAGTGAAGTAACTAGGTTCTCATTCGTACTCCAATTGGCAAATACGCCAACATTCCAATCGTTATTGCGGATAATGCTCCAATCCGTATCTATTTCAAAACCTTTGTTTTCCATAGAAGCGGCATTCGCAACTCTAGTATCATAACCGAAAGAAGGCGTTAATTCGGTAGAAATAATGATGCCTTCAATTTGATTTTGATAATAAGTCATGCCTATTGACCACTTGTCGTCGAAGAGCCTCAAGTCTGTACCTAATTCCCATTCGGTTTTGATTTCAGGCTCTAAGTCAGGATTTCCCTGATCGTCGTCGAGTCTAAACCCACCGCCATAAAGTCCAATACTAAGCGGGTCGCTATACGTAGAGTAGGAGAAGCCACCTTCTGCCAATGTTTGCGCGCGGTGTGCAGGCGGCGCGATGCCCACCTTACCCCAAGAAGCGCGTACTTTAGCAAAAGTAAATGGGCCTACATTGCTTTTCGGTTCTATGAGTTGATAAGCCACGTCCGCAGCAGGATAGAAGAAGTTATCTGCCACCGTTGAAGAGGCTTCCAATGCACCAGAAACATTCAAGAATAAGCGGTCAAGAATGTCAAAACCGAGGGTTGCATAACCTCTATTGGAACGAATATTCGTTTTTGAATTGCCGATAGAAGAAGCCTCTGCTGCTGTATTTAGGTCTGTAGTTGTTTTTCTAACATTGACCAAAAAGCCGCTGATTTGGGTGAAATTAGAACGCAATCTACGATCATTGATGTTCCAACCTACCGTTGCAACCACTCCTATATCGCTGCTAAGATTAAAATTCGCCCTTGCAATAGCATCGAAATTAACTTCCTGTCTACCCAAAAGGTCTTCAGAAAAAATACCATTCTGACGGTCACCTGCTGAACTAATTGGGAAGAAGTACGACCTATCATCCGAATAGGTATCAATACCACCTCGCAGCGTGACTTGTAGGAAGTCGAGTGGCGTAATATTGAGTTCGGAAGTCATGATGTAGCGGTTTACATCGGTCTCCGCATCTTGCTCATAAATCGTCCAAAGCGGATTGTTGTAGATTGGATTATTTGCGTTACCCAGGTATCTACGATAAGAGCGATGTCTTAAGGGAAAAATGCCACCATCATCATCGTAATACGTACCGATATAATCACTTTGGTCAAAATCAGGTGGTGTTCTCAATAGACCAAGCAACAAACCTGCAGTATTGGAACTTTGCTGAATGCGATTGGATTTTGAATTGGTATAGGATGCTTTCGTACTTAGCGTCATCCAATCATTCAAAATAAAGCGATTGTTCAAGCGAACATTTGTGCGATCATAATTACTTTCTCTAATAATTCCTTCCTGATCCATTCTTCCGAGACTGAAAAAATAAGTTGCTCTATCCGAGCCGCCGCTAATCGTCAGGTCATGTTGTAAAAAGCCGCCTGTTTGGAAAACGCCATCCCAATTAGAATCTAGGAAAGACTCCGTTGAATTTTTTTCATCAATAGGGTAGTATCTACGCCCACTTTGTCCTTCAAAATAATCTCCTGATTCATCGAATACATCTGAGCCACCCGATCGTTCTGGAATATAATCGCCCCAAGCTTCGGCTCTTGTTGGACTATAAACGCCGCCTCTGCCTTGTCCCCAAGTATCTTGCAGTTCGTAGCGTTGATTCACTTCATCAAAAGAATTGGTGAGTTTATAACTGATTCGTGGCTTACCTGATTTTCCACTTTTTGTATTGATAATCAGCACACCATTCGCTGCACGCGAACCCCATAAAGCTGCTGCCGAAGCTCCTTTCAAAACCTGCACCGATTCAATATCCGCAGGATTGATGTCATTCAAGCGTGATTGTTGCGATGTTCCACCCGTTCTGCCGCCCGTTACATTATTTCCACCGCCATATTGCGTGTTGTTTGCAATCGGAACACCATCCAAAATAATCAGAGGATTGGATGAACCTGAAATACTATTTGCACCCCGAATCCGAATGGTAGAACCCGCGCCAGGGTCACCATTGGAACGCGCAATTTGTACGCTCGATGCCTTTGCACCTAGTCCATTCAAGAGCGTTGTCTCTCCTGAACGATTAATATCATCAGGATTTACAGCAGTTGCGGTAGAACCTGTTTCATCTTTTTTGACTTTGAAACCGAGCGCCGTAACCACCACTTCATCTAAGACTTCTGCACTTTCTCCGAGTCTAACTTCGACATAAGGCGTATCGGTTATCGAAACATCTTGGCTAGCAAAGCCCGTGTACGAAATGACTAAAGTCGTTGCTGATTCGGATACTTGAATGGAAAAACTGCCATCTATATCCGTGACAATTCCATTGCTCGTACCTTTTTCTAGTACGGTTGCACCGATTAAGGGATCTCCTGTTTCATCTGTGACCGTGCCTGTGACAGTTTTTTGTGCAACAAGCTGAGAGGCTGTCAGCACAAAAGCACTAATCAGTAAGAGTAATAAGCGTTGTTTCATAGTAAAAGTATTTAAGATTTAAGTTTTGCTGATTCTCAACAAAACTTGCTTTATGTAGAGAGTGTCTAGAATATTTTTATCAGCTAGAATTGTGCATCAAATATATCTCAATAATTGAAAGAAGTAAAATTTAATTATTTTAAATTTAAAATATGTAAAATATTATTTTTATTTATATGTGTTTTTTGAAAGGATTTAAATTATAATTTCTTTATGTTTATCGGCAGAATTGTAATCACCAAGCAGCGCTTGGTGCAAGATGTGTTTGTAAAACAAAGTATCGCGTGTGCCGAGCCCGCTTGAATGGAACGGGCAGGCACCGCTCGGCAGTTACAAATCCATTTAATTTCGGGGATAAGCAGTGTTTTTTGAAAGAGTTTAAATTCAAAATAAAATGAACCGACTATATGCACTTTTAAGTCTTTGCTTACTTTTTGCTTGTGTTACCTCCAAGCCTAGTCAAAAACAAATGGTAAAAGCGGGAAACAATGTAGCTGCTACCGCACATCCCTTAGCCACGCAAGCTGCTAAAGAAATTTATGCACTCGGAGGGAATGCCGTGGACGCTGCCGTAGCGAGTGCTTTTGTACTATCGGTAGTAGAGCCGAGCATGAGTGGTTTAGGAGGGCGTTTGCAAGCCATTGTTCGCTTGCCCAATGGCGAAATACAGGGCGTGGATGCTACGACGCAATCACCTTTAGCCTATGATACCTCATTTGTGAAACCCCAGCGTTATGGTTACAGTACGATTGGCATACCTGGTGTAGTGGCAGGTTTATGCAAATTATCCGAAGATTTTGGAACGCTTCCCTTGGCGACTTTGATGCAGCCCGCTATTAAGTATGCTGAAAACGGTTACAATATATTGCCTGGCGAAGCTGCCCGACAAGCACGGACAAGAGCGCAATTGAAGGAATTTGCAGGCAGTCGCCAATATTTTTTAAATGCAGATGGTACATCGCGTAAAGCAGGCGATTTGGTGATACAAAAGGATTTAGGCAAGACCTTGCGTAGTATTGCAAAGTCAGGCAAAAAAGCCTTTTATGAAGGAGAAATTGCAAGACAAATAGTAGCGGACATGCAGGCGAATGACGGTTTAGTCTCAATGGCAGATTTGAAAAACTATAAAGCTGAAAGCTCCAAAATTGTGCAGGGCAATTATCGCGGCTATGATTTGTATGGTTTGTGGCTGCCTTCCTTTGGTGCAATTACAATAGAAATACTGCATATTTTGGAGCAATTCCCAATGGCAGACCTAAGCGAAGCCGACAGAATGGCGGTAGTCTATCAAGCAATTCAACTCGCCTACAAAGACCGAAAACGACAATTGAAAGGCGATGATGTGGGAGCTTTGATTACTTCTAAAGCTTATGCGAAGCAACAGGCTGCACAAATATCCTTAGACCGTGCCCCCAACAAAATGGGCTACCTTCCCGAAGTGCCCGAAAGTTGGTCAGCAGCAATGGGGCATACGACACATCTCAGTACTGCCGATAAAGAAGGCATGGTAGTAGCTTTAACGCAAACTGTCGGGCCGAATATGGGGTCAAAAGTAGCAAGTCCTAAGTTGGGCTTTTTGTATGCGGTTACTTTGGGTTCTTATTTGGGTATCTATAAGCCTGGGCAGCGTGTGAGTTCGCATATTTCTCCCTTTTTAGTGATGCAAGATGACGAACCTTATTTGGGACTAGGTGCAGCAGGTGGTAGTCGAATCGTGACGGCTGTCGCGCAGGTCGTTAGTCGTATCATAGATGAACAATTACCGCTGAATAAGGCTTTAGCCAAAGCGCGCGTATATCCAGATAAAGATAGTTTATTGCTAGAGATGCATGATGGAGTTACAGTATCGAAAGGACTTGAAAATGATTTGCGAAAGGAAGGCTATGCTTTAAAGCCTATTTTAGATAAAGCCCGATTCGGCAGGGTGCATATTGTACAATATAATCGCAAAAAGAAAAAATGGGCGGCGGCTGCTGATCCCGATTGGGAAGGGACGGCAGTGAAGTCGAATTGATTATGTTTTAATAACGAAATAGTGTAGTTGGTGTTATTTTGAATGGGTTATTAATTTTGAATTTTTATCTGTAGATTGCGCCCGCATACAGATGGGATTTTATCATCCTAAGGAATATCTTTAACGAAAAAAAACTTGTCAAGGCAATTTTTCATGAGCTATAATTTTTTTTAAAGCTAAACAATTTTAACTACTGCAAACCAATAAATTACGAATCAAAAAAAATATTATTACTACTGAAATAACAATCAATTTTCCACCTACTATATAATATTTAATTCTTTTCGTTAAAGCAGCGAAATCCTCGATAGGTACGTTCAAATGGAGCGCGAAGGCAGGGCTTTGACTCTAGCATTTAATTGTGCTCCCTCTTTTCGTGGATACGTATATAGAAACTTTATTTTTTTTAACATTTTTAATTTTTTTCGTATGAAAAAACTCTCGCTCATGCTCGCTCTTGTGCTTGCCGTTACAGGCATGGCATTGGCGCAGCGAACAGTGACAGGTACTATTACTGATGATGTAGGCGAACCTCTAATCGGTGCTAGTATTTTGGTGAAAGGTACTACCACAGGTACCGTAACAGATGTACTAGGAGCATACTCGCTTACCGTTCCAGATGGAACAAATACCCTAGTAGTTAGCTATACTGGTTTTGATACACAGGAAATTGAATTAGGAGCTTCTAACGTAATGGATATTACCTTATCCGAAGGGGTTACTATTGATGAAGTAGTAGTCACAGCACTTGGTATCAAGCGTGATGAAAAAGCCCTGGGTTATGCAGTGCAACAAGTAGGTGGTGATGAGCTATCGGATGCACGTGAGACGAATATCGTCAATTCGCTACAAGGTAAAGTAGCAGGGGTGCAAATTCAAGGAAGTCCATCTACTGTAGGTGGTTCTTCGAGAATTACGATTCGCGGCTCGAACTCTTTCTTAGGTAATAATCAACCACTTTTTGTGGTAGATGGAGTTCCGATTGATAACTCTAACTTCGCTACTAGCTCACAGCAGCGTGGTTTTGGTGGTTCTACAGCTTATGATTATGGAAATACAGCTCAGGATATTGACCCTGAAAGTATCGAATCCATGACCGTACTAAAAGGTGCAGCAGCATCTGCACTATACGGGCAGCGTGGAGCAAATGGTGTTATCTTAATCACCACCAAAGATGGTAGCAAGCAGAAAGGACTAGGTATCGAAGTGAATTCAAGTGTTGCTTTTGACCAAGTAAACAACCTTATCCCGCACCAGCAAGAATATGGTGGAGGTGCTATCAATCCTGGTACTTCGCATGGTTTCAATGAAGTGACTCAAGATGGCGTGACTTACTTATATCCTGCTTACTCAAAGGATGGTGCTTGGGGACCTAAGTATGATCCGAATACACAAGTACGTCATTGGGATTCTTGGGATCCTGATAATGCTGCAACCTACAAAGAAACACGTCCGTGGGTAGCACCTAATAGTGGCTATGAAGATTTCTTTGATACAGGCATGACCTTGAACAATAGTATAGCACTAGCAGGTGGAAACGACAAAGGTTCTTTCCGTTTAGGTTACACGAACTTAGACCAGCAAGGTACTATTCCAAATGCCGAATTGGAAAGAAATAGTTTATCTATCAACTCACAGTACAACGTGAGCGAGCGAATTAATGTATCGCTTACAGGTAATTATATCCGAACAGATGCTGAAAACAGAAACATCACAGGATATAATAATGGTAATCCAATGCAAGCCTTCACGCAGTGGTGGCAAACACAGTTAGATTTCGACCGCTTGAGAAATAATACGCGCTTGGATGGTACACAGTATACTTGGAATGCAGTAGGACCGCAAGTAGATGCGGATGGCAATTTGTTGTTCTTTGAGCCTGCACCAAACTTCTTTGATAACCCATTTTGGGTAAGAGATAACTACTTGCAGGAGGATACTAGAAATAGAATGTTTGGTAACGCTAATATCGTTGTCAATCTCGCAGAAGGCTTAGATTTAAGCGGTCGTGCAGGTACTGATTTTTATCAGTTCAGTTCAAGAGAAGGTATTCCAATCGCTTCTGTAGAAACAGCAGAATATGATGAAACAGAGCGTCGCTTCCAAGAAACAAACTTGGAATTGAAATTAAGCTATGCTACTACATTGGATAGAATTTCTTTGAACGCAGTAGTTGGTGGTAATAGAATGCGTCAGCTTTCTAGAAATACTTCATTGGAGTCTGTAGGTGGATTGAGCTTGGAAGGTTTCTACAACATTAGCAATTCTGCAAGTGATCCTTCTTTATCAACAGATGAGACACAAAGAGGTATCAATAGTGTATTTGGTTTAGCTTCTATTGGCTTCGATGACTGGGTTTATTTAGACGTTACTGCACGTAACGATTGGTCTTCTACCTTGCCAGATTCAGAAAATTCGTACTTCTATCCATCTGCTTCTTTGAGTTTTGTGCTTTCAGAGCTTCCTGCATTTAATAGCTTTAAAGCACTCTCTTTTGCAAAACTTAGAGGTAGCTATGCACAAGTAGGTAATGATGCAGCATCATACCGATTAGTAGATGTATTTGAGCCAAAAACGCCTAACTTCGGCAGCAGCCCACGTTATGGTGTACCAAACTCACAAAATAATCCAACACTTCGTCCAGAGTTAACTTCAGAGTATGAAGTAGGTTTGGATTTGAGATTCTTCAACAACCGTTTAGGATTGGATATTGCATATTTTGATCGTTCTACGAAAGATCAAATCTTTAATGTACCATCTTCTCCAGCTACAGGCTATACCTCACGCCTATTGAATGCAGGTGAGATGAGAAACTGGGGTTTTGAAGCACAGTTTTCTGCTACACCAGTCAAAACGAATGATTTCTCATGGGATATTGGTCTAAACTTATTCCGTCAGAATAACGAAGTAGTTGATTTGAACGAAGACGTAGAAAGTATTGCAATGGGTGGTACTTGGGCAGCAGATTTGCGTATCGCAAAAGGCTTCCCTTATATGGCTATCTTTGGACAAGATTATACGTACAATGATGCTGGTGAGCGTCTAGTAGACGAGGATGGAAACTATATGTTCACGAGTGAGCGTGTATTCTTAGGTTCTGCTATTGCAGACTGGACAGGTGGTATCAGCACTGCTTTATCTTTCAAAGGATTATTCGCAAGTGCATTGATTGACTTCCAAGAAGGTGGTGCTATTCACTCTACTTCTTTGCAGTGGTCAAAGTACTCAGGCATGCACCCAGAAACCATCAGTTTCAATGGTGTGGACGATGTACGTGCTAATGGCTTAATTCTACCAGGTGTTAAAGAAGATGGTACAGCAAACACTACTCCTGTTGATCCACAGACATACTACCAAACGTTTTGGAGAGTTGCTGCACCAAACCTATATGAAGCAAGTTTCTTCAAGCTACGTGAAGTACGTTTAGGTTATAAAGTGCCAAATTCGATATTAGGAAACACATTCAGAGACCTTACTATTAGTGTATACGGACGTAATTTATCTATCTTAAGCGCAGATTTGCCTTATCTAGATCCACAAGTAATTACAGGTTCGGGCAACCGTCAGGGCTTAGAAAACGCACAAGTACCATCTACTCGTTCGTTTGGTGTGAATTTGCAGTTTAAGTTATAAAAATAAATGCTCTTTGGCTTGTTGTTATTTAGTGTTTAGGAAGCCTTTTTTAGTATAAAAGAGCTTTCAAGTAGCTAAAACTTAAATAGTCAAATTGCTTAATATCAAAAAATAAATATGAACATGAAAAACATGTTGAAATATAGATTTATCACGCTCGTATGCTTGATTTTTGCCTTCACAGCTTGCGACAATGATAAATTATTGGATTTAAATGTTGATCCAAATAATCCTACTGATGTACCAGCAGTTAATCTGGTATCACAAGCAGAATATGCATTGAATAGCCTGCTTTGGAGTCGTGGCTACAATGCAGAATGGACAATGCTACTCGTGCAACAGTGGGCACAAAATGAGTATGCGGAAGAGTCGCGCTATACCGTTGATGGTACCTCTTTCAATTTTGCTTGGGAAGATTTCTATGCAGAAGTATTGAATGAATTAAGCACCGCACGTGGTTTAATTGAAAAAAATGAAAATATAGTAGGTGGACGTAGAGCGAACCAACTTGCTATAATTGACATATTGCGTGTTCATGCATTCCACAACCTGACGGACGCTTTCGGTGCAGTACCTTATTCTCAAGCATTAAATAGTGTAGATTTTCCAAGTCCTGCTTACGATACGCAAGAGTCTATCTATAAAGATTTATTGTCTACTATTCAAGCAGCTATCAATTCTATAGATACTTCTGCTGGTTCATTCGATTCTGGCGAATTAATCTACGGTGGCGATATGTCAAATTGGAAAAAGCTAGGAAACTCTTTGATGATGCGTATTGCTATGCGTATGGTAGATGTGGACGGCGCAACTGCTGGACAATATATCACAAGTGCAGCTAGTGACCTTATCTCTAGCAATGCAGAAAATGCATTGTTTACATTTTCAGAGAATCCAAACTTAGCGAATCCATTATTCATAGACGCAGTCATCAATAATCGTGATGATTTTGCAGTAACCGATGTATTGGTGGATAATCTATCAGGCATGGGCGACCCGCGAATTGAAGTATTCGCAGGCTTAACCAATTCTGGCGAAATAGTAGGTATGCCTTATGGCTTGACGGATGGCGAAGCTTTTGCTTTGAAATCAACTACTTCTCGTCCTAGTGAGATGGTACGCTCTGCTACCGCTTCAGCAGTAGTAATGGATTATGCAGAAGTACAATTCCTATTAGCAGAAGCATACGAAAGAGGTATTCTTTCTGGCGACGCAGCAGCAGCTTATGCAGAAGGCGTGAAAGCTTCTATGAACTATTGGGGTATCATGGATGATACTGCTATTGCAGACTATGTAGATAAAAATGCTTATGATGCAGGCAACTGGAAAGAGTCTTTAGGCTGGCAAAAGTGGATTGCATTCTACATGAATGGCCCGCAAGCTTGGGCAGAGTGGAGACGCTTAGACTATCCTGTATTAGCAGTTCCAGCAGCAGCTACTAGTGCTTCTATTCCTGTGCGTTTGCCTTATCCTATTGATGAGCAAACTCGTAATACAGCAGCTTTACAAGCAGTCACATCAGATCCTAACGACTTGCTAACTAAAATGTGGTGGGACGTGAACTAGTCTTTGCGACATCTTAAATAGAAATGCCTACTTTGCGAGGCATTGCAAAAATGGGTTGTTTGTTACGCTATTTCGTGTAATAAGCAACCCATTTGTAATTTGTCAAGTATTCGACATATTATTGCTCCATAATTGCCTAAGTTTAAGCATTCAAAAACCGCACGATTAAATATGCATATGATGAAGCAATTTCAACTCAAAACTACTACGGTTTTCCTGATTGTAATCTTCCTATTTTCTGCTTGTGAAAAAGAATCAGCGTCCGTAACGCCCACTGTACCAACAGAAACAACAGGCAGTATAAAAATAATTCAAGATGAATTTCAGGGAAAATCCATTGTATTGGCAGGCAGTCCTGCCTTCAATTTCATCGTAGCATATGATCGAGAATTAGATGGTGAACTACTTTCCTTTGAACCCACTTCTACCTTCCGAAGTCTCCCCATTGTAATGCGCGATACAGAAGGAAATGAATGGGATATATTTGGTAAAGCAGTAAGTGGACCAAGAAAAGGACAGCAACTCAATTCGCTCTTTTCTACTATGGGCTATTGGTTTGCTTTTAGTGCTTTTTATGAAGAGGTAAGTATCTATAATACCACAGAAGTGCCACCACATCAGCTTCCTGTTTCCGAAAACTCCGATTGGCTGATTCCATTCAACCAAATTCTGGATGGTGGACCTGGCATTGATGGCATTCCAGCATTAGTCTCTCCCGATTTTGTAGCATATGATATTCCAAGAAATATAGAAAACGATACCTATTTGCAAGATGATAATCTCGTTGTGGGCGTATGTCAGTCAGCACAACTGAAGCTCTACCCACATCCCATCCTTGATTGGCACGAAATAGTGAATGATGAAATAGAAGATACTCCTTATGCCTTAATTTATTGCCCATTAACGGGTACAACCACCGTTTGGGATCGAGATATCAACGGAGATATACAAGAATTTGGAGTATCAGGTTTTCTGTTCAATAGTAATATTATTCCTTTTGATCGCGCTACACAAAGTTATTGGTCACAATTGTACAATCTTAGCGTTAATGGTACAAATCAAGGTAATACGATTCGTAATTATCCACATATAGAAACCACTTGGGCTACCTGGAAACGGATTGCACCTACATTTCAATATTTAAGCGAAGCTACAGGATATAGCCGAGCATATGATAAATACCCTTATGGGAGCTATAGAACCAATGATAATTTATTATTTCCAGTTATTTATCAAGATACACGCTTAGCATTAAAAGAGCGCGTACATGCTGTTGTAGTAGATGGTAAAGTCAAGGTGTATCGTTTTGAGCATTTTAAGTAGCATTGATTCCCTGACCTTATCAAATCGAGTAAAAAACATGAAAAATACACTTTCTTAGAAGCAATGTTATAAAGTTTTAAATAATTATAAGTCATTGATAATGAACGATTTTGTATGGCAAAATATAAATGATTTATATGGATTGAAGAGGGCTTCCCCACATAAAATTCGCTTTGAATGCTAAAAGCTTCAAAAAATATGGCTTACCTTAATGAAGTGTTAAAAAAAATATTAAAAAGGAAGGTCAGAAGACATAATAAAACGTAATTTTAGATAAAAAAATTTTGCTCTCCGCAAGTATTTTTAGACCTTTAGGCTCTCTTACACAGCCTTTTAGGCAAGAACAAACTAAAGTTTCATATCATAAGTAGCAGATAATCAATAGTGTTCATTGTCCTTGACATTTAAATGAATGGTATTGTTATGATGTGAATTTTTTGTTAAAAAATGCGCTAAAATATCTAATTTCGCGGCGTATTGTTTGAAGCCTTGTTCTAGGCAGTAGATTTTTTACTTATCTAAAGCTGCTTTTATGCAAGCTTCACGAGACTTTATTTTTTCACAAATTTTAATTTGGATTGGTATGAAAAAACTCTCACTCATTCTAGCACTAGTGCTCGCTGTAACAGGCATGGCGTTAGCGCAGAGAACAGTGACAGGTACAGTAACCGACGAAACAGGGGAATCCCTGATCGGTGCTAGTGTCCTTGTTAAAGGAACAACTACGGGTACTGTAACCGATGTGGACGGTGCGTATTCAGTTACTGTCCCAGATGGTAGCAATACCCTAGTAATCAGCTACACTGGTTTTGATTCTAGAGAAGTTGAGTTAGGCGCTTCTAATGTGATGGACATCATCATGTCAGAAGGGGTTTCACTTGGCGAGGTCGTAGTAACAGGTCTTGGTATCAAGAAGGAGAAGAAAGCACTAGGTTATGGTGTGACTACACTTGGTAACGAGGCTATCGAAAACCGCCAAGAAGCGGATGTTGCGCGTCTATTACGTGGTAAAGCTACGGGGGTAGATATTACGCAAACATCTGGTTTGGCTGGTTCTGGTACTAACGTCATTATTCGTGGTTACTCTACTATTACAGGTTCTAACCAACCATTATTCGTAGTAGATGGTATTCCATTCAACACGAATACAAATACAGGTCGTCAGCAAACCTTTAATACAGGTGGTGCAACGGCATCTTCTCGTTTCTTGGATTTGGATCCTAATCAAATTGAGGAAATTTCTATCCTTAAGGGACTTTCTGCAACTGTACTATATGGTGAAGCAGGACGTAATGGTGTGGTACTGGTAACTACTAAGAATGGTAGTGCAGGTGCTAACGCTAACAAAGGAATGGAAATCAGCGTTTCTCAAGGTGTATATCGTTCAGAAGTAGCAAACTTACCAGACTATCAGAACACTTACGGAAACGGTTTTAACGCGGGTTTCGGTTGGTTCTTCTCTAACTGGGGTGCTGCTTTCGATGATTTAAATCCATCTTCTTACGGTGGTGATTACAAGGGCGAGTCAAATGGTCAAGTATTGATTACGCACCCTTATGATCAAGCACAGTATAATGATGATCTTCCTGAATATATCGGTGTAGATTATCCTTACCAAGCATACACAGGTGTAGAAGATTTCTTCCAGCCAGGTTGGTCTTCTAATACCTCTGTTTCTTTGCAGAGCCAATTGGGTGAAAACTCTTCTGTAAGTGCTACTTATAGCTTCCTTTCAGATGCAGGTTTCTTACCTAAGCTAGATGAACTTCGCGGTGGAGGTCGTTCTAACTTCTTCGATAAGCACAACTTTGGTTTAGGTGCTCAAACGAAGCTTGCGAACGGTCTTAAGTTGAAAGGTTCTTTCAACTATGTAAACTCTGACGCATTGAAGCCAATTACTGCACCAGCATTCGGTGGTGATGGTAATGGTCTTTTCGCAGCAATCATGTTTACGCCACGTTCTATGGATTTGATGGGTTTGCCTTATCAGTCGCCAATTGATGGTTCTAACGTATACTACCGTCGTGGTGCACCTATTCAGAATCCACGTTGGACCTTGAATAATTCTGGTGAAACAGAGCAAGTACAACGTTTCTTCTCTTCTACAGAGCTAAGTTATGACTTTACAAGCAACTTATCTATGTTCTACCGTTTGAGCTTTGATGAGTATGCTCAGACCAACCGTCGCCACATCAACCGTGGTGGTGCGCGTGTTCCAGATGGACAGATGTGGACATTTAACATTAAGAACCGCATTATTGACCAATTGGTGAATGTACTCTACAACGTAAACATCTCTGATGACTTAACATTGGATGGTGTAGTAGGTGCGAATGCTAGAAGAGAAGTAGGTGGCGAAAATGGTTTGATTAGTTCTAACCAGTTTGTATACAACTTACTTACACACGATAACTTTATTGAACACGACAGTTACTCTTTTGGTACAGAAGAGAACACATTGGGGGTATATGGTACAGCTACTTTAGGTTTCCGTAACTTCTTATACTTAAACCTACAAGCACGTAACGACTGGACTTCTACTTTAGAGCAAGCAAATCGTTCCGTATTCTATCCATCTGCTTCTGTATCATTCGTACCAACGGATGCCATTGCAGGTTTGCAGAACAATAGCGTATTGAACTTCTTGAAAGTACGTCTTGGTTATGGTACATCAGCAGGTTATCCTGACCCATACCGTACAAGAAATACATTGAACGCATCAACCAACCAATTCGTAAAAGGAGATGGTACAATTCTAAATACAAACTCTGTATCTAACTTCTTAGGTAATGCGGATTTGCGTCGCGAGTTATTCGAAGAGTTAGAAGGAGGTATAGAAGCACGTTTACTCAATAATCGTGTTGGTATTGATTTATCGTTGTATCAGAAGACTTCTAATGACTTGATTATCGATTTACCACTTGATCCAGCATCAGGTTATACAGTAACTACTGTAAATGCAGCAGAGGTAGAAAATAGAGGTATTGAGTTAGGATTAAATCTGACTCCATTCAGAACGCAATCAGGTTTTGAGTGGAATATTACCTTGAATTATACAAAAAATATCAGTACAGTAAACGATATCATTGATGGTGTTGAGCGCGTATTTATCGCAGGTAATCCATTCGGTGATGGCTCTCCACTTGGTAACTACGCTATCGCAGATGAGCCATTTGGTGTATTCTTCGGTGAATCTTTCTTGAAGAACGATGAAGGTCAATTTATCGTAGATGGTGCGGGTAACTTACAAGCATCTGGTGACTTTGAAGTAATTGGTGATCCAAACCCAGACTTTACAGCAAACTGGATTAACAATTTCTCATTCAAGGGACTATCATTCGGATTCCAGTGGCAGTACATCCAAGGTGGTGATATTTACTCATCAACAGTACAGTCATTGATGGCACGTGGTAACACAATTGATACAGATGTGGATCGTACAATTCCTATCATCATGCCGAACTCAGTAAAGGCAGATGGTACGCCTAACGACATCCAAACATATATGGGTGACTCTTTCTTCCGTGCATATTTCTTCGCAGATGAAGGTGGTGTATTTGATGGTACAGTAATTCGTTTGAGAGAAGTTTCTTTAGGTTACGCAGTACCTAAGAATCTACTTAAAAACTCACCATTTGGTCAAATCGGTATTTCACTTTCAGGTGAAAACTTATGGTTCAATGCACCGAACTTCCCAGAAGGTATCAACTTTGATCCAGAGATTTTGAGTGTAGGTGTAGGTAATGGTCGTGGTTTCGACTTCCGTACAGCACCAACTGGTAAGAAGTACGGTCTTGTATTAAATGCAAGCTTCTAATAAGGAAGCGATAAGAAGATAAATATCAATCCAAAATATATAGCATTTTGGCTTTTAGCTACTTGTTTTTTAGTGCTGATACTAACAATCCAAGTAACTAAAAGCCTGAATGACTAGATAGTTTTGGGTAGTTATTTCAAAAATTTTAAAGAAAAATTTTTCATGAAATTTATCAATAAAATCTTGCTTTTCGCGGCGCTTATTGCTTTTGGCACAGCTTGCGAAAACTTTGATTTGGATTTGCAAGATAATCCAAATGCAATTACACCAGATAAAGCAAGTGTGAACGACCTCTATAATAGCGTTCAGCTTGGTTTCCAGCGTGTATATACTAACTCTGATTATGTTCCAGGTGCAGTAGCAAGAATGTACCATGCAGGTACATTTACCTATGAAGCATTGGCTACTGCCAATACATTCAACGGACTTTGGAATGATGTTTATTCAGGCCCAACTTTCCCACAATATGGCGGCTTATTAGCAGATGCTGCTGCTTTGAAAGCACTTGCAGATGAGCGTGGCTTAGATATACATGGTGGTACTGTTCGTATCATGGAAGCTTATGCTTTGATGGTATTAGCTGATTTGTTTGGTAGTGCACCTTATTCTAATGCAATACAAGGTGCTGCTGCATTTGCACCTACTTCTGATTCGGGTGCAGACCTGTACGGTTCTGCTAATAAATTATTAGACGAAGCTATTGGTTTACTTTCTGATACCAATGCTGCTGCTCCTACTTCAGATATTTTCTATGATGGTGATGCTGCAAGCTGGATTACATTTGCAAACACCTTGAAAATGCGTGCTGCTTTGAATCAGCGCGATGCGGGTACATTTAGCGGTGTACTTTCAGGTGGCGATTACATTGATAGCGCTAGTGAAGACTTCCAGTTTAGCTACGGAAGTCAGCGTGACAATCCAAACTCTCGTCACCGTATGTACAATAACCACTATGAAGCATTTGATGGTGATTATCTATCAAACTACTACATGTGGTTACTAAGAGTAGATAAAACGAATGCAGACGGAGCTACTGTAGTAGATCCTCGTATCCGTTACTACTTCTATCGTAAGATTGAAAAAGCAGATGAGCAAGATCCAACTACTTACTCTTGCCACTTCTCTGCTTTGCCTGACCAATCAGCACAGCCTGACCATTGGGCAGGACTAGCAGGCGACGACAGACTACCATACTGTATCGTACTACCTGGTGATGGTTATTCAGGTCGCGACCACTTGAACGGTGAAGGTATTCCACCAGATGGACCTACCCGTACGTCTTATGGTCTATACCCAGGTGGTGGTGATTTTGACTGGAGTGATTATTCTGACACGCGTACTGCTGGTACCAGCGGTGGTTTAGGTCAAGGTATCTTACCTATCATGTTATCTTCTTTCGTAGACTTCATGCGTGCAGAAGCAGCCTTAACTATGAGTACAGGTGAAGATGCACGTGCACTACTAGAAAGCGGTATTCGTGCTTCTATGGCTAAAGTAAGAGGTTTTGAAAGCCTAGTACCTGCTACTATGGCGCAAGAAGTAGGTAGAGGTGACGAACTCACTACAGTAGGTGCGTCACTTACTATGACTGATGAAGACGTTGATAACTATGTAGCAGAGGTATTAGCAGATTATGACGCTGCTAGTGACCCACTAGATGTGGTAATCAAGGAGTTCTACCTTGCAGCTTGGGGTAATGGTAAGGAAGCATACAATATGTATAGAAGAACAGGCTACCCATCAAATATGCAGCCTGGTCTTGAACCAGAAGTGGGTACTTTCCCACGCTCTTTCTTATTGCCAGCGAATCACGTAACACGTAATATCAACGCGACTCAAAGAGCATTGAGTGATCGCGTATTCTGGGATGACGGTTCAGCTAGCGTATATTAAAATTTGAAGTATTAGGTATTAGGTATCACGTATTAGCTACAAATGCCAATACATAGTGCTTAATACAATCAAAAATAAAAATTGACTTTCAACTATGAATATCAATAAATTAAGTTTTCTTTTGGTGGCTGTACTGCTCATCTTCGGCTCTTGTGCTGATGACGACTTGTCGCCAATTGTAACCTTCGATTCTGCGGGTAAGGGAGCTTACCCACGTTTAATTGAAGAAGGTGACAAATTAATCAACCTTTTCGATATTGATGGCTCTTCTTACACCTACACGGTAGAGTTCGTAGATGAGCAACAAGGTTCATTAGTATCAGAGTATGTTCTTGATTTGGACTACAATGGTACAGGTGCTAAAGAATTCAAAAGATGGCCAGCTTCAGCTTTCTCTACCAATGGTGGAGGCTATCAGCAAGCACCGTCTATCACTATCACTGCTAATGAAGCAATCGCTGCAGCAGGACTAACAGCAGATGATGTAAATCCTGGTGATGAGTTTACCTTCAGAGGTAGAGTGATTCTTCAGGATGGTTCTGAATTCACATCTAGCAACTCTTCTGCAACAGTAAGAGGTGCTGCATTCCGCGGTCACTTTGACTTTACGTTGGGGGCAGGTTGTCCTTCTTTTTTAGCAGGTTCATACAACTACACTACTACTGCTTTATGGTGTGGTGCGGATGATGTTTCTGGTTCAGTAGATTTCGTAGATGTAGGAGGTGGCTCTTATGAGTTCAGTGATGCTTCTTTCGGTGGTTATGGCGCATGCTATAACTGTTGTGCAGCAACTGGTCTTACTTTTATCGATGTATGTGAGGAAGTATCTTTCACTAGTTTTGTAAATCAGTACGGTGATACCTTCACAATGTCTTCAGAAGTAGATGGCGAAGACTGGATTATTACTTGGGAAAACGATTATGGTGAAGCTGGTGTAACAACTGTGAACTTCCCTGGTGGTGTACCATTTACAGTAAATTAATCAAGAGTAAGGGAGCAGGCAAGAAATAAGCTACCCGTTATGGCGACGTAATTTTTTACACTAAAAGTGCTTCAAAAATTAAGCATAGCAGGGCTACGGTTCATTTTTTAAGTGCTTTTAGCGTGAAAAAGAACAAGTCAGAATGGGTAGATTATTTTTTGCCTGTTCCCTAAACATAGATTCTTTTAGAATTTAGTTTAGATTAATAAATACCTAAAGCCATATTTGAATCTCAGGATTTGAATATGGCTTTTTTTATAGAATTGAAACTATGCAGCGAAAAATATACTTGTTTTACGGTTTATTCCTATTGGTCGTTGGTCTTCCCGCGCAGAATACCGTAGGTGTACTGATGCAGCAAGAAGGACAAGCGTATGAAGGCTACAACTTATTATTTCCAAATAGCGTATCAGATGTCTATTTAATAGATAATTGCGGACAAATTGTGCATACGTGGGAAGATGGCGCACAATTCCGCCCTGGCAATGCAGTATACCTACTCGACAATGGAGATTTGATAAAGTGCAAACGTGCTGCTACAAGCGGACCAAACAATCCCATATGGGCAGGTGGGGCAGGGGAAACCGTAGAAATTCGGACATGGGATAATGAACTTTTGTACGACTATACCTTGAATAATGAACAATTTCGCCTCCACCACGATGTAGAACCACTACCTAATGGTAATATTTTACTACTAGCTTGGGAACGTAAAACCCGTGAGGAAGCTATCGCTATGGGTCGCAATCCTGACTTATTAGCACAAGATTATATGCTATCCGAAGCCATTTTAGAATGGAATCCTGAGTTAGATGAAATCGTATGGGAATGGCATGTTTGGGATCATCTCATCCAAAATCATGATAATAGTAAACCCAACTTTGGAAATTCTGACCAACATCCCGAACGCATTAACCTAAACTATGATGAACACGAAGGCAGTCCTGATTGGCTGCATATTAATTCCATCGCTTACAATCCCGTACTTGACCAAATCGTATTAAGCGTACCTTATTTCAATGAATTTTGGGTCATTGACCATGCCCTCACTACCCAAGAAGCCGCAGAAGAAAGTGGAGATTTACGCTATCGCTGGGGTAACCCTGCCGCCTATAATAATGGAACACTAGACGATAAGCGACTCTACTTCCAGCACGATGCACGTTGGATTAATCCGAATGCTCAAGTAGGAGAAGGAGATTTTGGAAAAATTAGTGTCTATAATAATCGAGTGCCAACAGGAGCGACTATCAACATAGTCAGCACTACCTTAGATGGTACATATACTATCGGTGAAAATGCGCCTGAGCAAAGCATCCAGCATCCCGAAAACCCGCCACAAGCTAGCTCCCGTAGCGTATCGAGCGCGCAGTTTCTCCCCAATGGAAATATACTGACGATGGCGGGTCGCTGGGGTTTTGCCTACGAAATGAATCCTGCTAATGAAGTCGTTTGGGAATATAGAGTTCCAATAAGTCTTGGTCGAGTTTTATCACAAGGCGAAACACCTAATATTGGAGATAATCTTACGTTTCGCATGACACGCTATGGCTTGGACTATCCTGCTTTTGAAAATAAAGACCTCACACCTAAAGCATATTGGGAACTCAATCCCAATGAAGGCTTCTGTGGTATCGTAGATGTAGAAGAGGCGAATGAAGCGGCTAATTTTACACTTTATCCGAATCCTGTACAAGGCGATGTACAGCTTACACTTGTTAAAAATAGCCTGATTCGCATACATACTGCAACAGGCAAAGCCATACAAAGCCTATCTTTGCCCCCAGGAAAACATACAATTGATACCAGCACTTGGGAAGCTGGGCTTTACTTTTTAGGCACAGCGGATGGAGAAGTACGAAAGCTGTTGGTGTTTTAAGTAGATGCACAGATTTACAGGTGTGAGACACAAGTTATTCGTGTTCAGTCTTTTACAAAATTTTAAATCTGGAGAATCAACAATCTTCACTATGACAATCAATTGCCTCGCTCTTTAGGTCGGGGAGCTTTGAAAAATAATAAAATAGGCTTTAGTCCCTGACCGAAACGCGGTTTTAGGCTAAAGTCAGTTCTACTTTTATTTTTTTATCACCGCCCTAGAGGACGGTGCAACAGATAGTTAGATTAATTTTAAAGCCCAATTGCTTACTAGTGGACATTTTGAAGAAAATTGACTTTCGACCTTATTTCTTTTAGTGGAAAAAGTGATGAAAAAGCGTTAAAAATACTACACTGTTTGAGCTAAAATGAGTTTAAAAATAAACT
>JAHDCQ010000053.1 GCA_020629845.1 Saprospiraceae bacterium | reverse complement strand
GTCCCCAATTGTTGTTTTCAAGTCTTTTCTATCGACAATAAAATCCAAAAAGCCGTGGTCGATTAGAAACTCTGAAGTCTGAAAACCTTCAGGCAAATCACGCTTGATGGTTTCTTTGATAACGCGCGGGCCTGCAAAGCCAATGAGAGCTTCTGGTTCTGCAAAATTGATGTCGCCGAGCATTGCAAAGGAAGCCGTTACGCCACCCGTAGTCGGGTCGGTCAAGAAAGAGAAATAGGGAATTCCTGCTTTGGCGAGTTGCGAGAGTTTGGCAGAGGTTTTTGCCATTTGCATGAGCGAAAAGGCAGATTCCATCATGCGCGCACCGCCCGATTTGGAGATAATCATGAATGGAATGTGATGCTCCAAACTGTACTCAATACCACGTGCTATTTTTTCGCCCATCACTGAACCCATAGAGCCACCAATGAAGGTGAAATCCATAGCGGCAATGACTAAGGAGCGGGTATTCACTTTACCCACAGCGACGGTCATGGCATCGGTAAGTTCTGTTTTTTTCTTCGCTTGTTCTAGGCGTGTTTTATAGGATTTTAAATCATTAAACTCTAAAAAATCTTTAGAGCTTAAGTCCGAGAATAACTCCTGATATTCATCATTATCGAAGAGTAATTCAAAATAATCATGTGACCCAATGCGGATGTGATAGTTGCAATCGGGGCATTTATAGTAATTTTCCCGAATGGTTTTCACTCGGCTAGTAGTTTTGCAGCGTTTGCAGTTGTACCACAAACCTTCGGGGGTTTCACGTTTATTTTGTGTAGCTGTCTGAATACCATCGCGTAGTCGCTTGAACCAACTCATAGTGTGCGCTCTTTAATTTGACTTGCGGCAAAGATAGTAATTTGTGGGAATCGGTATGAATCATTGCAACTTATATTCAATTCCGAGGAAAGCACGTGTTCTATAGCGTGTTCCCCAAATGTTTGGCGGGCTGAATACCCCCAAGTCTTGCTGTTGTCCTAGCATATTGTCTATACCTGCTAGAAATGAAAAGTCTTTTAGCAGCTTTTTGTGTCTCAAATTTTTAAGCTGATATTCTGCTCTGAAATCCAAACGATGTAGCCAGGGAGAAGTGGTACTCAAGTCAGGGAATTGTTGTGGACTATGGACGTGATAATTCAGTTTGAGCGACAAATTCAAGTTGGAGCGATTGTAAATGAGACTGGTGTAAAAATTATGCTTTGGTAGAAAAAATTCAGATACCAACTCATTGCGATAAGTAAAACGAGCATTATCCCAACGGTAAGAAAGTCCTAGACTAAGTTCACCAATATTACTAAATCGTCCTTGTGCGCGTACCTCCAATAAACTTTTATAGGCACGTTCTGTGGTGTGGTATAGAGTCAGTTTGTTACTTACTGGGGATAGGGAAAACACATTCTTCTGATGGTAGTGGAAATAGTTGTAATTAAATTTGATACTGGTTTGGCTAAAAACGACTGAAGGATAAAATGTATGTGTTCCTCCTATACCCAATTGAGTCGCTTTATTGGGTTGTACGTCAGGGTCTATAGTAATAAAATAACTAGAGGTAAAAAGCTGCCTGAAATCGCTGAAAAGACTGGGGTAACGCCAATCGTAAGCCCCATAAAGTATAATTTGCAATTCTGAAATCTTGGGAAATAATAAGTTCACTTTCAAACTTGGACGGATATAAGTTTTTTGTAAATTATGCTGTCCTACTTCCATATTAGCAGCAACGTATAAGTGTTTAGATAAATGGTCTTCGTAGCGCGCTAATAGCCCGACGCTACGTTCTATTCGGGCATAATCTATATGATTGGCAAACTGTTCTGATACATCAATATAATCAAAATTAGTACCAAGAAATAGGCGATTATTGTTGTTTTCTTTTAGGGTATATCCAACTTGGGTGTGTACTTCTCGTTGTGTGCCTGTGTAGTTGCTCAAACCAAAAAAATCGCTTCTATTATGCTCTACGCCATCTACTTGAACAAGGAGTTCTGACGAACTTCTGTTTTCGTGATTCTTCTTTAACCGATGTTTGAATTTTATAGTTGTGCCTACATGATTCATCGTATTACCAAAACCATAACCACTATTAGGCGTATTGCTTTCATAAGCGAATTCGCCATCTTGTACCTTATTTCTTAGGTAGAAAGCACGCACGGATAGTTGATTTCTATATAAGTTTATTCCAGACTTTCCCATTATAAAGACACGCTTTTGTAAAGGTAAATCTAGCCAACTGTCCTCGTTACGATCAATCTTATATTGATTTTGGGCGTAACTAGCCATAATCGTATTGTCAATACCTCCTTTATAAAGACTTGCATTCGCACTAGCTTCCCATTCACGAAAACTACTCGCATAAACGCCTATATTGCCCTTAGTTGAATGATTGGGTGAATAAGTATAAGGGCGAACAAGGCCAAATACCGAACTCCCTAAGAAAGGCGTATAGTCTATCATGCCACCTTTTGAAAAAAAATAAGGCAATTGGGTGAGTAACTGTTGTCTACCAATACCAAAATAGGGATACTCTCCTTGTAAGCTAACTCCAGATTGATTGTTGCTATTACTGAGGTAAGTATGATAGTTGGGCTGCAACATACTTTGAGCGTATCCCCACGTAACAAATAATGAGCATAATAGGAATAGTAGTTTTTTCATGTTTTAGGCTTAGGTTAGAGATGGCATATTTTGATAATATGCCATCTCTGATTTTGTTAATTGATAGTAATACGTTTCCCTGCTTCCCAGTCCTTAATTTCGCTTTGATAATAAAGGAAAGCACTATTGGGTGGTGCTTGAAAATTGCCTTTAAACTGTGTTTTCAAATCCAATTCAATCACGCTAGTAGCATTCGGTGCAAGCTCCGTATAGTAAGCAACTAGATAATTATCCTGAATCTCGAAATAGTCAAATACGCCTTTCTCCACTAGCTCTTTCACTTGCCGTGCTTCTATGCTTAGTCCCGAAGGAATGCCAATAATTGCCATAGGGGTAGGCGCAGCTTCATCCGAGTTGTTATGAACACGTGCAGTCAGGCGTACCGATTCACCAAGCGGCACTTCGCTAGGAAGTGTTGTTGTTACTTTTATGCTAGATGCTTGTGCAGCAGGAAGTTTTGCACGCCAATTGGTGGTTAGTGTGTAAGGAACTGCTTGTGTGGTATTAGCGAAACGCACTTGTACTTGATTAGCACCTTCGGTGAAATGCTGCCCCAAATCATTGAAGGCTAATAGCTCCGTATTTTCATCATAGGAGGCAGAGGCTACAAGTTCATCATTGATAAATAGCTCCAAATCGCCTGGTGCTGTTGGTTCGGCAAATTTTATTAAGTATTTGCTTAGTGCCTGTAGTGCTAAACCTGTCGCTTGTGTAGAACCGAAATAGCCTGCGCCACGCTTTTTGCTTTGTATATACTCCACCAATTCGTGAATAAGTTCAATATCAGCATACTGATTTTCACAAAGGGCTAATGTTGCCCAAGCTGCGATTTCTACTTGTTTGGAATGTCCGTAGGAACGCATGAGTGTAGCATCTGCTTTTAGATCCTCTAGGGTTTGCGCTCTAATCTTTGTAGCCAATAGTCCTGTAAGTCTATCTGCTGTTGCTTTTTCGCCATAGTTGACATTGGCTAAAGCAAGTAGGGCAAGGCGGTAAATATCTTCATCTTGCTCCGCGAGTTCGGTTTCGTGGCGCAAGGCGGCTTCCATATCCTCTACTTTCATAGTGCTAAGGGCATATACGACATAAGCATCGGACGTTTTGCCATATTTTTGATATGCACCTGCCCGACCTTGTCCGAATAAGCCGTTCTTATCTCTTTTTTTGAGCAACCAATCAATTGCACGCTTAATCATGCGCTTATTTACGATAGGGAGCGCTTTTTGTAATTCATGAAATTGCACTAAACCAAAAGCTGTAAGTCCGATACTCGCAGGGGCTTTCCCATAAAGCGAGAATCCGCCACCTTCCACCTCGTAACCCTCTAACTTTTTATAACCTTTCGATAAATAATCTTCTGCTTTTTTCTTGATTTCAGGGTCTAATTCTTCCCTGTTTTGCAGCAATTGCAAGGCAAGAATATTCGGATAATTACTCGACGACACCTGCTCAAAACAACCATATGGTTCTCGCAAAATACCTTCTATACCTGCGGTGATTTCATCCAAACCGTTCGGAAGAATTCGGAATTCCGTCTCCACCGAACCTGTTACAAGATTATCAATCTCAAATTGATAATTGGTATTCAAATTCCTACTCGATAAATAAGCCGCTCGCGGAAAGGTGGAAGCGACCACTTTGAGCTTTGTTTTTATGACTTTTTCATGTGTATTGCCTTGTGCTGGCTTGAAATGGATAACTAAATCATATTCGCCTGGAGGCGCATTGACTTTTAATCTAGGCTTTAGATTTACTATTTCTAATGCAGCTACATCAAGCATATCTGCATGACCTTTTTCTAGCTTGAAACCATCTTCAAGGTTGTAGGAAAGTAAACCTGAAATAGAAGTATTTGTGCCATTTTTTAGACTAATAGGCAATTCCAATTCATCGCCTTGTGTGAGTAGCACAGGAATTTTAGTATCTATGCTAAAGGGCGTTTGCGTATTGAAAGTAGTTTCTGCTCTAGCTGGTATGCCACTCTCTGCAATGCCTTCCACAATTGCTCGGAAGGTGCTTATTTCTGGGCTTGTATTGAAAGAAAGGCTTGCTTTTCCATTCTTGTCGGTCTGAATACTAGGGTTCCAATAGATAGTTTCTGGCTCGGCAGGCTTATCGGGGCTGTGGTATCTTGCATTATAAAACCGTCGTCCAGAACGCGCTTGATTGTTATGATTAGTATAAACCGAAAGACGCAAATCCATCAATTTAGGCGCAAGACCAACCTGAAAATCATAATCTTGCTCCATCCAACTAGTATGTTTAATTGCTACTGAACTAAGTGCAATAACAGAAAGAGCCACCTCATTTGTACTTATGCTTTGGGCACTTACTACAACTTCATCTAGTGCAACGTCTCCATCAACTACTACACCATCAATATAATAGCCAACATCACTTGTCCGTGAACCCATCACCGTACTTTGTCCACGCACCTTAGCAGATGATTGTGCCGAAGCAGTTGCACCTTCTGCCATTGGCATCGTTTCGTCCAAAACTTCTGTCTTTACAGCCATTTGTTGTTTTGCATAAATATCTTTCCCTACTTGAACACCATGTCTATTAGTAACTTTTTCGCCATTTAAGCTTTCATCTATTATATGCAAATGCTGCTGCGAACTCACCTTTATTTCCTTGCGCGATTGCTTATACTTTGCCATTATCGTAAATGGAAGCTGATTAATATCTACGTGCTTTATTTCAAAATTACCACGCTTGCCTATGGCTATTTCCTCTCCTGTTTCTTTAACCCATGCTTTCACGCCTTTGTAAGCAGGATAAATACGTCCTTTAACTGAAAGCATAGATTTGGGGTATTTTATTTTTGCTCTCCAATGCACTTCATCAGCAGCCAGCGTTTCTTTCCAATTAAAACTGCGCCAACCGTGGGTGAGCAACACATATTCAAGGGCTTCGGTTGCTTTTTCTTCTTCTGGATCAAAGTAGAAATTCGGTTCATGCACTTTTCCTTTTAGCTCCGAACTCATTAAGAAATAAGATAAAATATCATCTTGCTTATCATCCGCATAGGTGTGTAGTTTGTCATCTACTACCGCCAATGAAAAACCGCCTTGTACACCTTTACCCGCGCTATCTGTAACTTTTAGGTCTAATTTCACGGTGCTATTCGGTGCGTAGGATTCCTTATTGGTTTCCAAGTTTACATTCAGTTGTCGGTGACGATTTAAGAAAAGAAGGCGTTCCCATTGTGGCAATCCGGTTTCATCGAAAATAGTGAGACGAGCAATACCCATTGGGAAGTCATCTGTAGCAATTTTGAGTGTATTTCCTTCCAGCGTCTGCGTATGTAGCACACGCTCTTGCATCTGTAGCATTGCATAGAGTGGACGTGCTGTGCTAGTGCGAATATCTAGGACAATTTCTTTATCGTTTTGTGAAATTAGGCTACCAGTAACGCCTTCGTTATAAATTTGAGGTAAGTCATATTTTTTAGTAATGCCTATAGGACGTGTGATTTCTGCATAATATTTTTCTGCTTGTGGTCTAAACTCAAACGCGCCCATACCATCGTGAAAACTGCTGAAGGTGGTGACTTTTTCTCCTTGTGCATTAAAAATAATACCTTCCACATCAGCAGGTTTTCCAAATTCATTTACTGCCTTAAAAGCGACTTTGCTAGGCAATTGCTGGACTAAGTCGCCACCTTCAGGCAGAAAATCAAGCTTAATATTGTCGAATAGAATAGGAATGCGACGCGCTATACTTTCGGTATTACCTCCGTATCCCACCATAACATTGAGCAAGCCATCTGCACTAGTGAGCTCATTTGGTAAGTTATATTTGATACTTGCTTTGCCTTCTTTATCACTAAATGCGACACTTTTATAGACGTTTTCGCCTGCCAAGCGCACTTGATACTCAAAGAGATAGTCCCCTAATACTTTACCATCAATGGAACGCATTTTTAGGTCAGCTACTACTTCATCACCTGCGCCATAGCTTTCTTTTTCTATGTCGAGTTCTAGGAGGATTTTCGGTATATTAACACGCTGTACCGTGATTTCCTTTTCAAAAAATGCCTCTTCTCCGAAGTTTCTTATCCAACTTGTATAGGCACGCAATTTATAGATACCACCTACACTACTTTTCGGTAAGAGGAAAGAAGCATTACTCTGATTAGAGCTTAATAGTATAGTTTCTTGGGCTATGATATCGCCTTTAGGATTCAATAATTCTATTCTAGCTACTGATGAATGTTCGCTAGTTACTGTATTGGCAGCATTCGTAGAATACACCTTAAACCATATTGTCTCGCTAGGACTATAAAAACTGCGGTCGGTATGCAAGTAGAGTTTTTCGCGTGGCAGCAGTTCATAACATTCTTCTAATGCTGCTTGAAGCTGCGGAATAGGCGATTGCTGTGCTTGCAATACAACGCTATTCAGGCTGATAATCAGTAAAAGTAAAATTGTGCTTCTCATAATGTTTAGGATTTTAGTCAGGTGTAGGACAAAAATCCCTTTTCCCATCCAATGGAACACGTTCCATTGGGATAAATCATGCGATTTGGGAAATTTGTCCTACACCCCTTTAGTCTGTTATGAGAACGCACAAAGGAGTCATTTCGCGTCCTTAAAAAACAAATGCTTGGACTTTCACTTCTTCTTTGGTACCAATTCTTCTAGTATTGCTGCCAGTTTTTTCAAATTTTCGGGGGCTTCTCGTTCTTGATAGCGGACTTCATGCCCTCGATAAGTCAGTCGCATCATGGGTAAGTCGCGCTTATTTCCACGATAGAGTTCTTCAAATGTTGTGAAATTGCTGCCTTCAAAAGCGGATTGTATAGCTTTGAACTGCGATTTAGAAATTTCAAAAGTCTTTTCTCCCATCACATCCATATTGGCAAGACCATTGTAGGTTACTTTGTTGCCTTTCAGACTGATGTCGTATTGTGGCTTAGATTTTGACCTACCTTTACTTTTGCTATAAGCGACTTCAAAGGTGTCATCAATGCCGCTTTTCATTAGGTTTTTACTGCAACTGATAGACACTATTAGTACTAAAAGGAGTGTTATTATTATTGCTATTTTCATTGTTACTTTTTCTAAAAAAATAGTAATTATTCAGAAGAGAGAGCAGAGACCACTTTGTTGAGACCCGCCTGCCGTCGGCTACTGTACACATAAGTTGTGACATCATGTAAAATAATCCCGAAGGGATGAAATTATTATAGAAAATTCAACATAAATTTATTTAGGGAACAAGCAAAAAATAACCTACCCGTTTGCCTTGTTCTTTTTCCACCTCGCGTCGTTGCTCATCAGTTACGTAACTAGTTATGTGCCTTCTTCGCGCCTAGCGAGTTAGAAAAATAACTAATCCAAACTATGGGTAGGTTATTTCTTGCTTGTTCCCTTAAGCCCTGAAGGGGCGGCACTTTTTAGCCAAAAAATGTCGCTCCTTCAGAGCTTTTCATTCAAAACTACACAAATTACTATAATAATTTCGTCCTTCCAGGACTAAAAACAACCAATTTTCATGTCACAACTTATGTGTACACAGTAGCTGCCGTCGGGTAGGGAATAGAGACTTAAAATACGACTTTTTTATCATCCTCGTCTCTGTTCTCACAGTGAAACGGTCTCTGCTCTCTGTTCTGCTGATTAGTTACAAAAAATAAAGGAATAAGTACTCGGACATAATTATTCCACAACTACCTTCTCCACAATGCTTTTTCCCGAAGCTTGATGTATCACTTGTAGATAGTATAAACCAGTAGGAAAACCCGATACGGATATGCCATTTGAAGCATCGAGTGTACCTGTTTTCAAGATACATCCGCGCAAATTTACTAATCGAAAGGCGAAGTTTTCTACCTTGTTTGTTTCGATAAATATTCTATCCGAAACAGGGTTTGGGAAAATAGAAAGCCGTGTATCAGCAATTTCATACGTGCTTGTCGTCCCTTCTTCAATCGTAAAATTGCCATCTGAAACATCATAGAATGTGGAAGCGGCTCTGAATCCACCATCCACATCGCAGCGTACCAAAATTCGTGCCGTACTACTTGGTGTATTTGGCAAACTCAATAAAGCTGAACCATCATTGTTAGTCGCATCTCCGATGACGGTGAAGGTTTCTCCTGCATCCGTTGAAAGCAAAATATCCACTCTCGGACAATGAGTATTTGTGTTATTCACAGTCCAACGTATTTCCGTAAGCGAACCACCACCTAACGTTTCATTTCCATTGGGCAAACGGACTTCGAAGGGGCCACTATCGGCTACATTTACGCGCATCAAGTCCTGCGTAAAGCGTCCAAAATTAGCATTATTATCGCGCACAGCTAGAGAAAAATCAAGGCTACCTGTGGTGCAAGGTAATTGTTCCCATTCTTGGTCATTTTCTCCTTTCAATACCTCAGAATAAAGCGGAAAAGAGCGATGTTTTTCAGTAGTTGGTTCAAAATATTCAAACAGAGGTTCAGCGAGTTCTTCGCAATCAGGATTTCCTCTCGTTTCGCCACCATCGCCATTCCATTGATGCCAATTATAGGTCAGGTTTTCCGAAGCATCGTTCGCATCACTTGCATCACCGATCAGCACAAATGGCGTATTTTGAGGAATTGTGATATCTGCTTTCGCATCGGCAGTTGGGGTGCTTGCGTTGCCACTAGCAGCAAATTCGCCACAAGAAGTTTCCTCTATCACATCTCGCATTTGCAAAATGGAATTGTAATGAAAGTAAGGAACGGTTGCTGTGGCAGGACTCACGCCATCTCCACACACACCCACATAGCACATAATGCTAGAGCCTTCTCCTGGTTCAAATCTAAGTCCATCAGTAGAGTTTTCGCACTCGCGCGACGAAAAATTGTGGTCTGTACCGAGTTGATGCCCTATTTCATGCGCAACAAAATCAATCCAAAGTCCAACTAAGTCATCTGCACCACTGCTCAGGCCAATACCTTTTTCATCATCGTAGCAAACCACACCCAAGGAGGCAATACCACCTTCTTCTTGCGTGTCTACTACGTGTCCGATGTCAAAGCCTTCCACACCAAGCACCTCTACACATATCTCGTGACAAAGGTCAGATGCTTCATCTTGGTCATAAAAGTCAAAAGGATCATCGTTATATTCTGGAAAAAGTAAATCTTCATTCGATACCACCGTGAATTCTACACCCACATCGCGTAGGAAAACAGGATTCATAAAATTTACACCTGTCACTAAGGCATTCAAAACATTTGTATCACGGTATGGAGTACCTCCGAAGCTTTCACAGTAGGCACTAGAAGCCGCAATTGCTAGACGATACGTTCGCTTTTCGTTTGGACTTGCCGATGTAGTAATTTGATTAGTAACACTTTCTTTCAAAGCAGATTTTACGTGGCAAATTGTTTTACTCAATCGGTCATGATTATAAAACACCGCTAAATGCGTAGGCTTATTTGGGTCTATTGGCTGCACGTAGTAGCTTGCTTTACCTGCATAAATGGCTGCATGAAAGCCATTATCACTAATGTCACAAGCAATTAGAGTACTAGGTTCGCCCTTTTTGATGCCTCTAAATGTTTTGATGGTGTAAAGGTGTTTCACTTCATCCGCTACGACTTGTACAGGACGTATTTCATAGGTTTCAAAAGTGCCTTCTGGCGTTGGAATTTCAATTTCCTGCACACTAGATTTTAGTTTTGCTTTGAAATTTTCTATATTAATCTGTACTTGTTTGTAGGCGGTATGTGTCTTTTCGAAGTCTACTATCTTATTGAAACTTTCAATATTGAACGTCCAATTTGATTGATTGATTTGTGCGTGTATGCTGTTTGTCCAAAAACTAAGTAAAATCAGAATGCAACTGAACTGCCTTTTTTTCATTGTTTGTGTTTGTGTACGCGAAATATAATGGGGAGCTAATAACGGGAAAAATTTTAATTTCTGTTCATCTGGATGGCAATTGTATGATTTGTTTCTCCTACCAATTCATTGGTGGGGGACGTATGTAAAAACGTACATTGTAAGTTTTTTAGGTAAAAAAGTGTTACACACACACATGGCAATTTTAGGGCTACAAATACGATTAAAGTTTAATCATACCGCCAAGCCTGCACCGTCTTCACAAAACACTGAATCGCCTCCACCCGAATATCAGGATACACACCATGTCCCAAATTAGCGATGTGATTGCGCCCGAAGTTTTCCAACATTTTGCGTGTCGCAGCTTCAATATTTTCCAATGGGGCGTAGAGTTGGCAAGGGTCGAGATTGCCTTGTAGGGTTTTGCCGTTGCCTATCCAAGCACGGGCTTGCTGTGGCGAGGTATTCCAATCTAAGCCAAGGGTATTACAGTCCAGTTCGCCTAATTCAGATAGTGCAAACCATGCTCCTTTTGCAAAAACAGTAATTGGCACTTCTTGGATGGCATCGCAGATTTGCTTCAAATAGGGTAGGGCAAAGGTTCGATATTGCTGTGGTGAAAGTGCGCCCGCCCAAGAATCAAAGACTTGCACTAAATCTGCTCCTGCTGCGATTTTTAGCTTCAAATAAGCGATGATAGTTTCCGTGAGTTTTTCCATGAGGGCGTGTGCGGCCGCAGGTTCTTGATAGAGGAATTTTTTGGCTTTAGAAAAAGTCTTACTGCCTTGTCCTTCTAGCATATAGGAGAAGAGTGTCCAGGGTGCGCCAGCAAAGCCGATGAGTGGCACACGTCCCGCAAGTTTTTGCTTGGTACATTGCAGGGCTTCATAAACGTAGTGCAATTCTTGTGCGGCTTTTTCGCCTGCTTGTAGCGCGTCCACATCTTTGCGACTTTGGATAGTTTTTGGAAAATAGGGACCTTTTTTTTCAATGAGTTCATAAGTCAAGCCCATCGCTTCTGGAATCACCAAAATATCCGAAAAAATGATAGCAGCATCTACACCATGTACGTCCACAGGCTCGATGGTGACCGTAGCTGCGAGTTCAGGAGTTTCTACAAGTTCCTTGAAACCTGATACACTTGCGCGTATTTCTCGATAGCCAGGTAGGGTACGGCCAGCTTGGCGCATCAGCCATACGGGAGGGCGTTCGATAGCTTCTTGTCGGGCTGCACGGAGTATTAAGTCATTTTTCAAATTCATTGCGCAAAGATATTGCTTCGATGGGCTTTTGAAAATTTGCTTTGTCGGATTTTTGTAAGGAAAAAACCTTATTTTAGTCGATTTTTATTTGCCTCCTATCCGTTTTTGAGGCAATTTGGGTGAAATCACTCGTTATGAAAAAAATTGCACTCCTTGCCGTGTTTATTTGCTTAGGCTTATGCACGGTATTTGCTCAACATGGTCTGAAAGCAGATTATTATGATGGTACGAATTTCAATAGATTGGTCGGGACTAGAATTGAGACCAGCATTGATTATTATTGGGATGAAGTCGCGCCCTTTGAAGATATGAATCCCAATGAATGCTCGGTGCGATGGACGGGACGCTTGATGTCTCCTAAGACAGGCGTTTTTACCTTTTCTGCAAGGGTGGATGATGGAATTCGCGTTTGGGTAGGTGGCGTGCAGGTTATCAATAATTGGCGACTCAATGATGTAGGCTATGCCAAAGGAAAAGTCAGCATGGAAGCAAATACATACTACGATATAAAAATTGAGTATTTCAACGCCATGCACGAGGCAGAACTTACCTTATTATGGACACTTCCAGAACCTGAGGATTTAAGCTGGTATGAACGCTTTTGGTACGAAGAAAAAGAAGAAATTGTGCCGAGTAAATACCTTTTTCAGCCTATTGCACCCAAAGCTCCAGTAGTAAAACAAGAGGTAGTTAATCCTGCACCTCCTCCGCCTCCACCTCCTAAGCCACAAGTCAAAAAAACGCCAAAAAGGAAGTCTACTATTCCCGTAGCACCTAAAGCACCAAAGGTGAGAGCTATTGAAAAATACATTCCCAAAAATGTCCAATTTGAGCAAGCGAAGTCGGAGATTTTGCCTGCATCTTTCCCAGCATTGGATAGTTTAGCAACATATTTAGTAGAACATCCGCAGCATACCATCAAAATCGAAGGACATACCGACAATGTGGGCGACGCAGCAAAGAATTTCGCGCTATCTTTAAGCCGAGCAAGAGCAGTAGCCGCTTATTTGATAAAAAAAGGCGTACATCACGAACGGCTTTCCGCAGAAGGTTTTGGTGGGTCGAGACCCTTAGTGCAATCGGACGGTCGGAAATATCATCCTGAAAATCGGCGCGTGGAATTTATTGTCGAATAAACACAAGGACAGATGAGTAAGCCTGTTTTAGATGATTTTTCTTATGATACAGCTTCAAAATCGCCTAATACTAGAGTGAATGCCTTGCTGCTACTTATATGTGCTCTAATTTGGGGATTCCTCTATCAAGCAGGCAATTTACCCTATGATGATAATTTTGGCTGCTTGATTTTGGCGTTTTTGTTATCGCTTGGTACTGCTATCGTTTTGGTGGGGCTTTATCTTTGGAGGAAGACTTACTTTTTACCCCATGCTATTTTTCTTACAATTTATGTGCTTACTAGCTCGCCACCTGTGGTTTGGTTAGTGCTGTCGAATTATGAATTTGTATTTGGGAAGCATTTAGCTGTTTGATTACTGTATGAAATAGTAGCTAAGGAACGATAAACAAATAAATGTACGTTCTTGACTGTCTCTTTTTCTCCCAATGGAACGCGTTCCATTGGAGTGAATACGCACAAAACAGAAGATTTACTCTGAATTGATTGAATCAAGTTGAGCGTACCCACACTTTTCACCGTAGTGCCTCTTAATTTATCGTTCCTAAGAAAGCAGCATTTCAGGACTAGAAGCAACTAAAGTCTAGACTTATTACTTCTAGTCCTATTAATATGTCCAAGCACTTATCATCGATTTAATAAATGCACTAGCTTGCTTTGGCTATATGCAGTCTGGGTCTACGAGACAATTCAACCACTCCATAAATTCATATGGTGTCATTCCGCCACCACCACCGTCACCAGTAGGGTCAGGAACTCCATTACCACGCGGATTTCCGCTTCCGCCAGTTGGAGTTGGAGGATAAACCACAGGGCAGGGGCATATAAACTCTTCTACTTGTACCCCTTCTACACAGGGGCAGTAATCCCACGCTTCATCTCCGTTGGGGTCAGGAACTTGAGAAAAGGCTGGTAAAGCAAAAAATAAGAAACCAATAACAAATCCAAATTTTAAGAAGTACTGCATAATAATAAATTTAAATTTTATCTACTTAACCTAGCACTTTAGTCTTCATGTAGATATTGCTTTGTTTCATAAAGCATGATTTCCTTGAGAACTAAAGTCGGAAGCTTTTAGAAAATGAAATATATTTCCCCTATAATCTTTTAAAAATGGATTTGTGACAAAAAGGTGAATATTTATTTTCAGACCAGTATGTTCCCGCCAAGACGAAATGAATCCTGCTTTTTATCCTACATTTGCGCCACATTTCGTTTCAAAAATAAATAAAGCATCTTGCAAAAGCCACCAATCATAGACGTTATCATTCCTGCTTATAACGAGGAACAATCCATCGGAAAAGTGCTTGCGGACATCCCAAAAGCTTGGGTGCGGGAAATCATCGTATGCAATAACGCGAGTACGGATAATACCGTAGCAGTAGCAACAGCAGGTGGTGCGAGGGTGCTTACGGAAATGCAAAAAGGCTATGGCAGTGCTTGTCTGAAAGGCATGGCGCACATCGAAGCAAAACCGAAGTCCGAACAGCCTGATATTGTGGTATTTATAGATGGGGACTACTCTGACCATCCTGAAGAATTGCCCAATGTGGTGCGTCCGATTATAGAAAAGGAAATGGATATGGTGATTGGTTCACGCGCTACGGGCGATATGGAACGGGGCGCAATGCAGCCACAGCAAATTTTCGGAAATTGGTTGGCAACAAATCTGATTCGTCTGTTTTATAATTACGATTTCACCGATTTAGGCCCATTTCGGGCGGTACGTTGGGAGAGCTTATTAGCCATGCAGATGCAAGATAAAGACTTCGGTTGGACAGTAGAAATGCAAGTACGCGCTGCAAAAATGGGCTTGAAATGTACCGAAGTACCTGTGACCTATCGACGAAGAATAGGCGTGTCAAAAGTTTCAGGCACGATACGTGGTACGATACTAGCAGGCTATAAAATACTTTGGACGATTTTTAAACTTATATAAAAATTGACAATTGACAATTGACAATGTACAATTAGCGCGCATTGTCAATTGTTAATTGTCCATTGTCAATTACAGTTGTATGACAGTTTTGGCTTATATTTTGGTAGCATTTTATGTGGCTACTTTGACGTATATTTTGCTGTTTTGTCTCTTGGAGTTTCATTTGTTGATGCAATATAAACGACATTATTGGCGCGGGGGATTACCCGAAGCAGACGACATGGACGAGGAAGAGGAATTACCCTTTGTAACGATACAATTGCCCATTTACAATGAAAAATATGTAATCGCACGCCTCATTGATCGCATCGCAGAAATGGACTACCCTAAAGACCGCTTTGAGATACATATTCTTGATGATTCAACGGATGAAACGATTGATATTGTCCGCGAAAAAGTAGAGGAATATCAAGCAAAAGGCTTTCATATTGCCCAAATCACGCGGGAAATACGGACGGGCTTCAAAGCAGGCGCGTTGAAGGATGGTACGCAGTATGCGAAAGGCGAATTTCTAGCTATTTTCGATGCCGATTTTATGCCCCGCCGCGATTTTTTGAAGGCTACGATTCCACATTTCAAGGACGAGAAAGTGGGCGTAGTGCAAACACGCTGGGAACACATCAATGAGGATTATTCCTTGATTACGCGCTTGCAGGCCTTGCAGTTGAATGTGCATTTCACGGTAGAGCAGCAGGGGCGCAAGGCAGGGAATTATATGCTTCAATTCAATGGCACGGCTGGCGTGTGGCGACGCGAAACTATAGATGATGCAGGCGGTTGGGAAGCTGACACGCTGACGGAGGACTTGGATTTAAGCATTCGCGCACAACTGAAAGGTTGGGAAATTGTCTATCTCGAAAAGTTCGATTCGCCCGCCGAACTACCTGTGGATATGAACGGCTTGAAGTCCCAACAATTCCGATGGATGAAGGGTGGGGCAGAGACGGCGCGCAAGATGCTACCGACGGTTTGGCGTTCCAATTTGCCCTTAGGCAAGAAAATTCATGCTACAGGACACCTGATGGCAAGTACAATTTTTGTATTCGTATTTGCGACGGGCGTAGTGAGCGTGCCTGTGTTATTTGCAGTTAATTTATTGGATGTAAATATGGCTTATTTCTCCTACTTTTTGATTTCGCTTTTATCCATCATTGCGGTTTATTATGTAGGGAATGTGCAAGCGGCTTTGAAAAAGGAATCGTACGCCAAAAAATTCTTCAAATTTTTGGTTCTTTTTCCCGTTTTTCTATCGCTTTCGATGGGTTTATCCTTGCACAATACAGTTGCAATTATTCAGGGCTATTTAGGTAAAAAATCTGCTTTTATACGTACGCCAAAATTTGCCATTACAGGCAAACGTGAGAATCTAAAAAAGCGCACCTATCGCAATTATCGCTTGGATTGGACAACGATTTTTGAAGGCGTTTTGGCACTTTATTTTCTACTGGCAGTAATAGCAGGTATTTATTCCAATAATACTGCCTTCATTTTCTTCCATTTACTTTTGACGATTGGCTATGGAACGATATTTTTCTACACCCTTCGCCATTTGAATTTGAAGTAAATGCAGCGAATTGAGGGTATTGCAAAATGGGCATTAGCTACGCTTTTCTTAGGAGCAATCGCTTACTTAGGCTATCAAGTTACGCAAGCCGATTTTTACGCGATATTGGGCTGTTATATAATTGCTTTTGCAGTTTATGCTTTGGTGCTATGGGCAGAACTTACACCCAAGCAACTTCAATTTTGGCTAATAATCGCTATTGTTGCGCGTTTTTTGCTGCTTTGGGGTATTCCTAATCTTTCTGACGATGTCTACCGCTTTATTTGGGATGGACGATTGTGGCTGAATGGAATTAATCCCTTCGAGCAAGTGCCAAGCTACTATATTGAAAACAAAATTGCTCTAAATAGTATCACCCCAGAACTCTATGCGGAACTCAATTCGCCGAACTATTTCACCATTTATCCACCTATCGCGCAACTAACATTTTTCCTTTCTTGCTGGCTCTTTCCGAATAGTGTTTTAGGTAGTGCAATAGTGATGAAAGTCTTTTTATTTGCGTTTGAAATAGGCAATCTTTTTTTACTACTTCGCTTATTGAAGCATTTTAAATTGCCAGCTCAAAACGCGCTTATTTACCTACTTAACCCACTAATTATTATCGAACTTACAGGCAATTTGCATTTTGAAGGCGCGATGATTTTTTTTCTGCTGCTCTCTATATGGCTGATATTGAATCGAAAAAATGCTATTGTAACTGCTGGCTTGGCAATGGGGGCAGCGGTAGCTTCTAAATTGCTACCTTTACTTTTTTTGCCACTTTACCTTAGGCGGTTAAATACCAAAAGAAGCCTTTTGTTTTATGTAATAACTGGCTTGACGGTGGTTGCTCTGTTTTTACCCTTATTAGGCGAATTATTTTTCCAAAATTTTGGCGATAGCCTCAATTTGTACTTCCAGAAATTTGAATTCAATGCAAGTGTTTACTACCTCGTCCGTTGGCTAGGCTATCAATATAAAGGTTGGAATATGATTGCAGATATTGGGCCAGCTTTAGCCATATGTACTTTAATAAGCATCCTTATTTTGACTTTCTTAGAAAAAAAACCGACTTGGGAACGCTTACCCGTGATGATGCTTTTTGCCATTTCCATCTATCTATCGTTCACCACTACAGTACATCCTTGGTATGTGGCTTTGCCTTTGATGCTCTGTGGCTTTACACGTTTTCGTTTTCCTGTGCTTTGGTCAGCACTTCTTGTTTTGACCTATATTAATTATAGCTATTACGAATACTACGAAAATCTTTGGGTGGTGGCATTGGAGTATATTATAGTTTGGATGTATTTTATTTGGGAACTTTTCTATAAAGATTAGAGTTGCAAGGACTGAAAAAAGATACTATCTTTGCAGTCCGCTAGAAAAAAGCGGAAACTGGTCCCGTAGCTCAGTTGGATAGAGCAACTGACTTTAAGCTTAATGTTTCATCAATGGTTGGAACATAAAAATTAGGAGCCTTCATAGGGAAACAAAACTTATGAAGTGGATGCCACTATATCGGGGAAACCTAAGTCCATAATTTGGATATGGCAATCCCGAGGAAACTTATAATTCATCTTTAAAGGATTTTTAGACTATGTTTAAACATCATACAAAAAATAAAGGTGATTTAGGTGTATTGAAGGTAAAGCTCGATTTATTTGAAAAAGGATTTTTAATACTTAACCCAGAAACTGAACATGCACCATTTGATTTAGTAATCTATAAAAATGGTGTTTATAAATCAGTACAAGTTAAGTATCGTTCACTCAACAAAAGAGGAACTTTAGAAATTGCATTTAGAAGTACTTACTGTAATACTAATGGTTTAGTTGTAAAACCAGTAAAAACAGAAGTAATTGATATTTACGCAATTTATTGTCCCGATACTGATGAGTGTTATTATTTTAATCCTCAACAACAAAATAAATCTATAGCTCTTAGGGTAAATACATCTCGCAATAATCAACAGCAAGGAATTCATTATGCTGAAGATTATAGAGAGGTTCCGTAGAGACTATACGTGGCACACCTGTAATGGTGAAGAGATAGTCCAGACCACAAATTCATCATGAAGTGATGAGCGCGGCGAAAGTCGTAGAGGGTACGCTAATCAGTAGGTCGCAGGTTCGAATCCTGCCGGGATCACATAATAGCAAAAAAAAGTCTTGTAAGCTGAGTGTTTACAAGGCTTTTTATTTACAGCACTTTACCAAGAAATATTGTCGCTATCAAATATCCTACTGAAATAAATCCGAATATTCCTTGAATAAATAAAGCTTGCCACGTTTTGCGCCCGTTGTTTCTTTTAGAATACCTAGACTATATGTACCTTGATTGATATATCGCCCTGCTTTAAAATCCTTCATATCTGTTTGCTTAAGGGAGCAGGTAAAAAATAACCTACCCATTTGTCTTGTTCTTTTTACCAATTGCATCGTTGCTCATCAGTTACAGAACCAGCTATGCGCCTTCTTCGCGCCTTGCCATTGGAAAAAATAACGAATCCAAATTATGGGTAGGTTATTTTTTGCCTGCTCCCTAAACTTAATCAAAGATAGGGCTTATTTAAATAAACGCCTCAAAATTTAAATAAGGACACACACTTTTTAAAAAAGTAGGCTTAAACTTAATTTAGGGTAATTGATTTTGCCTGATCGTGAGACAATTGTAGATAGTGTATGGAAGAATACTAAACATAAATCCCAAACACTTGTTGAAAGCAAGAATAAATAAACCAACTTATGAGTGCATCAAGAGAATTTGACCTTATTATCTGGGGCGCGACAGGCTTCACAGGCAGATTGGTAGCAGAATATTTATACGATTACTACGGTACAGATAGCCTGCTAAAATGGGCAATGGCAGGGCGCAGCCAAGAAAAATTGGAAAAAGTTCGTGCTGAAGTAGCCGATGAAAAGGTACCCTTGATTGTGGCAGATAGCCATGATGCAGCAAGCCTTGATGCGATGACGAAGCGCGCTAAAGTCATCTGTACCACAGTAGGCCCGTATGGCAAATATGGTGCAAAACTAGTAGCCGCCTGCGTGAACAATCAAACCCACTATTGTGATCTCGCGGGCGAAGTGCCGTGGATGCGTGAAATGATTGATACGCACTACGAAGCAGCCAAAGCAAATGGTACAAAAATTGTGCATTGCTGTGGCTTCGATTCCATTCCATCGGATATGGGTGTGTTTTTTGTGCAGCAACAAGCCATGCAACAAACGGGCAGCCCAGCCCAACAAATCCAAATGCGCGTGAAAGCGATGAAAGGGGAGATGAGTGGTGGCACTTATGCCTCGCTTAATGATTCGCTAGAGAAGGCAGAACAAAATAAGCAACTCTATAAGGTGTTGATAAACCCATACAGCCTCAACCCTGAAGGTGAACAAGATGGCCCTGATAAGCGCGATTTGCAGACTGTAGTCTATGATAAGGCGGCTAAAAGTTGGATTTTTCCCTTTATTATGGCGGGTATCAATACCAAAGTAGTGCGTAGAAGTAATGCGCTATTAGGCTATCCTTATGGCAAAGAGTTCCAATATGATGAAGCGATGATGAGTGGCGACGGTCTGCGTGGTAGAGCTCGTGCGAATGCTATGCTTGGGATGTTGGGCGTATTTATGCTGGCAAAACCTGGTACGGTCGCCAAAAAACTGACTGACCGTGTGCTTCCAAAACCCGGTGAAGGTCCCAACAAAGCCAAGCGTGAAGCAGGCTTTTACAATCTCCGTTTCTATACTACACTAGCAGGTGGCTCAAAAGCAATAGGCAAGGTGACGGGGGATATGGATCCAGGTTATGGTTCTACCTCCAAAATGTTGGCAGAATGTGGCGTTTGCCTGGCTAAAGATGACACGCCTGATGTCGCGGGTGTGCTTACGCCTTCCGTAGCGATGGGTGATGCGCTTTTGAAACGCTTACAGGATAATGCGGGTTTAACATTTTCGTATACAGCAAAGTAGCCAGATGCAAAAAAAGCATCTGACTACTCTGCTGTATTGTTGAAAAATCAATGCTCTATGCCTAGCAATAGACAATAAAGCAGTATAGCAATAAAGCTATTAGTTCTTAATCGCTACCTGCTGTATCAATTTAATTTCATCAATAACGATATTATCGCCCTGCAATCCATCAATTCTTACATCTAACATACCTGAGAAATTATTAAAATCAATTTCGTCATCTATGTCAAAGCGGAAAGTCATTTCATGCTTTTTATGCGCATGACCTGCCTGCATCTGGCTATCCGTACGATGTCCTCCGCCCATGCGATGTCCACTATCCATAGCATTCCCGCTGTCGCTCATAGCACTTCCTCCGTGTCCGTGACTATGCCCTACGCCGAAGAAGGTCATTACACCTGCCAATGTTTCTTTAGAATGGGTAATGTCGTTCTTTTTATCCTTTACATAGACAGCAAAAGAACCTTTAGGTACTTCTGAAAATTCTATATCAATCTCAAGCATCCAGTTTTGTTTATCAATCTTTTTCCTTTTAATATTACTCAACAAAACAAGAGGGCGAGGTGCAAGATGTAGACTAAAGTTTCCATCGGCTTGAATCATTCTATCCGTTGTACTGCTTGCAGCAATGTGGTCATGCATCGTTACATTTTGACTATTCCACTTGCCGGTAGCAATAGCTTTTTGTACCGCTACTTCATACTGATTATTATAGCTTCCATCTTCAATGAACATATCGTAAGCATAATCCTGAACACCATAAGCCATTTTAAATATGCCCTCCAGACCTATCGTTTCATTATAAAACGTAAAATCCTTTGGCTGAGCTTTATTAGGGTCTCCGTACTTTTTCGTTAGTACATCAACATCATAAAATCTATAGTACCACTTATTTTGTTTAAATTCAGCAAGAGACGGTCTTCCATCTAGGGTAATAGCTGTACCCATACTGCTAATCAACCATTTTTCGTATAGCCTATCAATATTGGCATGATGCACCCAAAAAATTGGGTCCATGGAACTATACATTTGATACATATAGCCCCATCCTCCGCTTGTATTTCCACCAATAGGGTCTTGGGCAGATTCTGGATCTAAGCCTAAATAGAGATGCATCCAATTATGAGGTACGCCCTCTAAGCCACCGCTACGAAAATCAGTAAAGGTCCAAAAATCATGCGCTTCAAAAGCTTTATGAGGGTCAGTAAAATCAGTATTTTGCATTGAATGTTTTCCTGGAACCACCTCATATATATTATCTTTTTTTTGTACTTCATAATCAAAAAAATGAAATTCACTTATAGATTTTCCCTCGTTCATGTGACTAGACCTTAAACTTGTGTATAAGCTGCTCTTTTCGTCTCTAAATAGGTCAGGTAAAGTTTGATAGTCAGAATTGTCATATTCCCAATATGGCAAAGTAAACTCTGGCTTACCAGATACATGTCTTATTATCTTCTCAAAATGATTTAAGTACATTTTATGCCAAGTATAAAAGTGTATTCTCGCGCCTTTGTCTGTTAGACCTAAGGGTTCATAAACATGTGTACAATTATGCCAAATTTCGGTTACTGCTTTTTCATAATCACAAAACTGATTTACAATTTCATAATCCTTATCATCGTCACCAGTTATAGTAGGTGCACCATGAATAGCTCCTTGCATATACCAACTAAGCGGGTTCGTACAATCCTTTTCTTTCATTTTTTTCAACGCATCTGCTAGAATTTGCATGTTCTCATTGTCTTTGTGGGCATTCTTGCGAACGTATTGCGCCTGTAATTTGTCTCCATACTTATCCCGAACAGGATTGCTTCGTACTGCCGAATCGTCTAAGGTGGTAGTTTGGGTATTCGACATAAATAGAGCGGAGGTGCCAATCATTAAAATAATGAGCGTGAACAATTGGATTCGTTTCATTCTAATAAAATTTTGATATTAAAAAAAATGGTTTGATTTCAAG
>JAHDCQ010000450.1 GCA_020629845.1 Saprospiraceae bacterium | reverse complement strand
ATTCATCCGCTAATAGGAAATTAGCGGATGAATCGTCTTGAGTTAAAGCTCTTCGGCGGCCTCTTCCAAGGCTCGATAAATCACCGAATGTACTTTAGGGCGATAGTTGATGCGCCCCAATTTATTATTTTTATAGCTCGGATAAGTACGATTGGAAAGGAAGACATACACAATATTATGCTCAGGGTCTACCCAAGTAGCTGTGCCTGTGAAGCCAAGATGCCCAAAGGTACGTGTAGAGGCTTCAGTCGCCATATTTGGGTCTTTATTTTTATCGAGTTGTAGCATATCAAAGCCAATACCACGTCGCAAATCATCAGGGTGTCGGGTCGTGAATTTACGCACCGTAGCAGGATTGAGGTATTGCGTACCACCATAGTAACCCATGTTTAGGAGCATCTGCATCACCGCTGCTAGGTCTTCTGCATTTGAAAATAAACCCGCATGACCACTCACGCCACCGAGCATAGCCGCGCCCATATCATGCACGTGTCCATGTACTTTTTGATTGCGCCAATAGCGATCTTCTTCCGTTGGTACAATGCGATTTTTGCTATGTTTTTCTAATGGTTTATAGGTCATGGTGCGTAAGCCCATTGGCTTGTAGAAGGTTTCGTTAGCATAGTCATTGATGGATAAGCCCGTCTGATGCCGTACCATAGAACTAACCATATAAAAGCCCAAATCGCTATACACATAGTCCTTACGTCCTGAAAGCTCCGAGCTATAAATCTGCGCCCAAATCGAATCGCGGAAGTCACTGCGAAGGAACAATTGGTCGGTGACAGCTACGCTGTATTTCTCATTGGTACGACGGCTATAATACTTCGGCAAGGCCTGTGCGCCACGCGTGTTGGCTTGTATGGTTTGCTCATAGAATGGAATCCAAGAGCGCAAGCCCGCCCGATGCGCCATAATATCCACAAGGGCTAAATCTTGCTTATTGGTGCCTGTTGCGCTAGGCAAGGCACTGCCCAAAGCCGTATGAATATTGATTTTGCCTTCCTCCTGTAGCTTCATCACGGAGATGGTAGAAGCCGCAATTTTGGTGATAGAAGCCAAATCAAAGATGTTATCTTTTTGTGTTTTGTCTTTATTGGCATAGGTATGGTGTCCGTATGCTTTATGGAAGACTACTTTACCATTCTTCGCCACTAGCACTACACCGCCTGGAGTGGCTTCTTTAGCAATAGCATCCGCCATGAGGGAGTCAATCAGCTTTAGCGTATCAGAATTTAAGCCTACGCGCTCTGGCTGCGAATAACCTAAGCGGAATAACTCATTGGTAGTAATGCCTGTATTAAATTTACTCTTAGCAGAAGCTGTCACAGGCAAGCGTCCGCGAATGGCAATCGCTCCAAAAAGAGCCTGCGCTGCTGCGTCTTGTGCCATCGGGTCTTCTTCATAGGCATTGAGCACGCATTTGATATGATCGAAATATTTCAGCATATAGGGACTGCCAAAATTGACCAATACTACGCGCTTGGTTTGCTGTAACTTGGTGATGAAGTTTTTTTCGCTAGTCGTTAAGCCAAAATCTTTCTTTGCGTAACTGCTTAAGTCGTGTAAACTCACAATAACTACGTCTTTATCCTTGAGTTTATTCAGCAATTCACGCTCTTCCGCTTCTGTGATATTTCTATCCGTATGAAAAAGCGGCATATTTAAGTACGAATTCAAACGTCTCTGAAAAGGCATCGTTTTATTTACACCTATGCTCAAAGAAGCTACTTTTAAATCCGTTAAATCGCGGAATGGAATAAGGTCGTTGTCATTGCGTACTAGCGTGAGCGCATTTTCATAAAGCTGCTGTTTGATAGCTTTTGCGCGCGAGTTATTCAAGTCAGCTCGCACGTTCACTTCCGAAATAGGTTCAAACTTCGTTAAACCTAATTTATACTTTGCCATCAGCACTTTCTTGATGCTGGTTTTGAGCTGCTCATCGGTCAATTTACCGCTTTGGATATACGACTTTATTCTATCCAAAGCTGCTTCTAAATCGACAGGTAGCAATAGAATATCATTGCCTGCAAGCAAAGCTTCTGCTTCCACTTGGCCATCTTTGAAGTGCTTGGTTACGCCTTTCATTTCTAGCGCATCCGTGAAAACCAAGCCCTCGTAGCCCATTTCTTCTTTTAGGAGTTTGGTGATGGTATTTTGAGAAAGTGTGGTCGGGCGATTTTCACGATCATCCAACACAGGTACATTCAAGTGTGCCACCATCATGCTGCCAATGCCTTCTTCTGCCAATATCCCAAATGGGTATAGTTCCACACTATCTAAGCGCGCCCGCGAGTGGCGAATAATAGGCAAATCTAAGTGCGAGTCTACATTGGTATCGCCATGCCCAGGGAAGTGCTTCGCGCAAGCCATCACTTGGTGGTCTTGCATCCCCTTCATGTACATAAAACTCTTTGCTGAGACATTGTAGCGATTCTCACCAAAAGAGCGCGTATTAATCACGGGGTTTTCGGCATTATTATTTACATCGGCTACAGGGGCAAAATTGACATGCACACCCACGCGACGCATTTGATAGGCAATTTCCCTGCCCATATCATAAATCAAACGATTATCTTGGATTGCGCCGAGGGTCAATTGGCGAGGGAAACTGATAGTGCTATTTCGCATACGCATACCTAAGCCCCACTCGCCATCAATAGAAATCATTAAGGGGAGTTCTGCAAGCTGTTGGTAGCGATTGATAAGTTTTACTTGTGCTTCGGGGGTGCCTTGAAAGAAGCATAGTCCGCCTACATGTTGGTTGCGAATCATGCGCTCCACCTTAGCGATATGCTCAGGACCTTTATCGGAATGGGCGCGCACCATAAAAAGCTGCCCCAAGCGTTGATTAACGCTCATATCATTGTAGACAGAATCTACCCAAACTTGTGCTTCGAGGAGTTCTGGCGAGACAATGGTATCGCCGCTAGTGTCAGGATTCGTAGTGCTTACTACCGTCGGGATAGCAAGGCAAACGACTAAAAGTAGCGTTGTGAAAACTTTGACGCTCATGTTTCGTGAATGTGTGATTACTAAATCGGTGTTTCAATAAATCAGTAAAAGGAAGGCAGCTTTTTAGAGAAAACAAATTCTTATATAAATAAGCCTCAAATATGAAACGTATTTCATTTAGTGCAAAGTTGCCCTACAAGGTGTTATTGTTTTCTAAATTTTTCAAGAAGCTGCTTTCTAAAAGCGTGAACTTTTCTCAAAAGTACAAAATCTTGTGTTTTTTTTATACTCTGTCTGCTGGTAGCTAGTGTTTTGTAAGAAAACGGTGGTGAGTGGTAGGTTAAACTATTGTAACCATTATCCTTTGCTTGGATAGAAACCCAAATAGATCAATCGGTCGTATCGCCCTTGTCGGGGCAATGTACTTTGTTGCTTATGAAGTCCGATTTTGGAACGAAAAGAGAAGGAAAAGAACAAGTGAGCGGATAGCTTATTTTTTGCCTGCTTATATGGTGACTCCGTAGCCGTTAATTTTGAGTTAAGTCAGTCAGGGAAGGGGGAATATCTAGTACAAATTATGTTTTTTTGATTTAGCCATTAGTCTAAATAGCTGGCACTAGTGCATCAACCTGTAAGTAATTACCAACTTTAGGGAGCTTATTTTTTCGTTAGTCGAGGCATGAGGA
>JAHDCQ010000449.1 GCA_020629845.1 Saprospiraceae bacterium | reverse complement strand
ATAAAACAATATAGCACTACAGTATAATACAACTTTTGAACATGGATTGGTATTACTCTACAATCGCCTGTCGCATTAAAACCTGATTTTGCCCTGCCATTCGCTCCGATTGTAGATAGTAAATTTGACGATTATGAATCCGTGCCTTCTGAATTCGATAACTTTCTATTGCTAGTGTAGCAACAGGAGTAGTCTCACCTGTCATTACATTGATTTCTTTTATCAAAGTTGCATTTTTGGTCTTAAAAAGTCCATATATACGCGCTGTGTAGGCATCATAAAGGAGTTGTTTTTGCCAAGTATTATCTTCTACATAATCTAGCATAGCTTCGCCTTGTAGCTGATGTGCCCGATAAATTTCGACTTTTTTTTCAGGATGATTAAAGAGCAGTAAATGCCCTTTTTTCTTAAAAATATAGACAGGCATTTCAGGCTTATAAAATACCTCTGATAGGAAGTCGCTTCCCGCTTGAAGTCTTCGAATTCTGCGGCTTTCCGCAGGGTCGTTGGTACGTATATTGCTAATCGTTTGCCCTTGTTGTATAAGTCCCATATCAGACATGTAACTTTGAACCATCTTTAGATTTGCAATTTGACGAATTTCTGTTCTATTTTTGGATGTTACATCATAAGCCGTGATCGTGCGGCGCAAACCATTCAGGTCTTCGTACACAAAATAGAGTTCGTCTTTCTCTTGTACTTTGCAAGGTGCGATAAACGCCTGAAAAGTATCTAATGCCATAGGTTTTTGTAGGCTCAACTTCGTATCCTGTATCACAATGGGATGGACTGCGTAGCGACCAAGCAGGTAAAACATATCAATGCAACTTTTATACAATCCATTAATGCCTTTTAGATGCTTGAGTGTTAGCTTGTGCTGTACCACACCATCCAAATCCGTAAGGCTTAGTACTCGCTTTTGAAAGGAACCGTGGTATTCTAGCCGCAAAATATGATTATCTAATAATTCAAAATCCAATAAGGAATACTTTGTAGCCTCCGATAATGGCGTAGCCCCTTGTTCGGCTTCTACTACTACCTCATCTAGCATACTTACTTTGGGTATTAAATATAACTCTAAAGGCTTATTGGGCAAGCGTTCCACCGCTAATTCGTGGCTTTCGTAAGCGATATGCGAGCAGCGTAAAAGAATAGGAAAACGTTCTACTGCTAACTCAAATGCACCTGTAGCATCTGTCGTCGTTCCTTGATTAGTACCTTCAATGCTAATATTTACGCCTTCTATTGGGCTATTGGTGGCAGTATCTATTATTTGTCCTTTGAGTAGGGCTTGTGCAAATACAATATTGGTGGTCGCGCAAAAGAAGAGTAGTGTTATCGTACACCGCATATTCTCAATAGTTTTTGTGTGTTTAGGAAATTGGCGAAAAAATCTATTCTTGAAACACTCAAAAGCACGATTTGCTGCCCCATGTTATTAGAAGCAATTTAAAAAATACTAAATATTTTGTAAATTGTAGTCAATTTACATTTTCATATTGAAATCATACACCGATGAAAAAAATAATTCTACAATCATTCGCTTTATCCATTTTATTACTAATATTAATAGGCTGTGTAAAAGAAGAGCATGTGATAAATACAACTATCCCAATACCTAAGCTGCCTGACATCCCTTATAACTATGCAAAAATGGCAGCCGACATTGACGAGCATATTCTGTTACAAACCGTGGAAGAAAACGATCTAAGGTTCTTCTTTGATTTATCTAACATATTTCCAAATGCAATCCCCGTAAGCAATAAACGGGCAACACTTGGGCGGGTACTGTTTTATGATAAACAACTCTCAAAAAGCAATACCGTTTCTTGTGGTTCATGCCACCAACAATCGAATGCTTTTGCAGATGCGAATGCCTTTAGTGCAGGCTTTAGCGGACAAATGACCCACCGCAATACGATGAGCATTGTCAATATGCGCGTCAATAACAACCTCTTTTGGGATTCCAGAGCCGCTACTTTGGAAGCATTAGCATTACTCCCTATCCAAAACTCAGTAGAAATGGGTCTCGGTTCGATAGCAGAACTTGAAAATAAATTACAAAAGCTGCCCTACTACCCCTACTTATTTGAAGAAGCTTATGGCACACCTGATATTACAGAAGGGCGTATCGCTAATGCTATCGCACAGTTTTTATCTACAATTGGTTCTGTGGAGTCCAAATTTGACCAAGCACAAAAAGGCTTAGTGGAACTCAGTCCATTAGAGAAAAAGGGCGAAGCCTTGTTCTTTAGCGAGGAGACTCAATGTAGTTCTTGCCACGCTGGGCCAAACTTTAGTGCACCCGATTTTAGAGGGGCTGAATATGGTCGTTCTGACTCTGGGGATGAAGATAGAAAAGGCACAGCAAATATCGGCTTAGATTTAGATTATGCCGATAACGGAATTGCAAATGGGAGATTCAAAATTCCATCTTTACGAAATATTGCACTTACAGCACCCTATATGCACGATGGGCGTTTAGAAACGCTAGAGGAAGTAATTGAACACTACGATAGTGAAGTAAAACCTCACGATTTTTTGGATGAAAAATTTATAGCAACGAATAGTAAAATGCCCGCTCGACTAGACCTCAGCGACTATGAAAAAGAAGCACTCGTTGCATTCCTACACACGCTCACAGATGAGCAAATACTACAAGATATTCGCCTTTCTGATCCTTTTGAGGATTGATACTACTATCAATATAGTTTCATTCTAAATCCCTTTGCCCTTAAAGAGGCATGGGGATTTTTTTTTCTTCGTCCTTGACGTACTTTTGAGGAAAATTTGTCCTATGAAATGGCAATGCCCAGTTCTTATATTTCTCTGCTTTATTTCTATTGGGTGTGAGAAGCAAGCAGTCCCCACACTACATCCGGTGAGTGTGGAAGAATTTGAAACCTTCATCGCAACAACTGCTTATGTGACCGATGCTGAGAAATTTGCATGGTCTATTGTGCAGCTCAATGTGTGGGACTACGAAGTACGCGAGCATGTAGATTGGCGTTGCCCTGATGGTATAGAGGAAGCAAAAACTAATTTCCCTGTCACGCAAGTCAGCTATAATGATGCCTTAGCCTATGCAAAATGGACTGGCACGCGCCTACCAAGCTATGAAGAATATTGGACACTAGTAGCGAACGATACCCGCCCTATCAATGAAGCTGCTCCGCACATATTACCGCTTCAGCAAGTAAATGTTGTAGGCAATACTTGGGACATCACAAGCCCCGACCGACTTGGACGTATCCGATTAGCAGGTGGCTCTTATCTCTGTAACAAAAGCACCTGCAATGGTACTAGTCCTGAGCGCGTGCTACATGTAGATGCAGCAACAGGGAACACGCACATCAGTTTTGCAGTTGTTCAGGATGGTTTTGAATGATAAGTAAGTGAATTGACAATTTAAAATTGACAATTGATAATGATTTTATATTTGATTGTCAGTTGTTTATAATTTAAGTTTCGATAACTTAATTTTGTCTAAGCATATAAGTACTCGGACACATCTATTCTCTAAATTGAGATTTTATAAAATACTGAACACGAATAATTTATGTCTCACATCTCACATCTCACATCTTTAAATCTGTCCGACTACTTATATGCTTTCATAAATTTTTGATTAAAAAATTGCCCA
>JAHDCQ010000448.1 GCA_020629845.1 Saprospiraceae bacterium | reverse complement strand
AAATCATAAGGGACGAGGAAAAAAATAAAACGCATTTGAACCGAGATAATCTATTATTATTCCAGTTCAAATGCGTTTAGAAAAATTAGATGTATCTGATAAACTCTACGGATTCAACATGATTGCCGCATTCGTCATTACACCCAAGTGATTACGGTGTCGCACCGCTACATGATACATTCCACTTGACAATGCACTAGATACACCACTCACGCATACAGGTGATACGCCATCTACATCTACCACATCACCGTCGCGTTGTAAGAGTGCTGCCCGACTAGCTAAAATAGTTGCTGGTGCTGCAGAGCTACGCAATTCTACGATAACCCAGTCTACGATTTCATCATTTCCTGTTAGTCCAGCTACTGATGCAGAGATACTTTCGCCGCCGCCACCGAGGAACGTATAGCCTAATCCCGTATAAGGTTCGATGCTTGGCAATAGGGTAGGATTCAAATCAGCATTCATCAAAGTCCCCGCCAATGGGCCTTGTAAAAACACCTTAGGTGCTACTTGTACGCCAGCAAAGCTAGTATTCAAATCCAAACCAATAAGTAATGGATCGTGATCAGAGAATCGGTAGAAATTGTCTTCATAATAGCTTGGGTCATTGAACTCTGTACTATAATCCCAAGCATCCGACTCATCTGCATTTACGTGCCAATCGGCAGCTCCTGTTACATCCGCTAATAAACCTAATGAAGCTAAACCATGATCCAATGATCCCCACTCTCCACCAAATACAAAAGAGTAAGCACCATTGCAAGGAAAGCCCGTATTAAAAGCAGGAGCTAAATTGGTAAATCCAGCACTTTCTAATGCAACGATAGGGTCTTCTTGACGATAAGCATTAATATCACCAATGATAAGTTGGTCTTTGATATCCACACCCGTTGGATTCGTTGTTAACCAATTCGTGACTTCCATTGCGGCTGCGGTGCGCATTCCATTACAATTAGCTTGTCCTGTAGTCGTGTCGTCGTCGCCAGGCCCACAAGAAGAACCTTTAGATTTGAAGTGATTCACCGTCACAGTAAGTTGTTCGCCCGTATCTGGCCCTGCAATTACTTGGAAGGTTTGCGCAAGTGGCACACGGTTACGCGTGAATACATCAGGAGGCGACGAGCCGAGTAGGGGAGCAGTAAGCAGCGCAGCCGTACCTGATTCTGTAATAGTACTTGTCTTGTAAATTAAGCCTATGCAGATGGCATCAGTGCCAATAGTGCCTGTTCCAGGGTCTACAAAAGCATATTGCGTCCCACATTCTGCTGAAATAGCATTAATTAAATCCTGAATAGCACTATTCGCACCAAAGCCGTCATTTTCTATTTCTTGCAAACCAATAATATCTGCATCCATTGCACAAATCGCTTTAGCAATTTTATTTTTTTGGAGAGCAAAATCGGCTGCTGTTTCCGCACCTCTAGGGGTAGGGAAGCCGCCACCTAAACCGTCACCATTAAAATAGTTAAGTACATTTACCGATGCTACTTTTATATTCCCACCTACATTAGGAGGCGTGGCAGGACGCGGATTCACTCTATTAATCGTAGCAGCAATAGGTTGTACTTTGTATAAACCATCTGCATAATCTAATGCGCCCGTTAGACCACTTATAATATCATTTCCGCGAATGGAATTAGTCGGACTCAAAGCTGTACCATCAGGCAATAGCATTGGAAATACATTTTGCCCGCCCGAACGATTATCATCTATAGTGATATAACGACGTTCTTTTGCTAATAGATGAGCGGCATAAGCTGTCGCATTGGGCGTATTACATTCGGTGAATTGCTCAAAGCGTTCTGTTTCTGATACGCCTATTTCACCAAAGCGATCCCAATTGAAAAATTCCGTTACATCTAAGTCATCTATGAAAGTTACGTACATGCCTTCCCAAGCTTCAAAATCACTAACATCACTAACAGGCAAATCAATCATTGTGACAGTAGGTAGCGGATTTCCAGAGCTTGTAATGCTCACGCTGCCGCCCGCTGTTACATTTATCTCTGTATTATCAAAGTTTTCTTGTACTTGTCCAGTTACTTCTACCAAGTCTCCTACATTTACATCTACCAAAGGCGTTGCGCCATCAAATACGAACACCCCTTCAGAAGTCAATGGGTCAGCATCTGCATCCGCATCTTCTTCTTGTACAAAAAAACCGCTTAAGCTAGTGCCTACTGCACCTTGTGTATCGTGAATCACGATGCCCTTTATCGTTACGGTATTATTTAGTTCAGGACTTGCCGTGCCGCTGCCTTGTACTTGCGAGATAGGAACACAGTTTAAAGTAACTGTTTGCTTTCCCATAGGCGTAGCAGAAGGAGCAGGTCTTGGAGAAAACTCCAATAGGCTAGTAGGGCATCCACCATCAGGTATACGCGTGAAACCCGCAGGTAGAAATGTACCGTCTGGTCCTACTGTCAAATCAGGTGTAATAGTAACACCTCCGTCATTAGGCGTATCGCCTGCATCGCCATCCGTCACGAATACGCTGTTCTGAATCATATTAGAAGCATCCTTCAAAATGATGGTATAAGAACCATTTTCAAGCGTATTATCCGCGAATGGAATATCAGGCGTGATACCGAAAATGGTAGTAAATTCAGGACTTCCTAATAGGCAATGCTCTCCAGGTGCAAGTGTTGGCGATGCTGGTATCGTAATAGATTGGTCAGGTGTAGCACTGATTTGTCCAGCGTCGCTATCCCAAATTTCGATTACCCAACCAGAAATATCAATAGTCGTGCCGCCGCCATTGTATAATTCGATAAATTCGGTATCTGCCCCCGTCGTGCTACCAATTAATTCGTTGATAAGTACGCTGCCAGCACTTGTAGGTGCTACACTTGCTAAATTCATAGGTGTAGCAGAAGGGGCTGGTTTGGGGCTAAACTCTAAGATTGCCGTCGTATTACCACCATCAGTTGTACGTGTGAAACCAGCAGGAAGAAATGTACCATCTGGTCCTACTGTTAAGTCAGGGGTGATTGCAACACCTTCATCATTCGCAAAATCGCCTGCATCCGCATCTACTACGAATATGCTACTTTGTGCTGCGCCAGCAGCATTTTTCAAAATAATAGTATAGGAACCATTTTCAAGCGTATTATCCGCAATAGACAGATCGGGTGTGATGCCAAAAGCGGATACAAATTCAGGACTGCCTAGTAAATAAAATTGTCCAGGCGTAAGCGTTCCCGATGGAATAGTGATAACTCGGTCGGCTGTCGTACTAATTTGTGCAGCATCGCTATCCCAGACTTCGATTGTCCAACCAGAAATAGTAACGGTGGCACAACTGGCATTATACAATTCAATAAATTCGGAATCGGTACCTGTAGTACTTCCAATTAATTCATTGATTACGACCTGCGTATGAGCCAACAGGCATGAGGTTAGGAGTAAGAACAATAGTAGCGTTCTTTTCATAATATTGGTTTGTTAACTAAATAAAATAAAAAATTATATTTTGCGTAATCGGAAATCAGCAAGGAATAGGGGAGGATAGCGTGATTACTGTGTGTTAAATAGAAGTAGGTTTGTAAATTTGATGATTCGATAATTTGAAGAGTTGAATTGATTATCAGATTTACAAGTCTACTTAATAGTCATTTATTTACGTTGGCAAATGTACGTGTAGTA
>JAHDCQ010000447.1 GCA_020629845.1 Saprospiraceae bacterium | reverse complement strand
ATCTACTGAATCCGCATTTTGTGGCTTATGGCAATTTGCAAGAGTAGATTTTTAGGGCTAAAAATTTTGAATTTTGAATGGATTGATTGATTCAAAATGAACCCATTCAAAATTCAAAATTGACGAAACTTGTTAAATCATGCACATTAGACTCTTATAAAATCATGCACATACGGACTATTAAAAAATCATGCTCATTCTAGGGGGAACTTCTTGTTTTCAAAGAGTTGTTTCCTTTTAGCTTTGAGTTTTTTTTGAGTAGGCAGTTTCAAGAGTTGTTGCACAAAATCTTTAGCCTCAATTTCTTGAACAAGCAGTTCATTGACATCACGAAATATCAGTTTTTTGCTTTCGCCACAAAAAATAATGCTCAATTGCGTTTTGGGCTGTGCATTTTTCAAGTAATGAATTTTACCTAAGGAAACAGTTTTGACCGAACTGACTTTTCTGAACCACTTACAGTTTGCTAAATACTGTTCGACTCTGGTAAACTTTACCAGCTCTTGTTCTTGCTCTAGGTAATATGGGCGTTGGGACTGTTTGACTTGAGGAAAAGCCTGTAAAGGTGCTTTTCTATTTAAAGTCCGACAAGGATACTTGTGGTTGAGTATCCACCTTCGTTCATTCGTATTGGTAAATAGGGCTTGCCAATGGGGATAGGTTTTCCCCTTGAGTACTTGATTAAATAAGGTTTGGTGGGAGCGTTCTACCATGGCTTGCTTCGCAGGCGGGGGGACTTGTATAAAGCACAACTCTACTCCTAAAGCAAGTAGAAAGAGCCTAAATACGCTTGGGAAAGGGGACTTAGAAGTATTGTCAATGAAGACACTATCCTTATCTACTTGAATTGCTTTGGGCAAACCAAATGCTTCAAAAGCGAGGCGTAATGCCCAAAGATAATGCTGTGTTTTAGGCTGACTCTTTTTTCCTTTTACCTGTACTGGGAAAGCATACACATAGGTTTTTGATTGAACATCCTTAATGTTAATCATGGAGATGTATCCTACACCACTCACAGCTACTGCTCCTTGTGCATCCAGTTCCCATAAATCATGTGCCTGTCTGACCAAAGGTAAAGTCCCATTGGGTAAATCTCCTTTCGGGGCTTTGGGTTTGATAAAACCACATTGACGCAGATAACGATGAACCGCATCGGCACTTGGTAAATCTAGAGGAGTGTAAGCAAATTTTTCTTCTAACTCTACTAGTATACTGATTGCACCCCAACCTTCATTCTCTTCGCGCAAGTGGTATATCTGCTTGCGTAATTGGGCTGGGTAGCTTTGTAAGGCACCCGATGGGCGACCACGCTGGGGACTTAAACTATCCCTTTTTTTAGCAGACGTAAGTGCTCGGACATAATTAAGTTATCGAAATTTAAATTATAAACAATTGACAATCAAATATAAAATCATTGTCAATTGTCAATTTTAAATTGTCAATTCACTTACATATTTGCGGACTGTCCAAACTGATTTGTCTAAGGCTAAGGCGATTGCTGGACTTTTTTGCCCTAATGCCGTCTGTGCTTTGATATATGATATTTCTGATGATGTTAGCTTGCTACTCATTCCCAGTAAAGTTTTATATGTTTACTTGAAATATAGGACGATTTTTTAATAGTCCATGTGCATGATTTAATAATACTTTGGTGTGCATGATTTAATAAGATTCGTCAAAATTGCGCATTCAAAATTAATACATAAACTTATACGACACTCCAGCACGTAACCAACGCCCAGGCATCGTCACCAAATTGGTCTCCTTATATTCCACATCGAATAAGTTGGTCGCTTCTGCGAATACATTAAGTTTAGGCGTACGCCATGAAAGTCGCCAATCAAGCAGCGAATAATCGCCTAAGTTCACTCTATCATTGTAGCGGAATTGAATATTGCTATGCAGATTTGCAAATAAGCGCACATCCACTCCTGCTATAAGTTGATGCTGGAGATTGTCTAAAGCATAGCGCGAAAATTTAATATCCTCATCCGTTTCAATACTAGCATTGATGTAGGTATAGCCAACATTTAGTTGCTGTAACCAAGTAGATTCAGGGAAGAAAAAGCCGAGCGAAGCATCCAAGCCGTTCATATTGATAGCAGCAAAATTGCGCGGCTGCCAGCGTAGCGTATCCACCTCTTTTGTCCAATCAATGCCCTCTTCGGTATTGCGCTGAAAGAGGCTAAGTTGTGCCTGTACGCGCTGCGTTTGGTATTTTGTTCCTACTTCATAGGTAATAGCCGATTCGGGCTGCAAGTCTGCATTACCGATATTTGCTCGATCTTCATAATAAAGATCCGTATAGGTTGGTACGCGGTAGGTTTGTCCAGCATTGGCATAGAACTTTACAGTCTCTGACACACGATAGCCTATATCAAGACCACCCAAAAATACGGCATCAAAATCAGAATAATAATTGAATAAGACACCAGGTGTAATGTCCAATTTACCATCCAGCAAGCTCAAGCGATGCTCTACGAAAACGGAAGTAGCCGTACGTTCGCGCTCACCGAGATTATTGCTTTCCAAAGTCGTCCGATTTACATCCAAACCAACCCCCGTTGTACCTGCTTTGCTACTAAAACTCGAATTAATTTCCGCACCAAATACATTGCCCTTATGGTCATTCTGATAAATAGATGGGTCTTGACGCACAAAGATGTAACGGTCTACATTTCTGCGCCAATACAAGCGGGGTTTTACTACCCAATTGTCTTTAATAATTTTATACTCTGCGGAAGCAATGCTCGTTTTTACTTCCTCGTATTGATCCATAAAATCAGGACTTGCATAAAAACCATTTGCTCCAAACTTACGGTCGGTATAACCCGCCAATAAGTTCAACTGATTACCTCCCAAATCAAAATTAGACTGATAAAATAAATTCGTAATCTCGTAGTCCGTATTGTATTTATAGCCATCCGATTGGTCGCGGGCTACCGATAGGTAGTGCTTGGAGTTTTTAGTAGGTAAAGCCGTGCCTACGCGCACACCTAAAAGCGCGTTTTCTCCGCCTTGCAGACTTACTTGCGTGAAGCGTTCCTCAGGCGTTTTCGTGATGATGTTAATTGCACCTGCAAATGCATTCTGTCCATATATGCGCGCACCTGGCCCTTTGAGTATCTCGATGCGCTCGATATTGCTAATATCTACGGGTAGGTTCAAGGCGTGGTGTCCTGTTTGGGGGTCGCTCATTTTGATACCATTTATCAAAATCAACACTTGGTCGAAAGTACCACCGCGTATACTCACATCCGCTTGTACACCATGTGCGCCGCGCTGCCGAATATCCACTCCCGATACGTAATGCAACAATTCTGCCACACTCACTACGGGCGCAGCCGCTATCTGCTCTTTTGTAATCACATTAATGGTGCGCGATGACTCCGAAAAAGGCGTTTCAATGCGATTTTCATGCACTAACACATCAGGTAAATCTGTTGTTTGCGGATTATTTTGTGCCATCATTTGCAGGGCAAGTAATAACCACAATACAATAGCAATTAAAGTCTTCATACGTAATAAATTTAGCTCTATTTTGCGTTAAGGGGCGGCAAATGTAGTAAAATTTGTTTTAGAGCAAACGCATGAAATGCTAGTTGACAAAAAATTGCTGATTCTAAAAAAATAGGGGGCGCATCTTAAATTGGTAAAAAATCGGGAAC
>JAHDCQ010000446.1 GCA_020629845.1 Saprospiraceae bacterium | reverse complement strand
AATTAATATCACACAATTGGCAGCAAGTATCCGAGAAATGAAAACAGCAAAACCCGAACTTTGGAAAAACTTAACGAAGACAACGCATTGAATTACCCAACGTACAAACGAAATAAACGAAACGCAAGGGTTTTTACTAAAATTACTTGCGTTTCGTTTATTTCGTTTGTATTTTTAGGGAAAATTGAGTCTATGGATAATTTACTTGAAATAACGAGCAAAACGGAGCAACAAATTGCACGTTCTTCTTTAGAGGTTTTAGATAAAAAAGGTATACCAGCAAAAGAGGTTATCGAAATTTCGATATATAACTCAAAAGAAACGGTAGCGATTCCGTTCAAGGCATTTCTAATGCTAAGGCGGATTCTAAGTAATATGGCTCAAGGAAAGTCCATTGCGCTATTCGATTCAGATACGGAAGTTAGTACGCAACAAGCCGCAGAGCTTTTGCAAGTGTCGCGCCCTCATATCGTTAAACTTCTAGAAACAGGTAAAATTCCCTATCGAAAAGTAGGAAGTCATAGGCGAATTAAAGCAAAAGATATTTTGCGTTACGAAAAAGAGTTGGAACAAATCAGAGAAACTGCGCTAGAGGCATTAGCAAAAGAAGCACAAGAACTTAATTTAGGTTATAATTTATGACTAAAATAGTAGCCCTCCTAGATGCTTGTGTGCTTTATCCTGCACCTTTAAGAGACTTATTACTAAATATTGCTCAACAAAAACTATTTTCTCCTAGGTGGTCAGCCATTATTCAGGAAGAATGGACGCGCAATTTATTAGTTAATCGTCCTGACTTAAGCAAAGAACGGCTAAATCGGACGGTCAACCTTATGAATACAGCTTTTCCAGAAGCAGATGTAGCTAATTTTGAACACCTAATAAATAAAGTTCATCTTCCTGATACCAATGATAGACATGTAGTTGCTGCTGCACTTCATACAGAAGCACAACTAATAATAACATTTAATACAAAAGATTTTCCTGAAAATAGCTTGCACGACTTTCCTATTAAAATCCAACAGCCTGATGAGTTTGTAAGTGATTTATTTGTAATAAATAAGGAAGCTATACAACAAGCCTTTGATAAACAACTAAACCGACTGAAAAACCCTCCTCTAACTAAGGATGAATTGAAGCAAATGCTAGAAAAATGTGGACTTAAAAAGTCTGCTCAATTGTTTTAAGAATACCCTTATGAACCATTTACAGCACAAACAAAAACAAACCCTCCTCCTGCTACTCACCCTAGCCCTACTTGCCTATCTGTGTTGCTTACCCAAGCCTTTATTTAATACGCCCCTCAGCCAAGTCCTCGAAAGTGAAAGCGGCGAACTACTCGGCGCACGTATCGCGGAGGATGGGCAATGGCGTTTTCCAGCCAGCGATAGTATTCCTGAAAAATTCAAAATTGCCATTACGCAATTCGAGGATAGGCGGTTTTATCAGCATTGGGGCGTAGATATCCGAGCCTTATTTCGCGCAGCGCGGCAAAATTTGCAAGCAGAACGCATTGTAAGCGGCGGCAGTACCTTGAGCATGCAAAACATCCGCCTAGCTCGGCAGGCAAAGCGACGTACGCTCTGGAATAAACTCATCGAAATCATTCTAGCTACGCGTTTGGAGTGGCGACATACGAAGACAGAAATTCTAGGCTTGTATGCAGCAAACGCACCTTTTGGGGGCAATGTAGTAGGATTAGAAGCCGCTGCTTGGCGGTATTTTGGAAAATCGCCACATTTACTCTCATGGTCGGAAGCGGCGACTTTAGCGGTTTTGCCCAATAGTCCCGCGCTTATTCACCCTGGACGAAATAGGGATGCACTTTTACAAAAACGCAATCGCCTCCTCGACCGACTCTTAGAGGTGCAAGCTCTAGACAGTTTGACTTGCGAACTGGCTAAAGCCGAAGCTTTGCCTGAACGTCCTTTGCCCTTGCCACGCTTTGCGCCACACTTATTGGATAAAGCTATGAAGGAGTATGGACACGACCGCCTTCGCACGACTTTGGATATAAATTTGCAGACAAAAGTCAATACGATTTTAAAACATCATCAATCTATTTTACGCCAAAATCATATTCACAATGCTGCCGCTTTGGTGCTAGACGTAGAAACAGGCAAGGTGTTGGCATACATCGGAAATGTGCAAGGCGCAGGCGCAGCACAAGGCGAACAAGTGGATGTCATCAGCGCGCCACGTAGTACGGGTAGTATTTTAAAACCCTTGCTTTATGCCGCTATGCTACAAGAAGGAAGCATTGTACCAAATAGTCTAATTCCAGATATTCCGACTTTAATCCAAAACTATCAGCCTGAAAATTTTAATAAGAAATACGATGGTGTAGTACCTGCCAAGCGAGCGATTGCGCGCTCCTTGAATATCCCAATCGTGCGGATGCTACAACTGCATGGATTGGAAAAATTCCACTATCAGTTGCAGCAAATGGATTTCAAAACCATCAATAAACCACCACATCACTACGGACTCACGCTTGTACTCGGCGGCGCAGAAGCTACCCTCGAACAAGTGACCAATACCTATGCAAATATGGCGCGAACGCTCTTACACTTCGCTGACCAAAGCGGTGAATATAATCCTTACGATTTTCGAGCGATGCAATATGTAGCAGCAGGTAAAAAGGTATCTACCCAAAAAAAATTACTAAAAAACGCGCCCCAGTTCGATGCTGCCGCCGTCTATCAAGCCTTCGAAGCAATGGGTGATGTGGAACGCCCCAATTCGGAGGGCGAATGGGAAGCTTTCTCTTCGCGCCGACGCATTGCTTGGAAGACAGGAACGAGTTTTGGCTTCCGCGATGCTTGGGCGGTAGGCGTAGATACACGCTATGCCGTAGGGGTATGGGTAGGCAATGCTGATGGCGAAGGTCGCCCAGGTTTGATAGGTGTGCAAGCTGCCGCCCCAATTCTCTTTGATATTTTCAAAGAATTACCTAACGCCAATACATGGTTTGAACCGCCTTATGATGAACTTTTGCAACTCCCAATTTGTAAACAAAGCGGCTATCGGGCTTTACCTATCTGTGAGGTAGATACGATTTGGGCGCATCGGCAAGCGGTGAACATGAAAGCCTGTCCGTATCATCAGGAAATTCACTTAGACGCATCACGTACATGGCGCGTGCATAGTGGCTGTGAAGCTCCGCATCGTATGGAACATACGGCTTGGTTTGTGTTGCCACCTGTGCAGGAGTATTATTATCGTTTCAAAAATCCTGCTTATCGGGTGCTACCGCCCTTGCGCAACGATTGCGCTTTAGATATGCAGCAAGCTCCAATGCAGTTGATTTATCCGAAAGCGTTTGCTCAAATTCGCTTACCGATTGATCTCGATGGTGAGCGTAGCAGTAGCATTTTTCAAGCCGCGCATCGCACACCTGAAACGGAAGTCTATTGGCACTTGGATAGTGAATATATTGGCACTACGCAGCACTTTCACGAACTCTCTTTGCAGCCTGATTTGGGGCGGCATACGCTCACGCTCGTAGATGCGGAAGGCAATCGGCTAGAGCAGCGATTTGAGATTGTAGAGTAATTGCGTAAATTTGCGTGACAAGAAGCAATAGTGCTTCTGATGGAAGTCGTTGATAAGTCGAAGATGAGATTTTGGTGTTTAATAAAGATATTCAAAGTGTACAGGCAAACTTTAGTC
>JAHDCQ010000445.1 GCA_020629845.1 Saprospiraceae bacterium | reverse complement strand
TAGATGAAAACAGCGTTCGATTTAGATAATATAGGTTTATCTTTTTCTAGGGCTTTTCGGGATTAGTAATAACTCTTGAACAGATAAGATTTCAAGTTCTATCTAAACCTTTCTCCTAAACCGCTCCAGCAAAGTCACAATTCCCATAAGCAACAAAAAGCCATACACCCCATCCTCAAAAGGCACAGAACCAATCCGAATATTCGTGAATTCGGCAGGATTGTAGAGCACAATAGGCGCATTCGTGTAGCCGCCTGTCAGTACACCATCTACGATTAGGAAAGGAATGATAATAACGAGATAAGCAAAGTAAAAACGGGCGCGATATTGCTTAGGTAAGCATATGAAATGATAGAGTACAAATCCGCCCGTCAACAAGAGAGTACTTGAGGTATATATTTTGCCCCAAGATAGAAAGCCTCCTACAAAAAACAAAATAATAAGGGCCTGAGAAATGTAAGATTCATAAGGAGCGAGTAAATCTTTTTTGACATAGTGATTGAGGCATTCATAAATAAAGACACAACAAAATGGAATCGTGAAAAAAAAGAACCACTCCTCAATGGGTAAATGTAAAAAACGCACGCCCAAAAAATAGGCTTCATTAAAGTTCCAGACATTCATCTCCGTAAAAATAACATCCCAAATGATAAAGAATGCCCCAACTAGCGCGATGGCAGGCATAAGGTATCGCCAAGAGGTGTAATAATGCACTCGTCGGTCGAAGCTCAATAAAAAGACAGGAATAAACGAAAAAAAGTGTAGGTATGCATAGAGCCAAGTGGTTTCTAGAGCAGCTATCTGTGCTACTTGTGGGACATCATAAATGAGTTCGTCCGTTACGCGCTCGTATGTAAGCCACTGTGCAGCGACTAATAATAGCGGTACGCTTACTATCAACCATCGCTGCCAGTTGCTTGCATTAGCTGTTTTATTATTTATTAGAACTTGACTCATTGTTTTGGATTGGGGAGTTGTTGAGTTGCTGAGTCGAATTCAACTTATCAACTATTCAACTCCACGACTTTACAATTTTACAACATATTAAAACTATTCCGCACCGTCGAACTCATCAGTAGCATGACCTTGCGACCATCATTTACGCGGATGCGTTCTTCTTTCACGCGCTTCACGGGTGCGTGTTTTATTTTTTGGAACAATTTTGTGTAATAGACATAAGCTAAATACACCCCAAGCCGCGCCCCTTTGGGCAATTGCACGATACCTACGTAAGCATCATCAAAGTCCTTTTTGATGTCGGCTTCTATAGCATCTTTATCCGCTTGCGTGAAATTCAAGAAGTCCACCCCTGGAAAATAGACCCGTCCGCGCTCATCGAAATCGCTTTTCATATCGCGTAGAAAATTGATTTTCTGAAAAGCTGATCCTAAGCTACAAGCAGGTGCTTTCAGGCGTTCATAGTAGGCATTGTCTCCCTCGCAGAAGACCCGCAAACACATCAAACCTACTACCTCTGCTGAGCCATAGATATACTGCTTATAGAGCGCGTCTTCGTAGGTACTGAAGTGCAAATCCATTTCCATACTATCCAAGAAGGCATCTATCAATTCGCGCTCAATGCTGTACTTATGCACCACTTCTTGAAATGCATGCAACACAGGATTGAGGCTAATCCGCTCTTCGATAGCCCGATAGGTATCCTCTCGGAAGCGATTCAATAATTTTGCTTTCGGGAAATTATGGAAGGTATCCACAATCTCATCCGCGAAGCGCACAAAGCCATAGACGGCATAAATCGGTGGTCGAAACTTGGGGTCGAATGCACGAATGCCCATCGAAAAGGAGGTACTATACCGCTTCGTGATGAGTTCGCTACAATTCTGACATACTTGGTTATATAAACTTAACATAGCATGGTTTTTAGTGATGAATTATGAGTGATGAATTATGCGTAGAAAAATTCATCGCTCATACCTCATCACTCATTATTGTATTTGCTACCACTTGGCCCGAAATCAGGGAAGGTGGCACGCCAGGGCCTGGTGTTGTCAATTGTCCTGTGAAATAGAGATTTTTTACTTTCTTGCTTTTCAATTTTGGTTTCAAAAAGGCGGTTTGCAAAAGCGTATTCGCCAAACCATAGGCATTGCCTTTGAAGGAATGATAATCGCTCACGAAATCGCTATGCGCGAAAGAACGCTTATAAATGACGGACTCACGGATGCTTTGCCCTGTGAGTTGTTCCAGTCTATCCATCACCACCTTATAGTAGCGTTCGCGGATTTCGGCATTATCTTCCAAATCAGGCGCGGTAGGGATGAGGATGAAAACATTTTCCTTCCCTTCAGGCGCGACACTTGCATCCGTCACCGAAGGCACACACACATAGAATAATGGCTGACTTGGCCACTGTGGGTCTTCGTAAATCTCAATAGCGTGCTGCTCAAAATCAGTATCAAAAAACAGATTATGGTGCTTCAAATTTTTCAATTTCTTATCTATGCCTAGATAGAAAAGGAGCGAACTTGGAGCCATCGTGCGCTTGTCCCAATAGCTTTCATCGTAGCGGCGTAGGTGTTCGGCCAATAGTGTTTGCTCTACATGATGATAGTCCGCGCCACCAACCACAATGTCCGCTTCATATTCTGTATTTTGCGTGATTACTTTGGTCGCGTGTCCATTTGGCACATATATTTGCTGCACTTCTTCGTTCAGATGAATTTCTACGCCCTTTTCCTCCGCCAATGCCAGCATGCCTTCCACTATCTTGTGCATGCCGCCCATCGGGTACCATGTACCAAGTGCCATGTCTGCATAATTCATCAGGCTGTAGAGGGCAGGCGTATTTTCAGGCGTAGCCCCTAAGAACAATACCGGAAATTCGAGCAGTTGGATGAGTTGCGGGTGCGAAAATAATTTTCGGATGCTTTTCGAGATGGAGCTAAACATCTGTAAGCGGAACAGACTCGTCAGAATGCGTACATCAGCAAATTCAAATATGGATAGCGATGGTTTTTGCACAAAGTCGCGCATCCCGACTTGGTATTTATATTCTGCTTCAGCTAGAAATTTTTTGAGCTTCGCAGCACTTCCCTTTTCGTATTGCTCGAACATGGCAAGCAATTCGTCCATCTTGGCAGGAACCTTCATCACATCATCTTGCCCAAAATGCACGGCATAGGAAGGATCGAGGCGCACTAAATCGTAATAGTCGGATACTTTTTTGCCATAGCGCGCAAAAAACTGCTCGAACACATCAGGCATCCAGTACCAGCTTGGTCCCATATCGAACGTAAAGCCCTGTGCCTCAAACTTTCGCGCCCGACCGCCAGCGATAGCATTCTTCTCCAACACTTTTACGGCATAGCCCTTATCCGCTAACTCAATCGCTGCGGAAAGCCCTGCAAAACCCGAACCAATAACGATGACTTTCTTTCCACTCATAACATCTGAATTCGTTCAAATTATGGTGGATTAACAGAGGATGAAATATTTTGTTTAAGTATTTTTATGTAAAAGGTATGAATTGTTGAACATTTTGAAATTTTATTGGCATACGAATACCGCAAAACGGCAGCAGCCTAAACCACCCAATATGAACTTCCTCTTCTTGCTTTTGATAGGAATAGGTGGGACTGTTTGATTGCCCCCCTCCAATAACTATACGGAGCAGCGCGGGGACATCAAAAAGAACCCCCAATCTGGCTTTAG
>JAHDCQ010000444.1 GCA_020629845.1 Saprospiraceae bacterium | reverse complement strand
CATTTTTTTTGTGCGAACCCACCAAAAACATCCGTTCTTACATCAAGTAAAGTAGAAGGCACATACTTTAACCTAAAACAGCACTGCCAATTGACGGAACAGCAAATCATAGCGGCCTGTAAGCGCGGAGATAGAAAAGCGCAAAAGTGGATATACGAACGTTACGCACCAAAGATGTTTGGAGTGTGCAAACGCTATGTACGTAAGCACGAAGATGCGGAGGATGTACTGGTTAATGCAATGTTTAAGGTGCTGACTAAAATAGATAGCTACGGTGGCAAAGGCAGCTTTGAAGGTTGGATTCGCCGTATAGTAGTGAATGAAGCCTTGATGCTGCTACGGAAGCGAAATGATTTAAAATATGCTGCTTCCTTAGACGAAGTAGATATACCCGATACTGCTGATGTAGTGGAAGAACTCAAGGCGCAAGACATTATTAAATTACTCGAAAAGTTGCCTACGGGCTATCGGACGGTATTTAATTTATATGTCATTGAAGGCTTTAAGCATCGTGAAATAGCGGATCAGTTGGGCATTAGTATTAATACGTCTAAGTCACAATTGATTTTAGCAAAGAAGCGAATGCAGCAGTTGATTATAGAACAAAATTTGACAAATATATAGATTGGTAATTTCGCAGCTTAGTTCTTTGAGAAAATTGAAGAACTAAGCCGCCAAATCACTAAACGAACCAATAATAATGAAACAGAAAAAAGATATTTTTGAAGTATTTCAGGCGAATGAGCAAGTATGGGATGAAATGCCTAGTGCGCGTGCGTGGGAACGCTTGGAAGAACGTCTCGATAAGTATCAAGACGAGGCTAAGGGAGGCGGCATGGCAGAGATTACAGTAAATACAGCAGAGCTCGATAAGCATCAGAACGAGGCTAGGAGAGCGCGCTTCGTGCGTTTCCGACGTTTGGCGGTGGCAGCTTCCTTATTATTAGTATTGGGTGCAGCTTCTGTGATGGCATTACAGATGCAGCAAGCACAACAACCGCAGTTTGCTATGAATGAGTACCAAACAGCGGATTTAGAAGATACCTACTTCACCGATGCGCCTAAGTACGCACCTGTACGCTATGCAAAGGGAAGTGTAATTAATGAAGGTTCTCCAACGAGCAAGCTGGTAGCCGCAGTTAATTATTTTTACACGGATGAAATACAATCAGCTCAAGAAGAGGTTACTGATTTAGTATTGGATACGGTTAAAAATGTAATGCACAAAATTTTGCCTTCCAAGCGAGATTTTACATGGCTATTAGGCGATTGGGCGGGCAAAATATCGGATGGTACTTCTTTGGAACGCTGGGAAACGACTGCAGAAGATACCTATGAAGGACGAGGATTAATAGTAAAAAATTCTGACACGCTTCTTATGGAACAAATGCGCTTGCAGCGTAAAGGGGAGAATTGGTACTACATTCTGCAGTCTAATGTATATACTGAGCCAGTCATTTATACCTTGAGTTATTATTCGCCTGATTTTGTGATTTTTAAGAATCCAAAAGTTGATTTTCCAAACCAGATTGTACTCGACCGACGTTTGGGAGAGATGTATTCTACGATGTTTTTACCTAAGCACCGAATAGAACTCACGCCGCGACAATTGGATTTTTGGCTGCGCCGCAATGTGGTACTACAAGACAAGGCAGTACGCAACTTGTGGAAACAAATTTAAAATTCTCTAAAAAAAGCAATATATCTAAACTAGATTTTGTTAGAAAGCTATTTTTACAGTCTGTAACTTTCTACAAGTTGCGCGTTATGAAAATAAATAAAATCTAGTTTAGATATATGGTATACCGAATTTTTCTTCTGAATGTATTGATGTTCCTAGCGATTAGTGTATTTGCCCAGCAGAAGCCACCAAATTCGCCAGAAGAGTTTGAAAAAAGATATGAGTGGCGCATTAAGCAAGATTTTTTAGATGGCACCTACATTCCAAAAGACCTGACCGAAGTGTTCATCGAATTAAATCGTCTCATTGATAAGCCTTCTCAAGTTAAATTTAAAGCTGCTTCAGAGGAGGAAGTGGCACGGAAACTCTACTTCAGCTTGGGGCGTTGGATGATTGTGAATTGGGGTTTTTATGAAGGTTCGCGCTTATCGGTCTTCTTAAAAAAGCTAGATATACACCATCCCGAAGATATGGCACGCTTCTTGATTGTCACCTATCATCGCAATTTGAATAAGAACAAGCTAGATGTGAAAGCCTTAGTAAACGCGATACAAGAAGCGCGTGCTAAGGAATTGGAACAGCGTTTGGAGGGACGAGAGGTGATTAAAAAAATACCTAAGGAACAAGAGCAGAATTAACTTATCTCATCCAAGTAAGCCGCGATACGAGCAGTCAGTTTTACAATCGAGTAATCTTCGATTTGTGAGTTGACTGCTCGTTTTAATTGCCCCTCTTTATATTGCTGATATAATTCCCGAATAGTCGCTTCTATTTGGTCAGTATCATCATAGTTACAAGTGTGACCGCTTCCCGTTTTTGCAATAATTTCAGCTACATCACTAGGCATAGGTTCTAAGCAAAAGATTGGACGACATGCTGCAAGGTATTCGAACAATTTCCCTGGTATGCGCCCTTGTGCATTAGGCTGCTGATTGAGTAAAAGCAGTAGTATAGGACTACTCAAAGTTATTTCAAGAGCTTTGTCTCTTGATACGTTGTTAATTATTTTTACTCCTTTGAAATTTTCTTTCTTTTTTAAAAAGGACTGAATACTAAAATCTACTTGCCCTACCAAGCGCAAGTATAAGTCGTTCTTAAATCCGTCAATTTCATTGCAGAGCTTATCCAATACCTCAAAAAAGACCCTAGGATTGCGGTCATAGCCCATAATACCGAGATGTGTAAAGCAGAATTTATCGTCTACTTCTGGACTTAGGTTTTTATAATCATCAGGGTCAAAGCCCCAGGGTACGACGGAGACATTTTCCGCGCCAATCGCTTCTAAATCTCGTTTCCAAGTAGGGCTTACAATCGTGATTTTATCCGCAGCTTGAAAGGCTTCTTGCTCCAAGCGACGGTGTTTGGCATCGCCCCATTTGGTGAGGCTCAGGAGTTGGTAGTAATCAATTTGTGTCCAAGGGTCTTGAAAATCAGCGAGCCAGGGAATGCCTGTTTTTTGCTTGATAATGGTCGCTATGCGCGTATTGCTATGCGGCGGTCCATCAGAAAAAATGGCATCAACAGGATTGTTTTTCAGGTATTTTAATAAATAGCGCACCGACGGACGTATCCACCAAGCACGTGCATCGGGAATAAAGAAATTGCTCCGCAACCAAACCGAAAGTTGATGCGCCTTACCGAGTTTTTTATCCTTTACATAAAAAACATTGTTCACATTGGCATCTTTTTGTTGCCCTGTAATGAATTTATAGATATGATAAGGTTCCCAAATTTTCTGGCGTAGTATCGTCAAGTCTTCGGGAATGTCTTTTTCATTGCTATGGTCAATGCTAGGGTAGTGGGCATCTTCCGCCGTGAATACGATAGGTTCCCAGCCAAATTGCCGCAGGTATTTTGCAATTTTCAGACAGCGCAATACGCCTATGCCGCCACAAGGCGGCCAATAGTAAGAAATGATGAGTACCTTTTTTTTCTTCTTCATAAAAATGGTTCTTTGGTGGACGGGCGACTCTAGTTCGAATGTCATCAACTTAAGGATTAAGTAACCCTACGCACGTTCATTGAAAA
>JAHDCQ010000443.1 GCA_020629845.1 Saprospiraceae bacterium | reverse complement strand
GGCAGGCTTTTTCATCACTTTTTCCACTAAAAGAAATAAGGTCGAAAGTCAATTTCATTCAAAATGTCCACTAAAAACTAAAAGGCTAACAAAGGATTACATCACCTCCACAGCTTTTCGTGTATCGGATTCTTCTAAAAATTGCTCCACTTCATCCACCATATTGCTAGAGCCGATGAAAAAAGGTGTACGTTGGTGTAGCTCTTTTGGTTCTATTTCGAGTATGCGTTTTCCTCTGCCGTCGGTCGCTTTACCGCCTGCATCTTCTACTAAAAATGCCAATGGATTGCACTCATACAAAAGGCGCAATTTGCCATTCGGTGCAAGCGAATTGGATGGATACAAATAGATACCGCCTTTGATAAGATTTCTATGAAAATCGGAGACCAAAGAGCCAATATAACGCGCCGTGTATGGACGCTTAGTCGGAGGATCCAGTTCTTTGCAATGCTTGATATAATTGCGTACGCCTGATGGGAGGTGCGGATAGTTTCCTTCGTTGATGGAGTAAATTTTGCCAGATTTGGGGCAGCGCATATTTGGGTGCGACAAGTAGAATACCCCAACCGTTGGGTCGAAGGTAAAGCCATTTACGCCATTGCCCGTTGAGTAAACCAACATGGTGGATGAACCATAAATCACATAGCCTGCCGCTACTTGCTCTACGCCTTTTTGTAGAAAATCTTCCATAGTAGCTACTGTTCCTACGGGCGATTGTCGCTGGTAGATGGAAAAAATCGTTCCTATCGAAACATTCACATCAATATTCGATGAGCCATCCAAAGGATCCATCAGTAAGACATACTTTGCATTTTTACACTCTTTGCTTGTGAAAGCTACAAAGTCATCTTCTTCCTCCGATGCAATACCGCATAACTCATGTCGAGCTTGTAGCGCGTCAATAAATACATCATTGGCATATACATCGAGCTTTTTTTGTTGCTCGCCTTGCACATTCGTCGTACCGACATTGCCCATGATATTGTCCACTAAGCCCGCTTTATTGGTTTGGCTATTCACTACTTTTGCAGCTAGTCGAATCGCGCTCAATAGGCGACTCAATTCTCCTTTAGCTTCAGGGTGATTGCTTTGACTCTGAACAATAAACTCTCCTAAGGTGGTAATCCTTCCCATGTTTGAATAATAGTTTGGAATTCGCTTTCAAGCTGCTAATTCGTGAATTTGTCCCGATAACTATTGTGGATGAAAATTTGAATTGTCAAATCCATTTATTGACTAGCTCGAAGCATTTCTGTAAAATTTGATTAGGTATCACAAAGATACAGCTTAAGTATTAGATTTTTACGGACAATATCAGTTCACTTAGCTATCATTTTTCCATGCTATGTGCTGCCTATTTTTAGGACTGTAATAAATTTCGATAGTATCACCAACGGCAAAATTTATAGGCTTTTTAGTAATAAAAGATGCTTGCTCTGTTTCATGGCGGGTAGGTTGAAAGTTGACCGTTACGCGGGTATTGAATGCTTGTCCGCCTTGCTGCATATTTTTCACTTGACTAATATCACTCACCATCGCAGTAGTGCTAATACGTTCCTCCCGAAACTGAAGACGTTGCCAAGCTAAATATACAATTCCGAGTCCGAGCAAAAGCGATAGAAGAATACTGATTTTCATACTACTAATTTTAAAGTGGCGTTATGAAGGCAGGGCTAATTTGTAATTTGGTAGTTTAGCTTTTCTTCATGCTAGTAAAAAACAAACTCTAAGCTAAATAACCAAACAGCCAAATTACTAAACAACACAACATCATGCAAAAAAAAGCAATCGCCTTATGTCTTTTGGTGCTCTTTTCCATTGGAATGCAAGCACAAAAAGCGGAAAAGGTAAAGCGCAAAATTAAGACGAAAGAAGCGGCTGAAAAAATCACCTTTCTGAATGCGGGTTATATGGGGCAAGGCATCACGCATCCAGGCTTGAAAATTGGGATAGATTATCCACTCTCAGCGAAACTAAAACGCGTAGAAAAGTATAAACGAACAGGTGAATTGCGAAAAACCAAGGTCCAAAAAATAGAATATTTCACAGGAGTTAATATGGGAGGATTTTATCATTTCAAAAGTGAAACAGGCTTGTTGCTCGATCTTGAAGTGGGGCGTAGAATGGTGAGAACCAATGGACGCAAACGGAGCTTTGGGCTAGGAACGGGTACTATTCAAACTTTCCGAAATGGGCCGACTTTTAGTACTGCTAGTAATGGTACTGGCTTCGACCAACGTAGCGCGGCAGGACAAACAGGCTGGCAAGCTAACTTCTTTGTAACTTATGGAAAAGACAATGTTTTTATCAATAGCAATTCCTTCAATTGGGAATTGAAGTATAAACTCATGGCGCAATTTCCCTTTGGCACAGCAATAGGGCTTCGCAATTTTGTGGAGTTCAACATTGCTTTTCCTTTTGATTTGAAACAAAAGCGACTGATTAGAAAATAACCGTAAAATAAAGGCTTACTTTTTTAGCACACCGTTTCAACGGGGGGAAATGGATTGGTGTTCGTTTTTCAAGTCCCCACCGTTGAAACGGTGGGCTGAAAGTTTACAAAAACGACAATCTATTTTTCATCGTAGTACCAAAATAAAAGTCTCACACCTGCCCGACGGCAGCGGGTCTCATATCCATAAATCTAAAAAAATGACACGTTTACTTTCTATCATACTAGCCTTAGCAGCACTAACTGCTTGCAATAAAGACCTCATTGACACTAATATAAAAGACCATTTCTTTCTAGAACACAAAGGTGCGAATATGCCTGTGGTGGTAGAGGGCAATACCGCTTCTAAGACGTTTGTAGTGGTGTTACATGGCGGGCCAGGTGGTAATGCCATGATTTACAATCACGCGATAAAGGATTTCTCCGAACCAATGGAAGAAGATTATGCAATGGTCTATTGGGATCAGCGTTTATCAGGCAATTCGACAGGGAAATTTTCAGAAGACTTAATCACAACCGAGCAGTTTGTAGAAGATTTAGAACGCCTCCTTGATTTGCTACACTTTCGTTATGGGGATGATATTCGGATTTTCCTAATGGGACATAGTTGGGGCGGTGCATTAGGCACAGTTTTTATAACTAAGGGTGATAATCAAAACCGCATAAAAGGCTGGATAAATGTGGATGGCGTGCATAATTTTGAAGCCTATGAACGCATGGTGCGCGACCGCCTCTTGGAACTCGCTCCAGAACAAATCGCCCAAGATAATCATGCCGATGAATGGCGCGATATTCAAGACTTTTGCGAAGGCTTACAAAACCAACAGCATATCAATAGCTCGGATGGCTTGCAGCTTAATTCGTATGGACATGTCGTAGGAAGCTATATGGAAGACGACGGTGTACTTGCCGAACCCGAAGTAGGTGTAGGGGCAGTACTAAAATTCACTTTTTTCTCCAACCACTACCCCACTCTAGCTGCTGCCAACAATCTAATGGTAGCGGGTACGCTCTGGAATTTGGTAAAAGAGGATGACTATACACCCGCCCTCGAAAATGTGCAAGTACCTGCCCTCTATATTTCTGGACGCTATGACTGTGTAGTGCCTTTAGCTATGATAGAGCAAGCCTATGAGCATCATGGTGGAGACGATAAAGAACTCCTGATTTTTGAGCGTTCGGGGCATTCTCCTATGGTAAATGAACCAGAGGCTTTTGTGGATGGAGTGAAGCGTTTTATTGAGCAGTATAAATAATCA
>JAHDCQ010000442.1 GCA_020629845.1 Saprospiraceae bacterium | reverse complement strand
TGATTGCTGCTTCTTTAGGCGGGGTTCGTAATCACCGCAATCCGTTATAATCAGCCAAAGTTGTATTGTAATATTTCTAGTGCTTTAAACCAAGCTTCAATTCCAGTTTCATACTTTTCCACACTTACAAAAATATGAGCGAGGTTATTAAATCTAGTAGCAACTGTTGGATGTTGTTCCCCAAAGTTTTCAATATCAGACTTTAAGGCAGCTTCCAATAAGTCAGCAGCTTCCACATAACGTCCCAAGTTTCCATACACTAATGCCAAATTGGATTGCTTGATTGCAACTTGTGGATGTTGTTCTCCAAAATTTATAATATCAGATTTTAAAGCGGCTTCCAATAATTCGGCAGCTTCCATATAACGTTCCAATTCACGGTATACATTTGCCAAATTGGATTGCTTGATTGCAACTTGTGGATGTTGTTCTCCAAAATTTTCAATATCGGACTTTAAAGCAACTTCCAATAAGTCAGCAGCCTCCGCATAACGTCCCAAGTTTCCATACACTGCTGCTAAATTCGATTGGCTAATGGCAACTCTTGGATGTTGTTCTCCAAAATTTTCAATATTAGATTTTAAAACGACTTCCAATAATTCGGCAGCTTCTTCGTAACGCACCAAATCTTGATATACCAATGCCAAATTCGATTGGCTAATGACGACGCTTGGATGTTGTTCTCCAAAATTTTCAATGTCGGACTTTAAAGCAGTTTCCAATAAGTCAGCAGCCTCCCCGTAGCGTCCCAAATCTCGATACACCAATGCCAAATTCGATTGATGAGTGGCGGCTCTTGGATGTTGTTCTCCAAAATTTTCAATATCGGACTTTAAAGTAGTTTCCAATAAGTCAGCGGCTTCTTCATAATTTCCCAATTCACGGTATAAATTTGCCAAGTTGGATTGGCGAACTGCAATAGTCTCATGCTCAATATCAAAAATGGCTTGGGCTATTGTTAGTGCGTTTTCTCCCAAGTCTTTGGCGCGTTCATATTGTCCTAAATCAGCATATAGCTGTCTTAAACAATCCATGAGGTAAGACACCTCTTCTTTTTCCCATTCCTTCACGCGCTCCACTAAAAAATCACCATATTCCACAAAGGGAAATTTATGGATGGGGTTGTCTTTGTCTTGGGCATAGTCTAACAAATTTGCTACTTGTTCCACTAGCTTTTCTATCGCTTCCCATTTAGGTTTTGCTTTTGCCCATATTACATCTTGTAGTACACGGTGGAGTTTCCAAGTATCAGCTTCTTTTATCAACCAACCTTTCTTGCTCAGTTGGTTGCGGTGCAGGCTGAGTTCTTCGTGGGCTTCGCTTTCTTTCTCTAGGGCAAGGTAGTAGCAGAGTTCCTCATCGCTATATGGCTGTGGTGGTAGGCAGCAAAGCTGTTGCAATAGCTGTAGCTGTTCTTGGGACAAGGCACTCGCATCAAACATAGCTGAAAGATAGGGGAATATTTTTTCCAATGTCTGGGCAGTGGCGCGGTATTGCAGTTCCACATCTTTCGCAGAAATACCAATGGCTAAACCCCGTGCTTCCAAACGTTGTTGCAACCAAGCCAAAGATTTTTCTCGGCTTTGGATGGTCTTCGCAAATAGCTCTACCGACAGGGTGTGGTAGTCCACCTTTTTCAGGATGTCATCCACTAGGACATCATCGCGCTTGCCCAAGTAATGCTCATAAAAAAGTGTACGTGCTGCATCGGGTTTTAAGAAGCCAAGACGAATGCGATATTTTGCTCCATACAGTCGCTCCCGCGAAGTAAGTAGGATATGCCAATTGGTACGCGGCAAATAATCTTTGTAATTTTTGAAGTCAGCTTCCATATTATCGAGCAGCAAGAGTCCTTTACCTTTTAGTTTCGTCCCCAATAGACTCAGGATGTTGCATGCATCTGCCTCGGTGTTTTCAGTTGCTTGATAGTCGAGGTGCATCAGCAAAGTGGGTTCGGAAAGTAGGGCTTTTGGAAAATCCATCCCCACTTGTTCTATCCACACCACATAGTCGTATTCACTCTGGTAGCTTTGGGCGTAGGTCATGGCAAGTGCTGTTTTCCCAATGCCACCCATGCCATTCATCAGTAGTACTTGGTTTTGACGATTCAGTTTTTGGTGCATCTCTTCCAGCACTGCCTCGCGCCCAATCAGGGCATCTTCCATCTGTGGTAGGCGCGTGAGGATTTGGGTTTTCGTTTCCGCAAGCTGTGCTTTTAAAGTCTCAATCTCTTTTTGCAGCTTGAATTGCTTACTCGCATCTGTTTCTAAAACAAGGGCTTTGTCTAGAAAATCAATTTTTTCTCGTATGAGTGCGCGTAGGTCTTGAGCCATTCGTGTTTGATTTGTTATGCAAGATAGGGATTTTGTGTAAAAATGTGGACTTGTGGACGGACGACTTTAAGTTCGTTTGTCTGTCCATTTGTGCTTATACTTACTGAAATGGACAGGCCAACTTGAAGTCGCCCGTCCATTTGCAATTACCCCATTAATTCCATAAATTGAAACAAGAATAATTATGCAAAGCATGACATCACAAGCGAATAGACAAGTCAGTATAAAACCCTTGAGTGTAGAGGACTACTATACCCTTTATGAATCGGGCATTATCAAGGCTTCAGATAGAGTAGAATTAATTCATGGAAAAATTATACGGATGTCTCCTATTGGAAGTAAGCATGGTGGTTATGTTAAAATATTGAATCGCATCTTAAATCAAGAGCTTGCTGAACAAGCTATTATTGGTGTGCAAGACCCTGTGCGTCTGAGTGACCATTCTGAACCCGAACCAGACCTTGCTATTTTACACCTACGTAGTGATGACTATACAGAAAGTCATCCAATAGGAGAAGAGGTTTATTTTTTGATAGAAGTAGCAGATAGTTCAGTCGGCTATGATTTCGATGAAAAGTTACCACTCTATGCAGCGGCTGGAATTCCTGAAGTTTGGATATTGGATGTGCAGAAGCAAAGCATTACGCAATGCACACAAGCAGATGGAAATGTCTATTTACAAATGGACGCTTATAAAAAAGGAATGACTATAAAGTGTGCCGTGTTAGATTTTGAGCTGGATTTATCGCGGGTGTTTAAAAACTGACCTGAAAATATAATAAGCAAAAAGCCGAAGACTCATCGAATCTTCGGCTTTAAAACACATTACAAATTTATTTAATATTTAAATTTTTATAATATGTTTTAATTACTCCCTTGCTTCTCTTTGTCCGCTGCGCGTTTAGCGCGTTGCATTGGATTCTCGCCACCACCCCATCTTCGATTATTGCGCTGTTTGAATAATTCAAAGCGATTTAGTTCTTGTCGCGGCGGATAGTAATTATTAGAGGTGTCAGTATCTGCCAATTCTAAATAAGGATCAAGCACGATGTTTACCACTTCTTTTTCGGTGCGGAATACTTTGCTGGCCGTAGTGTTGCCCATGCGCCAAATTTCAGCAGGAATATCGTGGCGTTCTTTTGTACCATCAGCAAACTCAAATTCAAAGATAATTGGCATCGGTAAACCACCGAGCATCTCGAAGGTAATTTGGTAAAAATTATAGCCTTTCTCAATGAGTGCTTTTTCTGCTTTAGAAAGCCCTGCATAGTATTTCTGATACTCCTCTTGGTCGAGTATAGACACTTCTAGCGGATCGTATTCTGTATAGAAATCACGGAGGTCGCGGTCAATTTCATCTTGCGTTTGCGCTATTTCTT
>JAHDCQ010000441.1 GCA_020629845.1 Saprospiraceae bacterium | reverse complement strand
ATGAAAGCGGTGATAAAAGAAAGTCGGGCGGATAATATTATTCAACATGCACAAACTGTCTTTTTCCAAAAAGGCTACTCCAAGACAGCGATTTCGGATATCTGTCAAGTGGCAAATTGTAGCCGCACGACTTTGTATAGCTATTTTGAATCGAAGGAAAATCTGTATTTGGCAGTCGTGAAAAAGGCATTTCAAAAATTTCTAACTTATTTCGCGCAATTGGATTTGGAAGGAAAAACGGGCTTGGAGCGCGTAACTGCTTTTGCAATGGGCTATTTGGATTATGCCAAAACTGCTCCGCAGCATTACCAAGTCATGTTAGATTTTTACGGCATTTTAAGAAGTACCAACGAAGCCAATACGCTTACTGAAGCACATCAGAAAATTGCAGCCTGTGTTTATTTTGATAAGGTCAATGAACTGGCGCAACTTCCTTTACAACTCCTCATGGATGAAATCCGAAACGGGCAACAAGACGGCACGATTCGCGCTGATGCTACACCGCTAGAACACATGATGCATATTTGGGCATACCTAAAAGGGATTTCTGATATTTCTCCAATTATTAAAAATATTCATAGTAAGGAGAATAAGCAGTTGGATTGGCAAAAGGGTGCAATACAAGTGATTCGGACAATGTTAGTATAGTAATGGCACACCAATAAATGTACATTCTTGAGTAGCTTTATTAATCTGCCATTCCATAGAGATAATTGATGCTAGAAATAACACAAGATTTTTTGTAACTATTCAGCAGAACAGAGAGCAGAGACCGTTTCACTATGAAAACAGAGACGAGGATGATGAAAAAGTCGTATTTAGGGAATCGGCAAAAAATAATCTACCCACTCTGACTTGCTCTTTTCCCTTCTAAAAAATCGAAAAAATAAGTCCGTAGCGCGGCTATGCACTGATTTTTTCAATTCTTTAGAAGAAGAAAATAACTGCGCCATAATGGGTACCTTATTTATTGCCGATTCCCTTAAGTCTCTATTCCCTGCCCGACGGCAGGCGGGTCTCAACAAAGTGGTCTCTGCTCTCTCTTCTTAATAGTTACGATTTTTTTATGTTAAAATTTGTATCTTTTTCTATTACTATCCGTAGGAAGGGGTAAATTTGTAATTAAGATATTAGCTTACCCACAGTGTTACATACTTTCAATTCAAACAATACTTAAAGGGAAAAATTAGGTCAAATCTAGAAAATTAGCTTACACAATTTTATTTGGAATTAATCGTTACAGACGAAATGAATAGCCTGTTATTTAATTTTACAAAATGGCTATTTATTCGCATATCCAGAACATATTTTAAATTTATTAAATCCTTTTCCCATGACACATTTTATACTAATCGTATTGTTTCCGATTTTAGGTTTTAGTGGCGGCGATTCTAGCGTTGCAGAAATTACAACAGCAATTCAGCAAGGCGATGCTACCACACTTGGTGCTTACTTTGATAAGCAAGTGGACTTAGCGGTCTTGAATAAAGAAGCAAGCTGCAATCCAAACCAAGCGGTACAAATGGTGAATGCTTTTTTTCAGCAACATCAGCCAAAAGCATTTAGCCAAGTACATCAGGGCAAGTCGGCAGGTAATCAGACCAGCTATTGCATTGGTAACTTGAAAACACAGGATGAAACATTTCGCGTATATATTTATCTAAAATCAGATAGCGCGAAAAAACGTATACAAGAACTTCGATTCGAAGAAGAATAAATAGTGTAATCGGGCTTAAGGAATTGTGTAATAATTATCTTAAGCCCGATTCTAACTCAAAGCCTCCGAATCCTCATTAAGACTTGGTTTTTTACCCAGAAAACGTATATTTGTTTTTTTATATACATTCATTCAGCAAGTCCTATAGTCTCAAATATTTACATACACGTCCTATCGTTTTGAATGTGTTTTGTAAGCTCTTCAACACAATTTTTTAACAAACTACTAATTTCTAAGATCATTTGTTGAATGAAACTATAGTTATGCTATAATCGCATAAGCATAGGTTGAATCATAGAATATGAACAAGGCTACGCTAATAAGACAGGTGAACGAACGAGTGCAAGCAGGTGATACTGGCGATGCTTTAACAGTGCTGTGGAAATACCTCGACCGCCACCAGCGGAAAGCACCCGAATTATACGATGAGATTATTCAACTGATGGCTATTTATAAGCGTGCCAATCGGAAAGCTTCTATGAATCTTATCTCGGAAGAGGTTGCTGCTCAAGAACTAGAAGATGTAAATGCAGAAATTGGTACTATTCTCCGAAAAGTAGATCAGGCTTTCAAGGAAGAAGAACAGCTACTTGCTCCAGTGCCTTCCAATAATCGAAACTTAGTATATGGACTTGGGTTAGGTCTATTGGCATTGCTGGCAGTTGCTACTTTTTCACTGATGCCCTCATCCATAGCTCCAAAGGCTGCTTTCTGCCCTGATTTTAATAGTCAATCCCATTGGCAAACCCTTATTGTTCCCTATCAATATGCTACGGACGCAACCAATGAAATAAAAGCAAAGCTAGATAGTGTCAGTAGAGCAGTAGCGTTCAATGCTGCTTGCGAAGTAGCTAATATCAACTTTAATAATGCGGACTACCCGAATACCTTGCAAAAAGCAAAAGCCATTGGCGAAAATTGCCAAACCGATCTCATTTTTTGGAGAAATACATCAGAAAGCATCAATAAAACGCGCTATCACTTTGTGGATTTGGGGGATAATTTTCAGTTCAATTTACTCAGTCCTAGTCCTATGGCTGATATAGCTATTGATTCTATTATTGTAGAAACTTCTATACCCACTAGTAGCGAACTATCAGGCAAAGAAGATGCTACAATTTATTCGCTGCTCTTAGGAATTGGTGCTAATCGCTCTGGTGAACACCTCATGGCAATTCGGATACTGGAAAAGATTTCAGATACTATCGAGTTGAAAACCGATTTTGCATTACTCAAACAATTGCACCTTGCCGATAGCTACCGCCTGATGAACCGCAAAGAAAAAGCGATTGAGGCGTATAGCAATATTCTAAATAATTATGATGGCTATACCCTCGCAAGCCTCAACAGAGGGGTATTATATTGGTCGCTAAATAATCATAAAAGGGCGATTAAAGATTTCGATACTGTGCTAAAGTCGGATTCCACCAATCTTGTCGCGCTTTATGCCTATGGGCGCACTTGCTTAGATTTAGGGATTACGGATGAAGCCATCAAACGACTCCAACAAGCAGCAGCATTAGTAGGGCAGAATAACTCGGAGGGCTTGATTAGCTATACGAAACAGGTTATTGATATTACGCTGCGCAATGCTACTCGGCAACAAACCGAATTTCGCAAAGGTCTGAATGAAGATATTAAGCAACTTGGTAAGCGCGCTAACCCTAAAGTTATCAATAAAGCGGCCCGCTATTACTTACAAATCGGAGAGCCACATAAGGCAGTAGAACTACTCTTTAGGCTTGGACCAGGTGAATTGGAAGCCAATACCAAAGCCCGCATCCGCGACCGTTTATTGGTGCAAAGCGATGAAAATTTCCGTGTAGATTTGGAGTCCTTTATTTTGGATTAGACCTTGAGTACTTGGACATGTTTATTCCCCAGATTAAAGGCTTATAAAATACTGAACACGAATAATTTGTGTCTCACATCTGTAAGTACTCAATGAGTGAATTGTGAATAACTGAATGAGCGAATGAAATTTAGAATTATTCACTCATTCAAAATTCT
>JAHDCQ010000440.1 GCA_020629845.1 Saprospiraceae bacterium | reverse complement strand
CTTCAAAGCTAATCAAAGTTGTTGTAGTTCCTCTTTTCCACTGCTTATAATCTCCCCAATTTTTTGAACCAGCTTCGTCTATCCGAACTAGTGTTTTTTCATCCTGGAATATGGAAAACATATTTCTATAACCATGTTCCCAAGCTGTTTCAGCAGCCAATTGCACATGGCCTAAAATTTCACACGTTTGCCTATCTACAGCATAGGCATAAACGCCTAGATATTCGCCTTCATCTTCTAAAACCCCAACCGTAATTACTCGATTCGTTTCACTAATTTTAAAAAATATATCTCCTCGTTTCATGACTCGTCTTATTGCTCGATTCATGGGAATTATTAAATCAGGAAGCCGCCTAGAGATGTTTTTTGTACTTATAGTATCTCCAAATTCAGTATGAAAATCAATTAGAGTATAGTCTGAATCTTCAAAAATACAAATCGCAGGTTCGGCTAATTCATCGTCTAAACTTTGAGTAGATACATTAGGTTGTTGAGTGTTAGACTTGCCTATATAATCTTTCTGATTTTTACATCCCAAGAAAAGTATTAGCCAAATACAAATTCTGAATTTATGCCACATAAGATTTTTGGATTTAGATGGCAAGCACTCCTGAAAAATGCTTGCCACCTTATGTTAATTATCCAACCGCCTCCACCTTATTCTTCTTCACCCTCGGCTTAGCATAACCTTTCCCTTCAATAATCATCTTCGAGATAATCTCACACATAATCTCCGATGTACCACCACCAATTTGTCCCAAACGCGCATCGCGGAACATACGGGCCAATGGGTACGATTCCATATAACCATAACCGCCAAACATCTGCAAACACTGCGTCGTCACGCGATCAGCGAGTTGGGTGCCGAGTAGTTTTGCCATAGATGCCTCCTTCACTACATATTCGCCCTGTTGGTAGCGATAGAGAATGCTATATACGAATTGCTTAACGAGTTCCGTTTCTGCTGCCATCTGTGCGATGCGATGTCGCAGCACTTGAAATTTATTCAATTTACGACCAAATGCCTCGCGTTCATTCATATAGTTGCAAGCCAATTCTAGCGCGTATTCTGCATTGGCATAGCCACCAATCGCAAGCGATAAACGCTCCGAAACGAAATGCTGCATGATATACATAAAGCCCGCATTTTCCGCCCCCAATAGGTTTTCTACAGGGACTTTTACATCTTGAAAAGCAATCTCTGCCGTATCGGAAGCATGCCAGCCGAGTTTTTCCAGTTTGGTCGCACTCACACCTTCCATATCGCGGTCTATGATGAGCAGACTAATACCATGCGCTCCAGCCTCAGGATTGGTTTTCACTGCCGTGATAATGAAATCGCTATACACACCATTCGTAATGAATGTCTTCGAGCCATTCACGATATAATAATCGCCTTCACGTATGGCTGTCGTCCGAATCGCTTGCACATCCGAACCGCCGAAGGGTTCGGTAATGGCTAAGGCACTTACGATTTCCCCTTTGATACTTGGCACGAGGTATTTTTGCTTTTGCGCTTCTGTGCCTTCGTGTTTGAGATGCGTAATACCTAGCAGCGGATGCCCGCCGATAGAAGCCGCCGCGCCACCACAATTCATTCGCGCAAATTCTTCATCGAAGATGACATTGTACCACAAATCCAAGCCCATGCCTCCATACTCTTCGGGTGCAGTCATGGCAAAGAAGCCCATTTCGCCAAATTTACGGAAGATGTCGCGTGGTAATTCGCGGGCTTTTTCCCAAGCATCCACATTTGGGCGTACTTCTTTTTCTAAGAAAGCACGGAAACTTTGACGGAAAAGGTCATGCTCTTCTGTGAAGTAATTGATGTCGCTATCGTCGCCTTCACCCGCGCTTTTGAAGCTCGTTTTTGCTTTGGTATATTGGATGTCATTCATCACAATTTTGGAGATAATTTCTCGCATCACCTCCGATGAACCACCGCCGATTGTCCCCACACGCACATCGCGATAGGAACGCGCCATTGGGTATTCTTCCATGAAGCCGTAACCGCCATACATTTGCAGCAATTGGGTTGCAACTTTTTCGTGTAATTCCGTTGCTATTAACTTCGCCATAGAGCAGAGCTTCACATCATAGATACCTTTATTATAGAGTTGGCAGCAGTAATAACTAAATGCCTTCAAAGCCTCCACTTCCGATGCCAATTGCGCGATGCGATGCCGCAGCACTTGGAAGCGTGTCAAGGACTTCCCAAAAGCTTCGCGTTCGGTCATGTATTGCAAAGTCTTTTCCATTGCCGTTTCCATGCCCGTCACGCTGCCTGGAATGAAGCAAACTCGCTCCAATTGCAAGCCATTCATCAGATAATAAAAGCCTTGTCCTTCTTCACCAATTAGGTTTTCGGCAGGGACTTTTACATCATCAAAATTCAGTTCGGCAGTATCGGAAGCGTGCCAGCCAAGTTTTTTCAACTTACGTGCCGAAACACCTGCTGCATTTCTATCAATTACTAATAGACTAATACCTGCTGCGCCTGCGTCAGGGTCGGTTTTTACTACGGTTACGATGAAATCGCCATATACTGCATTCGTGATAAAGGTCTTTGCTCCATTTACGATGTAATAATCGCCTTCGCGCACCGCACGAGTTTGAATATTTTGCACATCCGAGCCTGCACCTGGTTCGGTGATGCCAATACTCGAAATCAAATCACCAGAAATGATGCCTGGCAAGTATTTTTGCTTCAACTTTTCCGAGCCATATTTCAAAATATAAGGCGAAGACATATACTGCACCACTTGCTGCGTGATATTGAATCCACCCGAATTGATGCGTCCCAATTCTTCATTGAAAACCACATCATAGAAGAAATCCAGATTGGAACCGCCATATTCTTCTGGATAAGCGAGTCCTAGAAAGCCCATGCTTCCCATTTTCTTCCACAGGCTGCGCGGAATGCGGCGATTTTCTTCCCATTCGTCTATGTAGGGTTCGACTTCTTTTTGTAAAAAAGTGCGTAGGCTTTGTCGGAATAATTCGTGTTCTGCTGTGAAATATCTTGATGCCATTTTTCTTAGATTGTTAGATATTGTCTTTTGAGTTATTTAAACGATTACGAGCAAGAGATTGTCCTGGGATAGTATCCAATAGATTTCTAATTTCGTCAATATTATCTGTAATTTTGGATATGTGCCACTCTAAATCTTTCTGGCGATATTCTTCCCGTTTTAGTCGCTGAAACTCCTTTAAAATGTACACTTTAAATTCAGGGGAAAGCCAAGAACAAAATTCCAATGCAATATCACTATGGGCATATGTGCCACCCCCATAGCGTCCACGTTTAGTCATCATGCCTATTGCTCCCGACATATCAATCCATTTTTCTGGAGAGAAAATTATTCGATTATTACTAGCTTCACTTATAAACGCATCCAAATGGATGCGTTTAAATTTAGCATTATGTAAACTCTCCCAAGCATACAAAAATCGAATCGTGTTGGTATTTTTCATCCAATTCTGGATAACATAGCGGGGTTGATCAGACCCCTGTTTTGCAATATCAGTAAGCGATATAAAATCATTATCATCAATTGTGATGATGGATATGTCTTGTCCTTCTACTTTTATTTTTCGCTTCATATGGATTATTTTTATCATGCCTTCATACCGCCATCCAAATACAAAGCTGTGCCTGTAATAAATGAAGCCTCATCGCTCAATAGATAGGCGATAGATTGTGCGATTTCGCGGGGTTGTCCTAAGCG
>JAHDCQ010000439.1 GCA_020629845.1 Saprospiraceae bacterium | reverse complement strand
ACTAGGGTGTTTACCGCAGCTTTAATTACTTATCTAAAACAGCTCACGTCCCATTTAATGTTTAGCATTTATGAATGATATATTGATTATTCTGCTGGCCATATTGCCAGGTTTGGTGATAAGTTTTCTCATTTTTCAGCAAGATAAATATGAGAAAGAACAGGCTGTGCCTTTAGTGTTATGTTTCGCGCTTGGAATGCTTATTACATTTCCTGCACTTCGTATCGAAGAGTGGGCAGATGGAGTCGGTTTGCATGAGTCCGAAAATGTACTACTTACCCTAGCTGTTGCCTTGATTATTGTGGCTCTGAATGAAGAATTATTCAAATTCCTCGCGCTCTATGCCTATCCTTTTCAGCGAAAATTCTTTAATGAACCTTATGATGGCATCGTCTATTCCGTGATGATTGCGATGGGCTTTGCAACCTTTGAAAACCTTATTTATGCTACTAAATTTGGCTTGGAAATCACCTTAATACGCGCCTTTACTGCTGTGCCTGCACATGGCGTATTTGCTATTGTGATGGGCTATTTTGTAGGCAAAGCTAAATTTGAACCCGAAGAACGCAATATGCATCTGCTTCGTGCAGTCTTGTTTGCTACGCTTTTACATGGGGTATACGACTTCTTTATCCTACAACAAATGGCAGATGGTTTGATGATTGTTTCCATTGTGTTGCTGTATGCGTCTATGTTTTTGGGCTGGCGAATGATAAAGCAACATCAAGCAGATTCACCTTATCGGCCTGTGCAAAAGGAGGTAGCTTACGAAGACAAGTCGCAACAAGTTTAGAAAGATAAGACTTTGGCAATAAATCAAGCATTTTTAGCGATTTATCTATCTCAACAGTATGCAACTGTTTAGATAAATTAAACACTAGCTATGCGATTATTGCCATTGTTTTTGGTGCTGTTTGCTACTTCAATTTTTGCCCAAATTGATACTCAAAAAGGCGAAGAAATAAGCATTTATCTACTCACGCAACTCAATTCGGACTATCGAGAAACCAATCTTTCTATCACACCCAATGGCAAACAATTATACTTTATGTCGGGTAGGGGAGAAGCCCCTTGGTCGTCGAAAGGGCATGTCTTTTTTGATGATAAACAGGAGTATGATGGCGATATTTGGTATAGCAAACGTAGCGATAGTACTTGGCAAAGGCCCAACTACTTACCTAAAGTCGTAAATACAGGTAGAGGCGAGGATGAACCAAACATTTCACCAGGCGGACAGACGGTTTATTTCCAAAGCTGGAAAATGGGCTGGGAACGTTCTGGTGGACCATACTACCGCGCCGAACTGTATGGAGAAGACTGGGAAAATTCTGTTGGCTTATTCGGTGGTATCAATCAGTTCTTCAGAGATAGTCTCTATAAATATCAGCAATATGCTACAGATGGCATGGCAATTTCGCCCGATCAACGCATTTTTTTAGTAGCTGCTGGCCCATATTATGATGGCGTGATGGATATTTACATCAGCCGGCGCGATGTACGTGGGAAGTGGTCATATCCTGAACGCTTAGGCATTTCTACGGAGGAGGATGAACGATCGGTTTTTATTGCTGCGGATAATGAAACCATCTATTTTGGCTCGGACGGTCACGGTGGCGCGGGAGGTATAGACATCCTGAAAACGACGCTTCGTGCAGATAATACCTGTAGCGAAGTCCTCAATATTGGTGCGCCTTTCAATACGAAAGAAGATGACTACGGCTTCATCATTGGGGCGGCAGGCAATGATGCGTATTTTGTGCGAAATAGCGATATTTATTATGCTTATATCGGAGAAGAAAATGATTTTGTAAAGCCTGCGCCATCCGTATTGATAGAAGGCAAAGTGACAGATTGTGATGGAAATCCTGTACAAGCGCAAGTGGAACTCTACGATTTAGCTACCAATGAGTTACTTATGCGTGCGCGTAGCAATTCGACTACAGGCGAATATGCCTTCTCTATGAAGCAGCGCGATGGGAAATTTATGCAGCGTTTTAAGTACGCCAATGATAGTACCCGTCTAAATAAATCTTTTGACTTGACGACGGAGAGCGAACGTACTATTCGCTTTGAGGTGCGTCCTGAATGCGCGCCTCTGGCTACTGTTGCTCCCGAACCAATTGCAGTATTGCCTCCACCTGCACCTATGGAACTACTGCTTTATTTTGATTTTGATAAGTCAGCCATTAAAAGTGAAGCAGTAGCAAAAATGGAACCACTTATTGAAGCATTGCAATCGTACGAAAAAGCCAGCATCGAAGTAGTTGGGCATACGGATAGTAAAGGCTCTGATGCTTATAATATTGCCCTGTCTGAACGTCGTGCAAAGGCGGTAGCGGATTATTTGCAAGCGCAAGTGCCTACTGCAAACATACAGCTCGATTTCAGAGGCGAAAAAGTTCCTAGCGTAGCGAATGACACCCCTGAAAATAGGGCTAAAAATCGTCGTGTACGGGTATATTGGCAGCCTGATTAAGCCAGATTTATTTCTGTACTAAAATAGATTGTGCATAACTCCAATCGGAGCGCAAATCTTGGAGGTGTAGGTAGTAAATACCATTTTGTACGCGTTCTAAATCAATATAGGTGTCATTTTGCTGGCTAAGAACAGTGCGCCCTGTGGTATCATAAAGTTTGATTTCAAATTCTGCACACTCTCGATTATGTACGCGAACAAATTCGGTAGCTGGATTTGGGAATATCGTGATTAAGGCATCGCTATTAGGCGTTCGAGCGATGATATTTTCACAGAGGTAGTCCGCGTAATATTCTTCAATCATAAACTGCATACGAATGCCTTGTTCTGGACTAAAACGACGACGACAAGAAGAACGCGCATAGGACATAATGAAGGCAGGAACAGGCTCATAAGTCGCGCCCTGGGCATCTCTATCGTCGCCCGTATATACGCAGAAAGGGTCTACATTATTCCAGCCAAGTAGCGGGTCAGCAGGTGTGTCACAGATGAAATCACCACTAGCTTCACAATTGCTTCCATTCACCAATTCTTCCCCGAAGAAAGTTTCATGGGTGTGAAATAGCCCAAGCGCATGCCCTAATTCGTGTGCGAATAAATAGCCATCAGAATTACACTTATCCGCTATCACTACCATTTTCGTATCGAACCACGGAAAATGAGCATAACCACACACTTGTACATTGCCTGCAAAAACAGTATTTGTTACAAAAATATTCAAAGCATCCGACACACTACAATAAGAGACTTCTTGCCCATCTGTTTGACTACCAAATCTTTGGTATTCGCTATTATCAATGTAACGTACATCGCCACAATGCACAAATTCAATACCATGTCCTGTGAAATAGCTGTTGCTAAAGATGAGTTCATCCAAAATAGAATTAACATCAATATCCGTTTGTCCCTTATCATTGCGAATGACATGAATTTGGACAGGAAAAGTATATTCTGGCGACTTCAATGGATTATTCAAGCGTTCTTTTTTGAAGGCTTCATATTTTTTCCAGTCCATATCAGGCAGGGTACTTGCAGTTGTGCCACAAATAGGACTTTGTGCGAATGCTAGTGTCGAAACGAATAAGCAGATAAAGAACAATAGTAGATGTCTCATATTGTGTGATTTATGGTTTGTAACTATTGACGTATTAGGTACAAGGTATTAAGTATTAGGTATTTCATTCTCAACTTAGAAAGTTTTCAGAAATTCGGTTTTGCCTAGTAAATAACATATTCAACTTTCGCATCTGACT
>JAHDCQ010000052.1:19723-22754 GCA_020629845.1 Saprospiraceae bacterium | reverse complement strand
ATCATGGAAACATTTCTTGGCTTAGATTATCCGACTTGGTGGTTTTTGGTGGTCGGTGCCGTCTTTTCAGGCTATGCCATTTTGGATGGCTTCGATTTGGGCGCAGGCGCATTGCATTTATTTTTCAAAAAAGATATGAGTCGCCGCATCGCGTTGAATGCCGTTGGGCCAGTTTGGGACGGCAATGAAGTATGGTTGGTTATTGGAGGCGGCATTCTATTTTCGGGCTTTCCTGTGTTTTATGGCACGCTGCTTTCCGCGATGTATATTCCCTTTATGCTCTTTTTGCTCTTCATTATTCTGCGGGCAATTTCTATTGAATTCCGAAGCAAAGAACCCATGCGGTGGTGGCGCAGAGGCTGGGATGTGGTGTATAGCGTATCGAGTATTATGCTGGCTTTTTTGCTGGGTGTCATATTAGGAAATGTCTTGCAAGGCTTTCCAATGGATGCACAACATGAATTTACAGGCAACTGGTTGATGTTTATCAATCCTTTTGCAGTACTCTTAGGTATCACTACAGTAGTGCTGATGACGCTGCACGGCGGCATTTATCTTTGTCTAAAAACCGAAGGCAAACTCTTCGATAAAGTGGAACGCTTACTGCGTAGAGCCATTATTGGATTCGTGCTACTCTTTGCTGTTTTGAGTATTTATACTTTGCTTTACATTCCACACCTTTCGGATACCTTCAAAAATAATGCTGCTTTATTCTTCATTCCGCTCGGTGCAATATTATGTATTGCTAATGTTCCGCGCTTAGTTACAAAACGACAATTCAAAGGAGCTTTCATATTTTCTTCTTTGACCTTTTGCTTCCTATTAATCTTAGTAGCAGTCGAGCTATACCCTACGCTACTACTTGCTACAAACGATTCCGCGAATAGCATCACGGTATACAATGCAGCCTCTTCCGAAAAATCATTAGGTATTATGTTACGATTTGTGGCGATTGGCGTGCCTTTGGTTTTGACCTATACCTATATTGTTTATCGTGCCTTTTGGGGTAAAGTAGAAATTGATGAAACGAGTTATTAGGCAATAGAAAGGCTGTAAATAGCTTGGCTATTCAAATCAGTGAGCGTAGAAGGTAGAAAACATCTGTAAAAAGATGATATTAGCAATATCCAATATCGCTATCATCTTTGTATACATCCGCCTTTCTTTTTCTAAACGGAAGTATGTTCTTTAGGCGAAACGTCTGCTCTGGTGGCGCGCTCAATTGCTTCGTAATATCTTCTTCTTTTGAACGACGATTATACATTACATACGCCACGCCCATCGCTACGGCTGTAGACAAAGTTGAAATTAGAACAGGTCGTGATTTGCCTTTTTGTCTTTCTAATGTTTCCATTAATTATGTGCTTTACTACATTAACAAATAAAGTTTCTAACGTAAAAAGAGAAATTTAATAAAATTTGCTTTTCTAATTACTAATATACAAAATGAACAGGCATTTTCGAGATAAAGTTCCTGCTAAATGCCACTTTTATTGTATTATTTTATAGACGGTTTTACTAGTTCAAAGGATACATAAAATGCGTTAAATAAGGGATTTTTAACAGCTTTTTTCACTCTGAATCAGGAAGTAGTAAATAAAAAAGCGAGCATAAACATTCCGCTTATGCTCGCCGCTAATTTATACTTGATTCTAAATAACCAATGAGTGAATATTTTAAGCGCCACACAGTATTTATTTGGGTAATTTGAAAAACATCTTTTTCCGCTATTTTCCTTAAAAAAATAAGTCCGTAGCGACGGCTATGCACTGATTTTTTTAAGAAAACTATCGAAAAAATCTTGCTCCCAAATTTTACCTAAATAAATACTGTGTGGCACTTAATGACTGAATGAGCGAATGGAATCTGGAATTATTCACGCATTCACCATTTTTTCATTCACTCATTGAATATTATCGCTTGTTAAAAAAGAAGGTATTCATCTGACCGCAAATCTTTGATTCCAATTCGCAAGTCACTAAAGCTTGATCGAGTACTAACTCATCCAAAGACAAGTGCTTCACCTTCACGACATAGGTCTGGAATGACTTATCTTCATTATCAAAATGGAGGATAAAGTAATTCCCATCCGCAGAAAGTTGCCAAATGCCTGCCTTAGCTTGGTGTACTGCACCATTCACACGCAGCGTCTTCTGAAAAGTGCCATTAGCTTTAATGGAATAGCGAAAATCCACACTCACAATAGATTTTCCTTGCTCCGATTCCATATGCGCTATCAAATGCGAAGGATACATCGTGCTGCTCCAAGTACCTACCAAATTACGCATAGCCGTTGTTCTAGCAGTTGCTGCATGAATCGGCGTAGCTTTCATAGCTAGGGGGGTATTATTGGCTAATGCTACCCATTGAGTGTTGTCTTGCGCTGTAATTTGGAAGCGGGTTTCGCCTTTTTCGCTGTACAATTTTAAATAAGCCTGTCCATCTTCGGCATATACTTCCCACCACTGTACTTGGGTGTGACTGCCATTTGTAATCTGACTAACCAGTCCTCGCTCATGGAATAAGTAAGTAGTGTTAGCGGACTCCCAGATATGGCTTACTAAGCTCGTTTCTACAGCTTGTACTAAGCCAGAACCTTCTGTCAATTCTGTGACAGGATTTTTAGCACCCAAAACAGAATTGCTTAGTGCGAAAGTAGTAGTTGCTAAATGAATGTAGAACAAAAGTAAAATAACAATCGAGTGATTTTTCATAGCATAAAATTTTAAAACAGGTGATTTATAGCTTTTCAATATTCTGATTCCTCGTTTTTCCATTCCTAGTGACAAAATTAAATTCTAATGGTTGCTTAAAATTGTTAAACTCGACGATACTATCATTTTTATAGATAGAACGCCGCAAATATAGTTTTCGTTCTGAAATATCGTGACGCTACTTTTTAAGCAATTAGGTATAAATTTGGTGAGCCGAATATAGTTTCATATAGAAAAACGTTCATAAGGAAAACGCCCAATAGGAAGGACTATTGCAGTAAAAGAATCGGAATAAAATTTTTTTTGTTAAAGTTTTT
>JAHDCQ010000052.1:16286-19623 GCA_020629845.1 Saprospiraceae bacterium | reverse complement strand
TGCAAGTATTGATCTTGTATTAGTTGCTGCATTTTGGCGCGCAGTTCCTCAATATTTTCTTTTGTAATTGCAGAAATGAATACATTATCGGTCTGATAATATTCGCGTAGATTGTCTTGGAGTTCTTGTTCGAGTTCACTGCGGGTTTCAGGCTCTAAATAGGCATCAAAATACTGTTTGCGATAAAGGTCTATCTTATTGAACACATAGAGCGTGGGCTTTTCATTCGCCCCTAGACTGTGTAATGTCTTATTCACCGAATTGATATGATCCTCGAAGCGAGGGTGCGCCATATCTACCACATGCAGCAAAATATCGCTTTCTCGCACTTCATCTAAGGTAGATTTGAAACTCTCAATCAAGTGCGTGGGTAGTTTTCGGATAAATCCAACCGTATCGGACAGCAGGAAAGGCATGCGCTCAAACACTACTTTTCGCACCGTAGTATCCAAAGTAGCAAAGAGTTTATCTTCGGCAAATACATCGGACTTACTCAAGAGGTTCATCAAGGTGGATTTCCCGACATTGGTATAGCCCACTAGAGCTACCCGAATCATATTGCCTCTATTCTTACGACGCGTGATGTTTTGCTGGTCAATTTTAGCCAATCGTTTCTTTAGTACCGAGATTTTATCCCGAATGATACGTCTATCCGTCTCGATTTCTTGCTCCCCTGGTCCGCGCATTCCGATACCTCCGCGTTGGCGTTCCAAGTGCGTCCATAATCCACGTAGGCGCGGTAGCAGGTATTGCATTTGAGCGAGTTCGACCTGTGTTTTTGCTTGTGCGGTCTTTGCACGCCGCGCAAAAATATCCAGTATCAAAGTCGAGCGATCAATAATTTTTACCTTGAGTTCTTCCTCTAGAATGGAAACTTGCTTGCCCGTCAAATCATCATCGAAAATAGCAAGGGTTACATCTTCGTGGCTTTCGATATACTCTAATATTTCTTGTAGTTTTCCTTTCCCTACATAGGTACGGCGGTCGGGCGAACTTAGCTTTTGGGTAAAACGTCGCTTCGCAACTGCTCCAGCCGTGTGCGCCAAAAATTCCAACTCATCGAGATATTCTTCTGCCTCTGCATTTTCTTGTCCCTGCCGTTGCACACTTATTAGTATCGCCTGCTCTATTTCCTGTTTTAAGCCTTTTTTTTCTTTATCTTCTCCTAAATTCCAGTTTGCCATTGTCTTTTTTTACAAAGGATGAATACAAAAACAAATTTATCTCCGCGCGATCCACTCTACGGGGTTTAGACGAGTTTGATCGCGCCAAATTTCAAAATGCAGTACGCTTTTACTACTGCCCAATTCGCCTATGAGTTGCCCTTTTTTAATAGATTGGTCTCTATTGACCGCCACGATTTCCAAATTTGCATAGACGGAATAAAAATTATCGTGGGCAATGATAACCATATTCTTATTGCCTGGCACAAATTGCCGATGCGATACTTTGCCCGAAAAAATAGAACGCACCTTTGCCCTACTATCGCACTTAATATCAATGCCATTGTTTTGAGTGACTACGTTTTTATACTTTGGATGCTGATGTCGCCCAAAACCTTTCACTATCGTACCGCCAGATACGGGCCAAGTCAATTTACCTTTCGAAGAAGCAAAATTTGCTGCCAAATCGCCAAAATAAGTAGCACTCGACTCGCTAGATGCTTCGCCTTCTCGCTTTCTATTTCTAGCCAAAGCCCTACTGCGACGCACTTCTTCGGCTATAATACGTTCTATAGCTTTTTCTAGTTCCTCTTCGCGGCGTTTTTGTTGGTCTAGCTCGTGTACTAAAGCAATTTCATCCGATTTTAGTTGCTTTACTAACTTATTTTTTCGGCTCGATTCGGTACTCAATAAGGTTTTTTGTTCTTTCTCAATGTTAATTGCTTTCTCTTTGGTGTTTTTATCGCGTTCTAGTTTCTCAATTTTTCGAGTCAATATTTCCTTTGTTTCTGCGATAAGTTTGGCTTGCTTTTGTCGGTAGGCTTCATACTGCTTTATATATCGCCAACGCTTCATGGCATCATTAAAACTCTGTGCCGACAGCACGAATAAGAGCATATTGCCACTCATCTTCTCCCGATAAGCTGCCTTTGCCATTTGCCCATACTCCTCCGTTAGGCGTTCCATATCTTCATTTAAGGCTTCAATAGCAGCATTCGAGCGCGTGATGTCACGATCTAGGACATTTAACTCCGTAGAAAGGGTATTTAGTAATTTTTGTCGGACTTTAATTTGAGATTGCAAGGCAAGAAATTCCTCTAAGGCACTTGCTTTTTGGGCTTTCGTTTGCTTAAGTTCCTTATCCGTTTTTTTGATTTCTTCTAGGAGTGATTGGCGTTTGGTTTCCAATTCATGCTGACTTTGTGCTTGCCCAATGAAAGGGATAAACACCAGCAGCAACATGATTAACGCAAGGTTTTTAGTAGAGGGTAGAGGGTAGAGGATAGAGAAACTTTGGTTTCGCCCTCTACCCTCTACCATATACCCTCTACTAATTTGACTTATCAATTTAAGCATTATAATCTCATTTAAACCACTCATGCCTCTATTTCATTCTGGTGTATTGCGGTGGAATTTCAAAGCGTATGCTTGTTGGGATATTAATATCTATTTTTGTAAATTCTAATCTTAAGCCCAATTCACCAGTACTTGGACTATCCACATCAATAGTGCGAATGTAGGAAAAATTTTGCCCATCTGCCAACGTACTGTAGCCTTCATAGGTATTCGTAAGCGTTTGCTTTTCAGCCGTATCTTCAAATATCATTTGCTCTAAGCGATACTCCTCTGTTTGAACCACATAGTTACTTTTGCGCCCATTGCTTTCATTGCTTAAGCGGAGTTGTGCATCGCCTTCTTCGAGTTGCATTTCTCCCATACCTAAAAATATCGGATTGCCGAGCAGCATAGCTTGCAAGGTGCTGAAACTAGCAGGCAAATTATACTCTTTACTTAGAAAAGATAAATCCTCGGCTGCGTATCTTCGATTGAGCTTATCTAGTAGAAAAACAGAATCTTTCGTAATGAGTGCGCGCGCACCTTCAAAGCCAAATTTGCGAACGCTCATCCAAATCACGCTATCTTTTCGCATGCGCAACTCTGCTGTGCCACTTTGCGCGAAGCCGCCACCATTGATACTCACTTTAGCGCGTCCTACTAGCCATTCCGCATTGAGTTGATTTTTGATGAGTCGCTTCTGCACACTTTCGGCTGTTAACTTGCCTTCCGTACTGGTAGCAATTCCTTTTTTAGTTTTACAAGCCGTGGTGCTTAATAGTAAAAAAGTTAGGATAAATAGAAAACTGTGTTTTATGTTCATTATTGCTTGATTTTAA
>JAHDCQ010000052.1:0-16186 GCA_020629845.1 Saprospiraceae bacterium | reverse complement strand
AAAAGTTAGGATAAATAGAAAACTGTGTTTTATGTTCATTATTGCTTGATTTTAACTATTTTAGGTAGAGGGTATGTAAGTACTCCATGAGTGAATAATGATAGATTCCATTCGCTCATTAAATATTCACTCATTGAGTATTTAAGCCCAAATTTGATGAAATCAAAAACAAAACGCCTATATTTTGACGTTCTAAAACCACAAAAGATTACTTGATACAAAAATTACGTCCTAATTAGGCAAACTCATAAGTCTAAAACGCAATAATTGTCAAGGAAAATTTTATTTTAGCGCGCAAAATTTCGGTATATATGAAAAATCTTCTCTTTCTGCTATTTTTCGTTGCAGTTGCAGGCATTGGGCAAGCCCAAAATGCGGCGACTGAAACTCAAGAATGGACAAACACGTATAATTTTACTGCTGAACAAAACACAGCAGTAAGCACCATTATCAATCGAAAATATCGAAACCTAGCCGAGTTAGAAACGCTCAAAGCAAGCGAGCCAAGCTTGTATAAGCGTAAATATCAAGGCATTTTGCAACAGACTAAAGTACAAGTGCGTCGCCTGATGAATGGCGAACAAGCCAATGCTTTTGATGCTAGTGAAGCGGCACGCAAAGATGCGATTCGCCAAGAAGTAAAAACAATGCAAGCAGCAGGCGCAAATAAAGAAGAAATCTCAAAACTTTTAGAGCAATTGAATTATTAAATAGTAGGATAGGTTTCAATAGTTGCTTAGGCAACTCATCCAATTCACAACTTAAAATATAGCAATATACGATGATGGATCCCTTGAAGAGAAAGTTTCAAGAAAAAGCATCTGCTTTAACGACAGAAATGAAGGCTATGCTAAAAGAGCATGGCGGTACGAAAGTAGGTGAAGTTAGCCTCAAACAAGTATACGGAGGGGCGCGCGGTGTAAAAATGATGGTGTGGGAGACATCAGCCTTAGATGCGGTAGAAGGTATCCGTTTTAGAGGATATTCCATTCCGCAACTACGCGAAAAACTACCCCGCATCAATGGCAGCACCGAGCCTATGCCAGAAGGACTATTCTGGTTGATGCTCGTAGACGAAATTCCGACCGAAGAGGACATAGCTTGGCTCTCGAAAGAGTGGGCAAGACGCGCAGATGTGCCAGACGTGACCTTTAAGGTACTAGATGCTCTACCTGCGGACACACATCCGATGACGCAGTTTTCGATGGCAATTGTGTCGATGCAAGGCGATAGCGTATTTTCAAAACGCTACGCAGAAGGCATGAGCAAGAAGGACTACTGGGATGCAACCTACGAAGATGCGATGAACCTCATAGCACGCCTGCCACGTATCGCGGCTTATATCTATCGCAGAACCTACCACAATGGCGAGCATATTGCACCAGATCCGAACTTGGACTGGGCAGCGAATTATGCACACATGTTGGGCATCAGTAATCCAGACTTCCTGAATCTGATGCGCTTATATACCACTATCCATGCCGACCATGAGGGTGGTAATGCTTCGGCACACACGGCACACTTGGTGAACTCTACTTTGAGCGATCCGTATATGTCGTATGCAGGCGGGATGAACTCTCTAGCGGGGCCATTACACGGCTTGGCAAACCAAGAGGTGATTAAGTGGATTTTCAATATGGTGGAGCAATTGGGTACGCGTACGCCAAGCAAGGAGCAAATCGCGCAATATGTGCAAGATACCCTTGCAGCAGGGCGTGTGATTCCTGGCTACGGACATGCGGTATTGCGCCAGCCTGACCCACGCTTTACGGCACAAAAGGTATTTGCAGAAGAATACATCAAAGATGATGACATCGTGAATGTGGTGTGGAAGATATTTGATGTCGTGCCACCAATTCTACAGAGCTTGGGTAAGGTGAAAAATCCTTGGCCAAATGTAGATGCCCACTCTGGCGCATTGCTGGTACACTATGGCTTGAAAGAGTATGGCTATTACACGGTATTGTTCGGGGTTTCTCGTGCATTGGGTGTATTGGCAGCGATGTGTTGGTCGCGCGCCATGGGTATGCCATTGGAGCGTCCAAAGTCGGTGACTTCCGAGTGGGTGAAGGAATTTTTGGCGAAAGAGGCTTAATAGATGGTAGACTTTTTGTCTATTCTCTTTATGGATATATATTTCGGGTTGGCATGGAGCGTGTCAGCCCGAAGTTGTTTTTGCGAGAGGGCTTATTTTGTGGGGTTTGGAATAAGTGTCGTTTTGGTATATTTTTGTGGTGAATAATGTGAGTATATTAGGTGCTAGTACTACTATTATCAGTAGCAATAAGTAAAAAAGAAAAAATATGGAAGACCAAACTTCTCAAGGAAATTTCAAAAAAGAAGAAACTCCTCCCAAAATGCTTTTTGCAATCCCAATGGAATGGCAAAATTATTTGTCAAGTTTATTTTTAATAATAGTTTTTCCTCTTGCGCCAATTTTTATAGTTGATTACATGATAATTAATGAGTTTCAAGATATAAGTGCGCAATCACTAACAATAACAGCAGCAATTTACTTTATAACAATAGGGTTTTCATCAAACAACAAATTAACTCTACTTTTTGGTATACTTGGCTGTTTTGCATTTGCTGTAATTTATGGAAGAATTGAACCAGAAAATTTAAAAATAAAGCATACAGTTGAAACAATAACAGAATTAGAAAAAGTGGAACTTCAACAAATCCTTTTAGAAGAAATACAATCAAAAAATGACGATAATCGGTCAACTAAATTAGCTGGTATACTTTGTATATTATTCATTTCTATAGTGCATGGAATTGAAAGGTACAATCGACATGTATTATTAAAAGAACCATTCTTTCAAATTTTATAATCACCTAAGATATGGATATTGCAACGGTACAACAATTGGTAGCTGAAGGTCAAATTAGAAAAGCAATTCAATTGCTAAAGAAAGGTATTTCGTCTAAAAATCAAGCTTATCTAAATCAAATTTTAGTACTTGAAAGTAGATTATATGATTTAGAGAGTAATTTACGGAAAGGAATATTATCCCGTGAGCTTGCAAGCTTGGAAGAAAATCGAATTGCCTATTCAATACTTGAGATTTCAGAAAAACTAAATACAAGAGAATTCGAAGAAAAATACAATAATACGGAAGCGATTTCTGGTAGGTTAAATAAGGTTAGTACTTCTATAGCTTTAATTTCCCTAATTATTTCTCTTGTTGTATTAATTTTCGGAAACAATATATTGGTCAATTTTTTTAAAAATAAAGAACAAATTCACAATTTAAATGCAAATTCTGAATTAATAGTAAAGAATAAAATAGAAGAGACACTTCAAAATTTAGATAGTACATTCTATAAAAACGATTTTTTTAGTGACATTAATCATCAAGAATTAAAGTTTAACTTACTTGTTTTAGATGATAAATTATTAAAAAGAGATGATTTACTTGAATTTACAGGAAATGCTATTTTACTTAATGAAGATAACAACAAAAACTATGTTTATAAAATTTCAGGATTATTAGAAAACAATATAGCCCTTAATTCCTTGAGGCTGATACATAACAAAGAAGAAAAATCAATATTGATTGAGAAAAAATATTTAAAAAAATAAAATATTGCAGCAAGCATCAAAGCCTGATATTCATATCCACACCAAGAGACCAAACTGAGTAGAAATATATCCAAATATGAAAAACAATAAAACACTAGAAGACGGAATTAATGGACTTGGCGTTGGAGCAGTAAATACCAACTCAAATGAATTCAAAGCACTACAAAGAATAATTAACAAGAAAGCTAGTGAGCTGACCAAGAAACAGATACAAGAAAACAAATTGCTATCCTTAAGATTTCAAAGGCAAACTGATTTAGAGCATTAAATGTAAGCTATTGAGCAAAGAGAAAGCAGCATACAAAAATCGAATAAAAATGAAAGTAACAGCAGAAAAAAATGAACAAGTGGCAAAGATGACCTTTGCCTCCGTCTATCCGCATTATGTAACGAAAGTGGAGAAGAAAGGGCGAACCAAAGCGGAATTACACCAAGTCATAGAATGGCTAACGGGGTTTGATGAAGCTAAACTGCAAGAGCTGATTGAGGAGAAGGTGACCTTTGAAACCTTTTTTCAACAAGCGACATTACATCCCAATGCACACCTTATCAAAGGCGTAATTTGTGGCTATCGAATTGAAGAAATAGAGTTTGAGGTGTATAGAAAATGTAGATACTTAGATAAATTAGTGGATGAATTGGCAAAGGGGCGCAAAATGGAGAAAATTTTACGCGTAGATAAAGCCAGCACTAAATGACTGTAGACATAAAATCAGAAGTCGAAGAACACCCGTATTAGAGCCTGAGCATGATGTCATGCTCAGGTTTTTAATTTGCAGCAAATTAGTAACTATCCCAATTCCTACCAATTGTTACCCGATTATCACTTGATATTGCTATCTTCGTCCCTCATTTTGAAATTATCATATAACTAGAAAGAATGGCAAGTACATCTGATATTCGTAATGGATTGACGATCAACCACAATCATGATATCTTTTCTATTGTGGAATTCCAACACGTGAAGCCAGGTAAAGGGGCGGCTTTTGTGCGTACCAAACTAAAAAGTTTGACCACAGGGCGCGTGCTAGATCACACTTTTCCTGCGGGACACAAAATTGATGTAGTGCGTATCGAACGTCGTAAGTTTCAGTACTTATACAATGACGATTTTGGGTTCCACTTTATGAATTCTGAAACCTATGACCAAACCTCTCTAGAAGAAAAACTCATTGATAACCCACAGTTCCTAATGGAGGGAATGATGGTAGACGTATTATTCCATGCCCAAAAAGAAATACCACTGACCATGGAGATGCCACCAAGCGTGGAGGTAGAAGTGACCTATACGGAGCCTGGCTTAAAAGGGGATACAGCCACCAATACGCTAAAACCTGCTAAGGTAGAGACTGGAGCAGAGGTGCGCGTACCACTTTTCGTAAATACAGGCGACAAGATACGAGTAGATACACGCACTGGTGCTTATATGGAGCGTGTAAAATCTTAAGAGCTATGAATGTGAGTGATAAATTATAAATTTACTCATAACTTATCACTCATAGCTCATCTCTTAAATAAATTTGCCTACTAATCAAATAATTCTCACTCTATGAGTTACAACGATATACAAGAATTACTCAAACTAGTACACAAGCTCAAATTTTCAGAATTCAAAATGAAAGATGGTGAATTCGAATTGAGTGTGCGTACGAAAGAATATAGCAAAGCACGTATGCAATCCGCAGCATCGGGCAATGCGCCTTCAATTATCCCTATGCCATCTCCTGTGGCGGCTGTTCCACAAGCTTCTTTTGCTCCTCAGGTTGCTGCTCCTGCTGCTACACCAAGCGAGGCAGAAGCTCCAGCAGCAGCATCCGCCGAAAAAACAGCTACTAGCGAAGCTGCACCCGCAGCCGCAGGCAACTATCTAGAAATTCGTTCTCCTATTGTGGGTACATTTTATCGTTCTGCTTCACCTGATAAACCACCTTACATTAAGGTAGGCGATAGTGTGAAAGAAGGACAAACTGTATGTATAGTAGAGGCTATGAAACTGTTCAATGAAATTGAATCAGAGGTCAGCGGTACTATTGTGAAGGTACTCATAGAGGACGCTACGCCTGTCGAATACGATCAAGTTTTATTTTTAGTAGAAGCTTAGGACATCGGTTGCTTGGTCTATCGGTTTATCGGAGAGGAAAAATCCGTTATGCTGCTATGCCATTATACCGATAATCCCTCAATTTATGTTTAAGAAAATACTAATCGCAAATAGAGGTGAAATAGCCCTGCGTATTGTACGTACGTGCAAGGAAATGGGGATTAAGACGGTTGCAGTATATTCTACTGCCGACCGAGATAGTCTACATGTACGTTTTTCGGACGAGGCCGTTTGTATCGGGCCGCCTTCGGGTACTGCTTCTTATCTCAATATTCCGCAAATCATGGCAGCGGTGGAAATCACGAATGCCGATGCCGTGCATCCTGGCTATGGTTTCTTGGCGGAAAATGCCGAATTTGCAGAAGTTTGTGCGGATTATGGTGTGAAGTTTATTGGCCCAACGCCCGACATGATGCGGAAGATGGGTGATAAAATCACAGCAAAGGAAACCATGATAGCGGCTAATGTACCCGTGGTGCCAGGTTCGGAAGGTTTGATTCAAGATATTCCAGAAGGACTTGAAATAGCAGAAGAAATTGGCTATCCTATCTTACTTAAAGCTACCGCAGGTGGCGGTGGTAAAGGGATGCGAATTGTACGTGAAGCAGAAGAATTTGAAACGGCTTGGCAACAAGCGCGTCAAGAGGCAGGTGCATCATTTGGTAATGATGGTATTTATATCGAAAAATTTGTAGAAGAACCGCGCCATATCGAAATCCAAATAGTAGGCGACCAATATGGCAAGGTAGTACATCTTTCGGAGCGTGATTGTTCCATTCAGCGTCGGCATCAAAAGTTGGTAGAGGAGTGTCCTTCGCCTTTTATGACCGATGATTTGCGCGAACGCATGGGTGAAGCAGCCGTGAAAGCAGGCGAAGCTATAAAGTATGAAGGTTGTGGTACCGTGGAGTTTTTAGTAGATAAGCACCGCAATTTCTACTTCATGGAAATGAATACGCGTATTCAAGTAGAGCATCCTGTGACGGAGGAAGTGATAGACCATGACTTGATAAAGGAACAAATCAAAATAGCCGCAGGCGAACCCTTGAGCGGAAAACATTATCTACCAGGTAGTGTACATGTGATGGAGTGTCGTATCAATGCGGAAGACCCTTTCAATGGTTTTCGTCCGAGTCCAGGTAAGATTCAATACTTCCATAGTCCTAAAGGACACGGCGTGCGGGTAGATACGCATGCCTATGCGGGTTATATGATTCCGCCTTATTACGACTCCATGATTGCAAAACTCATTTGCAAAGCTCAAACGCGCGAAGAGTGCATCCGCAAAATGCAACGTGCTTTGGATGAATTCATCGTAGAAGGCGTAAAAACAACCATTCCATTTCATAAGAAATTGATGGCAAATGAAGATTTCCGTAATGGAAACTTCCATACGCGCTTTTTGGATACTTTTGATTTTGATGAGTAAAGAAAGACATACTATCTTTAGATAGCTAGAATATAAAAGGGGCAGACGTGTTGAAAAGATGCGTTTGCCCCTTTTGTTTTAGAGTTCCAATTTTGAAAGCGAAATAGAAACCACCGTTCCTGTATTAGAAGATTGTATATCATAAGTCATAGGTTTTCCGAATTCTTTTTCATAAAGCATCAGGCGTTCCTCCGTTATGCTAATACCGCTTCCGCGCGACTTTTTTCGTTTTCGACTATGCTCTATCCCTTTTCCATTGTCACTTATTTTAAATTGAATGGTATCGGTCATTTCTATACAATCAATTTGAAGTTTGCCGCGCCTATTTTTCAAAGGGCTAATGCCATGCCAAATTGCATTTTCTATGAAAGGCTGCACGAGCATGGTGGGTACAAAAGCTTTTTTATTATCTATTTGAATATTCCAATCTACCTCCATTTTATCGGAGAAGCGCATTTGTTCTAGACTCACATAGTTTTTTAGTAAGCTCAACTCTTCTTCTATGGGGATTAGTCCATGTTTAGAGTGTTCAAAGGTTTGGCGTACCAATTGTGCGAACTCAGCAAGGTAGATATTGGCTTCATATTTTTCATTTCTTGCGATGTAATACTGAATGCTATTGAGCGCGTTAAAAATGAAGTGCGGATTCATCTGGGAACGCAGGGCTTTTTGTTCTGATTCGATAATGCGCTTCTCCTGTAGTACTTTTCGTAAGCGTCGCTGATTGAACCAATAGCCAAGACCAACGGCTGCTAATAATATCGCACCACCTAGCAGTAACTTAAACAGCGGCGTTTCCGTCAGTTTGGGTGCAATACGAAATTCAAGTACTTGTTTTTCTGACCATTCCTCTCCATCAGTACTGGTTTGTACTTCAAATTGATAGTGTTGTGCTACAAGATCTGAAAACTGTACGCTATTATTAGTAGTTATTCTCCATTCTGCATTATTGGGGCGTAGCCGATAGCGATAATGTACCTTACCTTGATTACTAAAAGCAATAGCTTGATAGTGAATACGAATATCACGCTGATACTTGGATAATTGTAATAGGGTATTTGATGCTTGATAAGTAGTATCTTGGTCACTTAGGGTTTTCAAATCTAGGCGTGGAACGATCTTTGGAAATTGAAACGCAGCAGTAGGCACATGATGTATCTGTGATTTTGAACCAAACCACAATTCCCCGTCCAAGATTTCACAAAACTCTAAATCATCGTAAGGCAATAAGTTCTGACGATTGAAATGTTCTATATCCTTGACATAAAGCGATGGAGACCAGCCTAAATGTACCTTATTTAAGCCTTTGTATGAAGCCACCCAAAGTGTACTATCGTTTTCAAAGCATACATCTTTGGTGATAATACTTGCGAGACCATCGGATTCTTGGATTGGTAATATTTTATTCTTGTATCGCAGCAAAACGCCTTTATTTTTTGTTGCAAATGCCAAAAAATCTTTGATAGGGGCTTCTTCCACATCAATAATACGTGTATACTGGAGATCTTTACTTCTATGTGGTTCTTTGCAACTACCATTCTGTAAATCCATTTCACAATAAAAATCCTTGTTCCAAATAGCGATGAAGTTGCGAAACAATTTACTCTTACGCATGGCAGAGGGCATAGGGAAAGACTTAGTAATGATTGGTTCTGATAACAAATTGCTGATTGGTGCGTGCAGTGAATTATTTTTAGACGGCGGGTCGCCTATCACCAACTCATACAAAGTATCATTGCGGAAGTGATGATAATTGTAAGATGGTAAAGACTGTACTTGCCACATTGTATCAATAACTACCTTCATGCCATAGCCATGTGTCAAAAAATTTCGTATAGGCTGTATATTTTCGATATCTACGGTTCGACTCCCTAGTTCTATTGTACTTGCTGTTGTAAGATTATAGAATGGATAATGTTTCCCATAGCCAATGATTTGATGATTAAACTTCGTTAACTGCTGTATAAAGTTCCCGTCCTGAAAATCAATCTCTACTTGTTCTGTTTGGATAGCAGGGATATAAATAATCCCCTCATTATGTGTGCTTGCCCAGATATTTTTGGCATTATCTACCCAAATACCTGTAATGTACTTCCCAACTAATAACCGCTGCTGTATCTTCAATTCAGCATCTAGTACATAAATTCCATTTTTTGTAGCCAAATACCACGCTCCAAAATGTTTGATTCTTAGAATTGGGCTGTCAGACTGAAAAGATAGGCTTTTATCCGTATTATAAAAGTGATAATTCGTATTCGCATAAGTATATCCCGCATGAGAAAAAACATTATTAATGCTTGAACTACCTTCTATATAGCCTTCTTTATCAAAAATAAGCGCATGTTCAGTAGGCTTGTTATAATAGTCTCTGCTAATAAGACTGATATCACCACGCTGTATTCCGATTTCTTTTTCTTGCAGCTCAATTGTTGTAACTGCTTGTTTTGATAGTTCAATTTGGTAGATATGCTTATGTTTATCTCCTAGCTTACAAAACCATATCGTGTCTTGTCGTGCTATGAGTTTACTAATGTGTAGATAAGGATCGCCACAACATTTTTTAGTCAAATCTGAAATATCCGAATCACGCGCCTGTCCATTTATTATTTGCCCCAAACCACCTGCATAGTAATTGTAGAATATACCTTTTTCTGTCTCAAAAAAAGACAAGATGGTATTATCTGCTAGTCCATCTTTTGTAGTGAATACACGGAACTGAAAGCCGTCATAACGCGCCAGACCATGATCTGTTGCGAACCATAAGTAGCCTAATTCGTCTTGACATATATCATAGACTTCATTGCTTGGAAAGCCATCTTGTAGCCTGAATTGCTTGTAGTGTGTTTGTCCGAGCAGTAATCCATAACATATGATATAATAGAAAAATAATACCCATTGCCTCATCTAACAAATTTAGGTAAAAGTAGCTAGCTATTATTATAGCGTTACTACGCTCATTTCTCTATTGACTACGCTTATTCTTTTTTATTGTGTATTGCAGTAAGAGAGATATAGATTTGGAGAGACAAATTCAATTTTCAAAACAATAATTAAGTCGTTATGAGAAAAATATTTTTTGCTCTCGTCGTCTTGTATCTATGTTCAACTGCCTGTCAGGAGAAACAAGTACTAGACATAATTGATGAAAATCCAATTACATTGGGCATTCACAGCATTGCAGATTTTCAAGATTTAGTAGATGACAACATTTATCCAATAAATAAACTTTCTCCAGAAATTCTTGAGCAATTCAAAGATGGTTTATTATTTGATGCAGGAGGAAAAATTTTGAGTGTGTACTATGGTAATATAGAAAATATCTTATCTGAACAGGAATGGGATACTTTTTGGGAGATGATATTTGGAGAAAAAGTTCAATTCCTAGATTCTACTAACTTGAGTGAAATAGAGCAACGTGACTGTCGAATGATTGGTATTATAAGACATCATTCTTATCATCCTGCTTATTGTAATCCCAATCCAAACAATGGTTGTCCGGTATGTCTCGATAAAGAAATATCAATAGAGTAAAGTTTTTTGGTTCTCTGACAGTTTTGTTGATAAATTGACTGCACACTAACTCATTACTGTGTAAATAAGTTTTTTATAAAGATTAAACTTAGTCACCAAAATTGTCAAAGAACGAATTTTTCTATTTAGAAAAAACTAAATACACTGTAAACTAAATTTCTTCGGCTTTTTGATGGCTATTTTTTCCCCACTTACGCGTTCCAGAATTCGGCTTCATAACTAGTTATGTTCCCAATTTTGCGCCTTGAAGCGTGAAAAAACTAGCTCGGTCAAAACACGAATCTGTTTAATTTACACAGTACTAAATTCATTATAAAAAAATATGAACAATTTAAGATTTGTACTCTACACAATTCTAATATTTAGTTTTTGTTTGTTGAGTTGTGAACAAGAGCATGTAAATCCTTCTGGAGGTTTTACACTTGAATTTGAAGGATCTCCGTTTAGCTGTCCTTGCCGACAGGCTTTTGTAAGAGCCGTCACCGATTGTGATGAAGGATTAACTTTTTCATATGACTGGTCTATAAGACAGAATAATATCTGGGTTAGCATAGGATATTATGGAAGTGTTGCTACAGTAGTTATGCCTTGTACCGTAGGTGATGGTGTGGAGGTTAGAGTAGATGTAGAAGCATCAAATGGGACGACAAACTCTTATTATGATTTTATAGAAGCAGCATACAACTGGCCAGGACAACAAGGAGAGTGTATGCTTTAGGCTAAAAAAGTTAAAAAAGATAATCATGAATATAAATACTTATTTTCTTCCTGTAATAATGTTCCTATTTTTTAGTGCACTCATGAGTTGTGAGCAAGAAGTTGTATCTCCTAATTCACTATTAATAGTGAATGATATGGAGGATACTCCTGTGGAACAGAGACGAAAAGATATAGATATAGTTTCTCAGCCTTGTTTTAAATTTGATATTACGGGGTATTCATTTTGCTTTGGTGGTGATAACACTTATAGTGCTTGCCCATTATTAGAAGTCCCTAACCATTCTATGCAAATGTCTATTAATGGAATATATGCCAGCGTTGCACTGTATGTTAATTGTGGACCATTTTTGGGATATAACAAAGCACTACCAAATGTATGGTATAATATATTTCCTCCTGGTTGGAGTATTGGAGATGACTATTTATCAGTTCGCTTTCAATCAGACTATCAGTGTAATCTTCTTGATAATCCCGATATATCTTTCAGTCTTTGTACTAAGAAATTTACAATCTCTGATTATGGAAATAATTGCTCTATACACATAAAGCATAGCAGCCCCTCACAAACATTCTTATTTGATTGTTAGGTTTTTATATTAGAATCTCTCAAGAAAGTTGAAAAGTCCACTCCGAACAGTGGGCTTTTCCCGTTTTTTATGCCATAACAGTCGCGTTCGTTCCTATAATGGCTACGTTCATTCCTTTTTATATTGATTGATAAAGTAAAGATATAAATTCGGGCAGCCGAAAAGCATGAGCAGACAGCATGTATATTTTTTGATTGTAGATACGTAAATAGAATATCATGAGCTTCGTAAGGGAGCGTTTTATATGATGTGTTCATTATGAGAACATCCAAATCAAATCCACTTCACCCCAAAAAACTGAAAAGTCCACTGTTCGGGGTGGACTTTTCGCTTTTATGAACTATATTGAAACGAAAAAGCAACACATGATACGCACCCTCATCATAGACGACGAAATACACAGTCGACTAACCCTACAACAATTACTAGAAGATTACTGCCCAAAGGTAGAAGTGCTTGGAATGGCAACAGACGTAGCCTCTGGTGTAGCGGCTATCCAACAAGTCCAGCCCGATTTGGTCTTTTTGGATATTGCGATGCCCGATGGGGAAGGCTTTGAAGTATTGGAACGAAGTACTTATCATAAGTTCAAGACCATTTTTGTTACAGCCTATAACAATCATGCCGTAAAAGCATTTGAATATGCGGCTATGCACTATCTATTGAAGCCAATCAATATCAAACATCTAAGAGCAGCAGTAGATAGAGTACAAGAAGCGCAAAGCTTCGATGAACCCAATCAAGAAGCATCAGCCTTTAGTTCTGATAGCATTGTTTTCCAAAGCTTGCATCATAAAGAAGTCTTCGCTATTTCAGAAATTTCCTACTTTGAATCCAATGGCAAATATGCTTTTTTGTATCAGCGCGATGGTAGAAAAGTATTTATCAATACTTCGCTTGCGGAATTAGAGCAGCAGTTCGCGCAGCAAGCATTCTTCCGAATACATCGCTCCTATCTGATTCAATTAAATGCAATCCACAAAGTAAGGCGAGTAGGGAAGGAGTGTGCAGTCATTATGGATAATGGTAGCGAACTTAGCGTTGCTACTCGAAAGATAGCCGCTTTCTTATCCGAGCTAAATGCTATTTCCCAAATCTGCTAATTGCTTCTTCCTGTATTTTCCCCCATTCATCGCGTCCTATCCGTCATTCAGCTTTTTTAAGTTGGAGAAGCCCTTCTATTTTCTGAATCTTGAGTCATAATTCAAACAAATACACATTTTATTCACTACAACAATCTTCAATTTATAAGAAATAAAACTTTACACTTTTCATTTCATGCTTTGGCCAAACATGAATTTTGTGAAGACAAGCGATCAAAAGATAGCTTGCTTATTTTCCAACTTAAATTTTAAAACTCTATTCCATGAGAAGTCGTAAAGTAAGTTTCTTATCCCTCCTGATGTTAGCAGTAGTATTCGTTTTTCAATCTTGTAGCAAAGATGAAGAGCTGCTCGACGAACAATTTTTGCAAATTTCCAATGATGAATTTACGGACGATGAAGCGGCAGCTAATTTCACCGCCACTACCATAGCCGATGTAGAGAACGATGTAGTACACGAATGGACAGAAGTACTGCTAGAGGTAGAGCGATATGCAGCAGGTATGCGCCCAAATGCAAGTGCGAGAGCAATGGCATACATTTACCTAGCGAGTTATGAGACGGCTGTGCCAGCTATGGAAGGCTACCAATCTATGAGTCAGCAACTAAGAGGACTCCAAATTAATATACCAAATGGCAACAGAGGTCGTGGTGGCAATGGACCAGGTGGCAACAATGATGGCGGTATCGGTAATGTGAACATTGAGTTGGCATTGAATGAAGCCTTTGCTACCACACTCGACCATTTTTTGATAAATGTGCCTGACAATATCAAGTCGAAGATTGATGACTTAGAAGAAAATTTGGGCGAAAGCTTATCCGCAGACCTGCCACAGCGCGTAGTACGTGATTCGGAAGCTTGGGGACGCTATGTGGCGGAACAGGTGATTGCGTATAGTAGAAGTGACCGTAGAGCAGAGGAGCAGATTCAAGAGCCACAGCCGCTATCCTATGAGCCGCCAAAAGGTGCAGGCTATTGGACATATTCGGCTGATGAAGAGCGCGGATTATTTCCATATTGGGGTTCGGTACGCACCTTTGTAGTATCGCCTGATGAAACGACGACGGTGGCACCAATTCCTTACAGCACCGACCCAACGAGTCCGTACTTTGCTCAGATGCAGGAGGTGTACGAAATCAATGACGCAGCAAAGAAAGACCAGGGAGAGCAACTATGGATCGCAGAATTTTGGAGCGATGATGTGGAAGGTTTGATGATGAGTCCACCAGCACGTCAGTTTGCGATTGCCAATCAATTGATACAGCAATACGACTTAAACTTAGAAGAAACATTGGCACTTTACTTGAAGCTTGGTTTCTCGCTCAACGATGCAGCCGTAGCGACTTGGAAGTACAAATACGAACACATGGTGATGCGTCCGAATGTCTTTATCCATGAGCATATTGACCCAGCGTTTCAGACGAATTTGTATCGCTTGGTGTATTGGCCGAATCCAAGTTTTCCAGGCTATCCTTCAGGGCATTCGTGCTTTGCGTCGGCAGCAGCGGGTGTTTTCATAGATGCTTTCGGAAACAATACGAACTTTACGGATCGTTCGCACGAAGGACGCGAGGAGTTTCTCAGCGCACCACGTACCTATGATACTTTTGAAGCAATGGCGGAAGAAAATGCCTTCTCTCGCATACCCTTGGGCGTACATATTCGTATGGATTGCGCGGAAGGTCTGCGCTTAGGATATGAAATTTCAGATGCTATTAATGCCTTTAATATTCGGAGAAATCCGAGCTAGAACATGACTAGGAGGAGACGAGTGACTTCGTCTCCTCTTTAAGCATAAGTCCAAGTTTAAGCTTACATTTGAACTGGGCTTTAAACTCAGCTTTGATTTATGAGGAATCGTTTACTCACATATATTGTCTTATTGTTCATCTTTCTGCTTGGGCTCACGCTGCCTAATCTCCTTGACCCAAGACAAGGCTTTTTTTTCATTTTAGAAGAGCTTACAGCCGTCGTTTTTTTTGCTCTCGGCTGCATTTTTTTTCTAAAACCTGTCCAAAGTAAAATTCAGCAACTCAACCAAAACTATCCCTGGCATAAAGTTCCGCAGGCGCGGCTTCTGAGAGAGTTTGGCTATATATTATTCGCCACCTTACTTGTAGGTTCTGTGCTTTTTGGAGCTGCACAGTTATTTGTGAAAACACAAGGCGTACCAAGGTTTTATCAAGAAATTATCACTTATAAAGACTCTATAGGAAGGGTGCAACAGCTTGAACGAGAACGGGAATTTCCATCAGAATCGCATCATCATCCTTTGCCTCCGCATTTGAGAGACGATATGCCACCGCCACCTTTATCGCCACTAGCGAGCTATGTTTTTGGTACGAGTTTTTTGCTTTTCTTCTTGCTTTTTGGTGTAGAAGAACTTTTTGATTTCTACGATAGACGCGCACAGCGGCAAATCCGAAAACAGCAATTATTAAAAGAACAAGCCTTGATGAAGGCAAGTGTACTCAAAAAGCAACTCAATCCACATTTCATGTTCAATAGCTTGAATGTGTTGTCGGGTTTGGTGCGAGAGGACGTAGATAAATCCGAACGCTTCATACAGGAACTTGCCGAAATTTACCGCTATGTACTTGAACAGAGCGAAGCAGTAGTGAGCAGTTTGGAAGAAGAACAGGACTTCATAGCATCTTATTTTTATTTATTGAAAATTCGATTCGAGGAAAAGTTAGTTCATCGCATAGATATTCCGCCTGATAAATTGGCGTGTAAAATCCCCTCCATGACGTTAGAAGTTTTGGTTGAAAATGCCGTGAAACACAACATTTTAGACAAAAAATCGCCTTTGAATATAGAAATTTACATTGCAGAAGATAATTTAGTAGTCCAAAATAACCTTCAAATTCGAGAGGATGGTGTTACGTCGCATGGCGTGGGCTTGAGTAATTTGAAAAAGCGACTTGAACTGCTAGGTGTCCAAGGTGCAAGTTTCGGTAGAGTAGGGGAGAACTATGTGGCGCGTGTGCCTTTACTTTGTTGAAGCAACGCGCTTGCTCAAATTTGAGATAAGCGCGGAGCGATTGTTAAGCCCGAATTGCTTACTTGGGCTTTCCGATAGGTGCTGTGTGAAAAACCAAAGAAAGTTGTTTGAAAAAAACTGTTAA
>JAHDCQ010000438.1 GCA_020629845.1 Saprospiraceae bacterium | reverse complement strand
AACGCCTGCTCTCGTTTTTGACACACTTTTCAAACAACTTTTGTTGTAATTTAATAAAATTTGTCAAGCAGCTAATTTTTAACTGTCAACTTATTTCAGAACGTGACAAACATTGCATAGCTGGCATCTGCAGCTATGCGAGACCGTTGGTGGTGCAATGCTACGCTGCGACACAGTCGCAGGCGAAAGTTAGCGGTAAGCAAAAAAGAAAAGTAAACATGAGTGAGAGACCAATAAAATCAGAGTTCTACAATCAAATTATTCAACTGCTTTATAGTGCCAAAAGGAAAGTAATTCAGACCGTAAATGAGACAATGGTGTTTGTTTACTTTCAAGTTGGCAAAATAATAGTAGTAGTATAATAACACCGCCTCATGGTATTTAAATGCGTAGAAAATAAATCCATAAAATGAACATTGAAATAAGACCTTTAACAAAAGCCTTAAAAGACGATTATTTGTTGTTCTTTGATACGATTCTTTTCGATGAAAATCCAGATAGGGCAAAATGCTATTGCTACGACTATCATTTCCTCGGAGATGTAGAAAGCTGTACGCGAGAAATGAGTCGTACTGCGGTCATCAACCTTATCAAGGAGCAGCAACTAACGGGCTATTTGGTCTTTGAGGAGGATAAACCAATTGGGTGGTGTAATGCAAATAATCGCTCGAATTATCAAAGATTACTCAGAGACTACGATTACGTTGATAATCCTGATGATAAGGTTTGTTCCATTGTTTGTTTTTTAATCCATCCCGATTATAGACGACAAGGGATTGCACAGCAGCTACTTGAAAAAATCATTCGCGATTATTCCACTACAGATTATGATTATCTGGAAGCCTATCCTAAAAAAAGCGAATCATCCTGCGAGGGGAATTTCAAAGGACCTTTGGAATTATATCAGCGATTCGCTTTCAAGATACATAAAGAATACGATGATTATTATGTAGTGCGGAAAATAATAGCGTAAATAATTTTTGCCGTCAATTTAAAACGATTCATCAGCTAACTTCCCGTTAGCTGATGAATTTGCCCTTTTCGCTATCAAGCATTTTAATTTAGAAGCTGATAGGAAATCAGCGTCTAAATCTTTGGATTGCCGACAGCTGAATCCAAGTCGACCGTCCACCTGGCAGCGATTTTATCACTCATTATGCGTTTTCTTAAACAAACTTCGATAGTATGTTAGTAAATAAAAGCATCAGTTTTATTGATTTAATTAAATGGACATTTATACATATTGCTTGGCTCACTGTAATGATGGGTGCGATTGCAGCACTCTATTATTTTGATATTATTTCCATCAATATTCCCTGGTTGCCTGTTTCGGTCATTGGTACAGCAGTAGCCTTTTATGTCGGTTTCAAAAACAATCAATCCTATGACAGAATGTGGGAAGCGCGTAAAATTTGGGGCGGCATCATCAATGATAGTCGTGCTTGGGGCATGATGGTGGATGGCTACGTAACGAACCTCTTTAAAGAAAATAAAGTAAGCGAAACGGAACTCCAACAACACAAGAAAAGATTAATTTATCGGCATATTGCTTGGCTATATGCCCACAGAAGTCAGCTTTTGGTAGCCACCTCTTGGGAGCATATCAGTCAGGGTGGATTTCTTACAAAAAGGGTAAACTACTATCAGAAGAAGTTTGGCGTTGGCTTGGTAGATGACGAAATTACAAGAACAGAACTAAAACTATTCCTTCCCGAAGAGGAACACGACCGCCTGATTAATCATGTCAATACCGCCACGCAAATCATCAATGAGCAATCCAGAGACCTCACTAAATTAAGGGAACAAGACCTAATCGATGACTTCCGCCACACCCAAATGGAAGAGGTGCTAAGAACCTTCTACACCTTACAAGGCAAAAACGAGCGCATCAAAAAATTCCCCCTTCCTCGACAGTACGCCAACATGAGTCGGTACTTTGTCGGCATCTTTATCACCTTATTGCCCTTTAGTATGATACCTGAACTGATGAAGTTGGGCGATTGGGGAATATGGCTTTCTATTCCAATTACGGCACTCATTGGCTGGGTCTATGTGATGATGGAAGTAATCGGCGATTATTCAGAAAACCCGTTTCAGGGCTTGGCAAATGACATCCCTATGATGTCCTTATGCCGAGTTATTGAAATAGACTTGAGAGAGATGCTGGGCGAAACCGATTTGCCGCCGAAGGTGGAGGCGAAGAATGGGGTGTTGATGTAGACTTTTGGTTCAGAGAGAAACATTCGGGGAAGTATCGGCTAGATACCTCCAAAAAAGGAAGCCACCAAATAGATATGATGGCTACAATCGAGAATTCTCTTACTCCTACGAAATCCATTAACTACACCGCCTCCGCGACACGCATTGGTAAGTACTCAATGAGTGAATGAAAGAATTATGAATGAGTGAATAATTGTAGATTTCATTTGCTCATTCAGTCATTCAAAATTTACTCATTGAGTGTTTACACGCATTGTTTCCAACACCTTCTGTGCCTGCACGATATGCCGCTGATGATGATAAATGACAAAGCGAAACGTATCACCTAAGCGGAATTTGATGACGGGTAGTGTTGTCGCGCTTTTTGTTTTTACCAAATCTATTTGGCGTGCTTGTTGCAAGATGTCGAGCATGGTCTTTTCTTGCTGCACAAAGCGATCTAGTACAGACTTGTCCAATTGGCTGCCTAATGGATTTTTATCCTTAAAGGTCTTCATGCTATTGAGCTTTTCTTTAGGTAGCATCGCTTCTGCAAAATAATTGCCGAATACGCCACTTTTGAAGGTATAATCACCTTGTCGCTTGGGCGCAGCTTGTATACGTCGCTGCATTTCTGGTAAGTAAAAATCGCCGTATAAATTCAAGTGTTCTATATTTTCTAAGATACTCCATGACTCGGCTGCAGCGCGCCAATTGAGTGTAGCTTCGGGTAGCATTTTGAATTCTTCTATAGCATTCAATACTTCTTTGGTGCGAGTGATAAGGTCTTCTATTAATGCGCTTGCGGACTGTTTCATTGTCTTGTTATTTAGTGAATTGCTAAATAGCTTAATAATTACAGCACAAAGATGCAGGCACATTCGCACAAAAACATTGATTGAAATCAAGACTTTAGAAGTTGTTTTAAAACCTCTACTTGTTTTTCTGCGTCCCTCTTTTTCCGTCTATTTTTCGATTTTTTTCGCTCCGTAACTCGGCTATGCAGCTCAAAAAATAGACAAATAGACAAAAAAATAGCGGGCAGAAATTCCAACCATAGGTTTTAAAACAGCTTCTTAGCGAATCAAGGATTTTGGAAAAATAGAAGGTACATTTTGGCGATATTCTTCATAGGCTTTCCCAAAGTGCGCGATGAGTTTTTGTTCTTCCAGATAGATGCCAATGGGTAAGTACAAAATAGTCACAACTAAGCTAATCAGGTTGGGAAGTGTAGGTAGCAAAAGCAGCAACCCTGTAAATAACAGCAGCACAGAAAGGTAAATCGGATGTCGCAAATGCTGATAAATATTATCTGTAATTAAGTCGCCCTCGCTTTCGGTACGGAGACCGAGAAATTCGCTGATGGATAAAGTCTGAAAAACGCGGAGTTGTACAAAACCGCCATAGAACATTAAGGCTGCCCCAATAACTTGAGTGAAGATAGAGCCTTCAAAAATCACTTTTGCAGGCGCACTTATATGGAAGAAGAGTACGACCGATAAACTTCCGATCGCTACGAGATTATAAAAAATGCGGTATCGCTGTGCTG
>JAHDCQ010000051.1 GCA_020629845.1 Saprospiraceae bacterium | reverse complement strand
TTTTCCACGTTTTTCTATTATTGATGACAAACTTTTCTTTGACTCCACTATTAAGGTTTAATACAAGTCCATTCGGAACTATACCAAATATTCTGAAATAATTTATTAGGTCAATATTTTCAATTTGGATTTTTAATTCGTGATTTTGGTGATTGAAATGATGTGATTTAAATATTAATTGATCTTTTGTCAGATATAACTTTCCGCCAACAGCTTCCCAGTTTTTAAAATGATTTGCGCCTCCTGAGTAAACTATTTTACTTTCAGTTATAGCAATTTGTGTTTGTGCTTTTACTGTTTTTGATGTCGCAAAGAAATATATCCTTACACCAAAAGCAAAACCTGACACTATTCCAAGGGGAATCCCCACTTTCCAGCCTAAGTTGAAAATTAGTAATAGACTGAAAACAGTCCCAAACGCAAATCCACTGATTAAATAACTCTTAAGTTCATTCATATTCTAGCTTTTTTAAAGGGGGCATAATCATCTGTTTTAGGAGTTCCATCTTTAAATACTCAATAGAAAGTGAGAAAGTGAAGGGAATGAGAAGTGTGAGATAAGAATTTTATTGCTCACTCCTCTCACGCTCGATGGAGCATTTGCGTTCCACCTAAATCTACCCCACAAAAAAATCTATAATTGGCGGACTCCAATAATGCTTCGTGAAAAAGTAGGTAGCCAATGCCAGCAGTCCTATAGCAATCAAGACAATTAGGCTGGCTAAGACTTTCATTATTGGGGATTTGAATAGTTGGTATTTTGCAATAAAGACTTCGGCTACTACTAAATTGGGAACATAAAACCAGAAGTCCATAAAATAGTCAAATGGGCCGAAAAAATCTTTCATACCGACACCACCCATTAGAAATATCCATAAGCCATAATCCATACGGTATAGCCACGAACCTATGGCTAGTGCAAACAGCCGCAAGCTCCATGCCCGATGCTGTTCTATACGCCGTGCCATAGCATGACGCATCGTTTCTACGGCAGCGACAAACATCAGTATGCCATACAATCCAAAAGCAATACTCATGACTGTGCCGCCTACTGTACCCTGTAGAAAAATGAATACTAAGCCACCAATGGAGGTCAGCAGACAGGCGACTATATACACGCGCCCTGTCCAACGATGAAAGGCGGGGAAACGTGCCCGTACTTTTTCTAGGAGTTGAATGCAGCCTAAGATAAGAATAACGCCACCTGCTGCAAAGTGGACTCCAATACCAATAGTAGCAGCGGGTTGCTCTGGATTGTAGAGGTTTGGTAATCCTTTATTCCATCGTGCTACATCGCCATCGAATAAGGCAGCAGCGTAGAAAGCAAGGATATACAGTCCGAATATTAATGCACTTGTCCATACTGTAGCAACCAAAATAGTGCCTGTGACACGCAGCATTTTATCATAAATACTTGTGGGCTGAACGACTTGACTCATTTGCTCCTAATATATACGAGTGATGTGAAAGCTATTAGTACAGCTAAGTTAGGTCTTTATGAATTGAAATCGAAATAAAAGCCTAATCGAACACGATTTTTTTTGCCTGAATAGCATGTTCAAAATGCACTTTGGCAATATAGATTCCACTAGCGAACTGATGACGATAGAGCCTAAAGGAAGTTTGCTCAATATCGTTGTGGGATTGCAATAATTGACCATCCAAATCATAAATTGCTATGCTTTGTATAGGCGCATTAGCTTCTAAAATTAATACTTCTGTACTTGGGTTTGGATAAATCTGAACCATCTCATTCGTGCTAGATAATGCTCGCACATTTGTCAGTCCTAAGCCACAATCCAAGCCCAAAGCCACACAAGCGCGCGGTGCAAAATATCCAATAAGTGTATCAATAGTAGTGCGGGCTTTTGCTGCGGACATACCTTCATTCAAGGCTAAAGCATAATCATGAAATGATGAAAAACCACTTGGATGTGGTAATATATTCCAGGGTATGCCTTCAGGCGATAGTGCATCTGGATTCCACCAATCAATAGGTACACCTTCGTCATAATCTATGCTATTGGGGGGGCGTGTAAATGGATATAGACCCTCTAAATATTCATGTGCTGCATTCGCTGAATTTTTGCGAGCAGTTTGTGTATAAACATCATTAAAATTGGCATCTACGAATATTTGATTATTACCAACTTCAAGGGCTTTAGTCGTGATAAATTTACCCCCTTGTAAGCGTAATGTAGGTGAGAAACCGCCAGCATGAATTCCTATAAATCCATCATCGTATATGGCATTCATATCATAAGCGGATTGAACCGAAATGATTGGTACTTCACCTGCTTCTAACCAAGAAATATCAGCAAGTTGCCCACCAATATTTACACATAACTGAAAGTCAGAAGAGTACTCTATGTGGTTTGGATAGCATAAGGTATCATCGACCATTGGAGAATGTGGCGGATTTCCAATACCTACGGTTTTTCCTTCTATATCACCGTGCACTTCTTCTATTACCATTGGTGTATCCAATACATCGTCATAGTCTGTATCTAGCATAAATTTGGATGGACCATGTGTCGTATTTAGAATTTCATCGTATCTATCCAGCGTAGCAGTAGCTAAGGCAATAGAGCCTCCTGCTTCGTTTCCCCATAGCGTAATTTTAGTGGAGTCTATTCGGTAAGGATTGCCTTCTTCAGCAATGCTACGCTTAAAATAACGGATAGCTGTGCGAGCATCTTGCGTACCTCTGTATATGGCTTGAATCAAGCCTAATGCACGTTCAGAATAGGTAGAAGCTAGTGGATTCCATCCGAGTCGATAGTCAATAGCAGCCGCCACATAGCCCATGCGTGCTAGGCGGGTACAAATCTCTACTACCGAAGAATCCTGTCGAGAACCTGTTATTTTCCAATTGATAGCGACAGGTAAAAAATTACCTGAATGAATCACTATTACTAAAGGGCGTGCAGCGAGTTCATCACCTATGGGTTCATAAATATCGGCTATTAAAAGTTCAGGAAGAGCCTCATGAATACCATCATCAGGGTCAAGTAGATTGATAAGCGAAGCATTTTCGCCATAAGTTACATTTGTGGTGACTTTTACTTCGTCGAATATAGTATTTAGGAATCGTTCTTCTTGGGCTAAAGCTTGTATACTTATAAATAGGATAGCATAGAATACTATGGATTTTTTCATCTGGATAGGGTTTTAGTGTAGTTGAAAAATAGGGCAAGAACTGACAGGCATTCTGAAAATGCCTGTCAGTTTCAATGAGTGAGTAGATAAAAATAAGTGATTGATTTAGTATTTGTGAAATACTGAACACGAATAATTTGTGTCATATCTCACATCTTTAAATCTCTTTATCTACTTAGATGTTTAATTAAACATTATCTTCTTCGCTTTTATGCCGCTTTCAAAGCGTACTTTGGCTACATATATTCCATCTGCTAACTGATGGCGATATAGGAAGAAGTAGTTTTGGTCAATACCACGATAAGCACGTAGCAAACGACCATTCAAGTCATAGATTTCTACATCCAACATCGGCTCTTCCTTTGCTGATGATAGCATTACCATATCATTTGCTGGATTTGGATGTGCTTGTAGATTTACTTCTTCAGAAGCAAACTCCTCCACATTTACTGGACCTGACTCTATCAAGTTCAATGCTGCATAAGCGCGTGGCGTGAAGTATCCGAAAATAGTATCAATATTCGCACGTGCCTTCTCTGCCGACATGCCAAAATTAGTCACTAAGCCTTGTTCGTGGAACGTACCTCCACTTGGGTGTGGTAATAGATTCCACGGCACACCTACTGGTGATAGTGCATTTGGATCCCACCAATCAATTACAACACCTTCATCCAAGTTAAACATGTTTGGAGGTAGCACTGTTGGTGCTAATCCTTCAAAATAATCATGACCTGCTGCCGCTGAATTATCCTTTGCACGTTGCGTATACATATCATCAATGTTCGCATCTATGAATGCCTGATTGTTGCCTAGTTCATTTGCTTTTGCAATTACAGCCTGTCCGCCTTGCACCCGTACGATTGGGTCTTGGGTAGTAGGTACTACCAATACACCATCGTTATAAGGTGCGAAGAAATCGAATGCTGACTGGAAGGTAATCATTGGAGGTGAATTGACATCCAACCAAGAAATATCACCTAAATCACCACCTACATTTACACATAGTTGGAAGTCAGAAGAATAATCTACATGGTTTGGATAACATAAAGTATCACCAGGTAGTGGTGTAAATGGTGGCTGACCTACTCCTACCGTTTTTCCTTCCACATCACCGTGCATTGCTTCAATTACCATCGGTGTATCTGGTGCGCCGTCGCCGTCTGCATCTAGTAGGAATTTAGCAGGACCATTTGTAGTGGTTAAAATTTCATTGTAATTGTCTAATGTAGCTGCACCTAGTGCGATATAGCCACCTGTACCATTACCCCAAAGTGTAATACGTGTACTATCAATTTGGTAAGGATTGCCACCGTCTACCGAACTTTTAAAGAAACGGATAGCCGTACGTGAATCTTGTACGCCACGGTAAGCTGCCTGAATGAGACCTAGCGCACGCTCTGGTTGTGATGCAGCTAGTGGATTCCAGCCTAAACGGTAATCAATAGAAGCTGCTACGTAACCCATCTTAGCTAAGCGCGTACAGATTTCTACTGCCGAAGAGTCAGCACGTGTACCTGTGATGCCGCCATTAGTAGGAGTAGGTAAGAAATTACCCGTATGCATTAAAACTACTAATGGACGCTCCCCAAATTCATCACCTACTGGCTCGTAAACATCTGCCATCAGTGGCTCAGGAATTGCCTCATTGATACCATTGTCTGGATCAAGCAGACCTATTAGCGTAGCGTTTACGCCATACATCACGCCTGATGTAACTGTTACGTCATCGAATACTTCTTCTAGGAAGCGTCCTTCTTGTGCGTTTACTTGCAAGAGTACTAAAGAGAATAGTACGGCAAATAAGGTGTTAAGTTTTTTCATAAAAAAAATAAACCGTTTTTGTTTAGAGAATTGAAAAGCAAGGGTACTAGGCATTAGACATCAAATACAACTTAATACCCAATATCTTGATAGCTAGTACCCGATACTTTTATTTTTTATCTTGTGTATAAACTAATGAGATATACGCCAAGCGTCCGATACGAGGGCCACCATAGGTTTGGAAGCTTCTATTATCTAGTAGGTTAGAAGCACCAATCTTTAAGGTAGTATCTATCTTATCCAAGCGTACATTTACTTGTGCATTTACTAAATCATAAGTTGGGATGAAGCCTGTGAACTGCGGTGAACCTTCAAATAGGAAGCCTTCAATCCACTTATACCCCAAGTTGAAACCTACATTCGGGATAGTAAGTCCGCCTACACGTAGGTCAAAATTACGCCCGCTTATGCCTACATTGAACTTATGCTCAGGTGTATTGAAAGCAGGAATAATCGGGTCATCATCGGCTGCTTTCACTAAGTTGTTCCAAGAATAATTACCATTTAAGGCAAAATATTTCGCAAAATAATGATTAATACCAATGGAAAATCCTTGCGTATTTACAGTATTCGTGGAGTTCGCTGCATAGCGGTATACCTGCAATCGCTCCAAATCCAAAGCAGTTGCACCAATTGCTAAATCTGCACCAATATTAAAGCCTAAGAAGTCTGTATATCTACTAAAATAATAGCTGGCATCTACATAAGTATTGCCAAACAGAGTTGTTCTATAACCCGCCTCGATAGTTTGGACTTGTTCTGGGCGAACAGCCGCAATAGGTAACGCTACTAAGGTGTCTTGATTCAAAGTACCGAAATAATCAAATAATGACTCGATTGTTACGAAACCGCCTTTCTTAGCTGGATCCCAGCCTTCTACACCCGTCAAATTACCAGAAAGAATTGCTGGTCCTACATCTAATTGTAGGTATTGGTCGGTAAGCGTTGGATTACGAATTGCAGATGAAAACGACACCCGCAAATAATTATTTTCAGAAGGCGTATATACGGCAGAAGCTGCTGGTGAAAATAACCAATCAAAGTTCTGATTTTTATCCGTTCGGAAAGTAGCCTGTAACTTCAAGCGATCATCTACCAATGATTTTTCGATACCAGCATACGCACCAAATTCTGAATTGGTAATATTTTCTGTTAAGTCATCGAATACCGTGCCTTGCGACTTTGGCGTGTAAATGCGTCCTGTAGCACCTACGGTTAATTTATCCGTCCATGTTGGTCGGAAAATATATTCTCCATGCACATGCGTCAATGCTGATTCATCAAAGAATTTAGTGCCGCCTTCTGTGCGTAGTGTATTTCGGATATTATCAAACTCTTCATCGAAACGCGCTGTGCCAGGTGCAAAAAAGTCTTGTGATATACCCGGGCGGTCTACTGATTCAGCATCAGCTATGGCTCTTGCGCCGGCATGCCAATTAGCTATTAAATTGCTATTATCTGCTAACCATTGATTGGCTTCATCAGGGTCGAAATCTACCGTAATTTCACCATTGGGTCCAATATTTACCATTGGTTGTGGGAACTCATTAGCAATCGCTTCTGGACGTGCTACGTCTCCCCAATACTTCACATAATCTCTTGACCAATCATCGTCATCTTTCGCATTTTCTAGTAATTTCAATGCTGTAAAGTAAGGATCATAAGAGTCTCCTGCGCCCGTCTGTGTACGATAGGCACGAATGAAGAATTTATCGCGCTTTTTCAGTTCTAAACGATTTTGAAGAAAGGTGATATTTCTCAAAGAAAAGCGGTTGTCGCCTTGATATACGGTAGTACCTGCGCCATAGCTTGTAGAAATAATCACCTCTGGCGATTGCTCTGAATCTTCTGGATTTAGGCGAAAATGTAAGGCTCCACTTGCCTTCATATTACGCGTATCATAATCCACTAAATCTATTTCTTGGTAGCCTGTGCGGTGGAATTGTCCAAGTCCTGGAAAATCTACTAGCAAACTCGGTGCAGAAAAATCATAGCCCGAACGCGCCTCATCGCCATAAATATTTACCGCATCGTAGCCACCAGGGTTGGTAGCTGGCACATCTGAGCCATCTACAGGGTCGTAATTATCTGCCACCCAATCATCGGCACGTAAGTAGGAAAAATTGAGTTTATAAGCCATAAATGGCAAATCGTCTTTATTCTTAATCGCATCGCCCCAACGAACGGCAGTTTCTACTAAATTGCGCTCGCCCGTCTTCACCATAGCGGAAAGTCCCTTATGAAAAAATGGGTCTTTCGTCTCCATACTGATTACGCCATTGAAGGCATTTGGCCCATAAAATGCAGAGGCTGCACCTACTATAATTTCTACGCGATTTACATCCAATTCCGATGAACCGAGGAAGTTACCCAAAGAGAAGTTCAAACCTGGTGCTTGATTATCGAGTCCATCAATAATTTGTAAGGAACGTACAGGGCTTGTACTATTAAAACCGCGCGTATTAATGACTTTAAAGCCTAAACTAGCTGCCGTCAAATCCACGCCTTTTAGAGAGCCTAAACCATCATAGAAATTATCCGAAGCAGTTTCTTTAATTGCTACATTGTCAAGGGCTTCCACGGTAAGCGCACCTTCTTTTTGCTTGTCCGAAATGCGTTGCCCTTTCACTTCTACTACATCCATCGCAATCGCATCCGTCGAAAGTTTTACGACTAATTCCTTATCCGAATCGGTTACTGGAATTTCTTGCGAAGAATAGCCTGTATAGGAAATCACAAGCGTAAATGGCAGGGAAGCCGTTGTTTTGAGTTCAAAATTACCGTCAAAATCGGTGATATTTCCTTCTGCTGTACCTTTTACTAGAATATTCGCACCAATGAGTGGTTCATTCGTGCCTTCTTCCATAATTTTTCCCTTTATTATTGCTTGCCCATTGAGTTGTGTGCAAAAAGCAAGCATACATATAAAAGGACATAAAAGTGCTTTTGTAAAAAACTTCATACGTTTATTTAAAATGAGTTGACTTGAGTGTGAGTACATTTAATGCAAAAATGTTGTTTTTGATTAAATCGTCGCAAAATACTGCTTTTTATGGATGTGCAATATGTTTAGATGTTAAAAAATCTATCTAAAGAACAAAATTTGGATGCCAGCGTACTTGTATGAATTTATAAACTTGATAGCCTAAATAACCAATTAGTATACCTAATAAACTTCCAGCTACAATATCGAGCGGAAAATGTACCCCGACATAGACTTGCGCAAACGCAATAGAAGTCGCCCAAAATACAAGGGCATAAGGCAGCCATTTATGCTTATAACCCCATAGTAATATCAAAAAAATAGCTATGCTGAAATGATTGGTAGCATGAGAGGACGTAAAACTATAACCACTACCACAGTCCACTAGTAATTTTACATCAGATTTAAGTTCTTCATTCTTACAAGGGCGTAGGCGTTCTACATTTTTTTTGATAACTTTACTACTCATCGTATCAGCAAGACCCAGTGTTGCCACTAGCATAACCATCATAAGCAATCCTTGCCAACGATACTTCCAAAGCGCGTAAGTAATAATGAATAAGTAAATCGGTATCCAAGTTGTTTTCTCTCGCCAATATGGTAATATAGTATCCAAGAAAGGGGTATGCCAATCTTGGTTGATAAGTTGAAATAAAGCGTAATCGAATTCGAGTAATGTCTCTAGCAAGCTTCTTACTTTTGGTGACAAAAGTAGCAAATTTTATGCGCTGACTAATTGGAGATTGCTATTTTTTTAGGAGTAGAGTAATAATTTAATATTACATACTTCTTTTACCAGAGAACGGTTTTGTCTGCAAGCGAACATATCAATTTATTCTATCGAACAAAAAGTACCTTAAGTTTATTAACTTGGTATCAAGAATTTCTTTTTCATAAGGGGCGAGGAATGATTTCGAGACTTGCTCTCTTAGGATTGTGTACAAAAGAAGCAGTATAAATTACGAACTTATTTCATACACAATCCTTAGACCTTTTTAATAAACAATACGATGGCATCAGCTAAAACAAATCGAATAATTTATTGGGTATCTACAGGCTTGCTTTGTGCAATGATGTTAGCATCAGCCACTATGTACTTCGTCAATTATGAAGAAGTAGCAAAAGTTTTTACTAGTCTAGGGCATCCTACGCATGTGATTTATCCCTTAGCAATTGCTAAAATTTTGGGTGTGGTCGCAATACTTAGTAATAGGAGCAAACTACTCAAAGAATGGGCGTATGCAGGCTTTTTCTTTGATTTCTTATTGGCTTTTGGCGCGCATATGGCTGTAGCCGATAATGAATGGGCAGGTGCGGTAGTAGCAATGGTATTACTTTTTGTCTCTCGTTATTTCGATAGTGCAAGATAGATGTTGAGCTATAATGTGCAAAACAGCTTCTTAGGTATGCACTAAACTCGTCATGTCTGTAAGAAAACATTTATTGCAGACATGACAATATACTCTTAATACAGCTTCTTAGAACTAGTCATTATTAGGTGAACGTAACGCCAATAAGCCAATAATCGGGCCAATCGCTAAAAACATGTACAAAAATGAAGCTGGGATAAGGGCTTGCAAGAGTAATAGGGTTTGAATACTTATTATGGTCAATGAAAAACCAATATTATTGACAATAGTAAGTGCTGTGCCTTTGGTTTCGGGAGCAGCATTTTGAGCCACTAGTGTAGAAAATAAAGGAGAATCGGCGACTACTACCATACCCCAAAAGAGTAAATAAACTAATAAGAGAGTTTTGGATTCTACCCAAAATAGAAGGGGAGAGGCTAAACAACAAAGTAAGGAGCAACCTAAAAACAATCCAGCCATGCGTTTCGCATCATAAGATATGGAGAGATAACCACCTAGCACACAGCCAATACCTCCTATAGCGATAATACAAAACGACCATAGGGCTTCGTTGAGCGAGCTACTAGGATGAGCAAGACTATACGCCATTAAAATGCTCGGAACAAATGTCCAAAAGGTATAAAGTTCCCACATATGCCCGAAGTAGCCCAAAGCCGCTGCTCGAAAATCACCTTGTCGAAAAACTCGAAACGCGAGGCGTATATCTATGCCTTGACTTGCTTTACGGTGTGGACCATCAGGCACAAAAAAACCTACCATGCAAGCACCCAATAACGCTAAGGCAGAGGTGATGAAAATAACACTTTGCCAATTGAGTACCGTACCAACACTCTTGAGTAAATGCGGAAAAGCCGTACCCAGTACCAATGCACCTACTAGAAATCCAAGCGATTTGCCTAAACCCGCTTGATAATAATCGGCCGCTATTTTCATGCCGACAGGATAGATACCTGCTAGAAAAAAGCCTGTAAAAAATCGTAAAATCAGTAGACTGACAAACGTATTGCCAGTATAAATAATCCCTAAATTGAAGAACGCACCCAATAATGCACTCCCTAGAAATACCCGCGACGGCGAAAAGCGATCGGCAATGGAAAGTAAGGCATAAATGAGTGTACCACAGATAAAACCAAACTGGATAGCCGAAGTCAGATGTCCTAAAGCAGAAACGGGGAGTTTAAATAGCTGTTGCAGTTCAGCCATTACACCATTGCCTGCGAACCATAGAGAAGTGCAGCAAAACTGCGCAATGACAATGATGGGAAGTATATATTTTGGATGTTGCATATTAATCTCAAAAGTACGTTTCTTTGTATAATACCAATCCAGTTTAATACAACTTTTAGACATGGATTGGTATAAAAGCAAGAACTATGATACAATTTACCCGCACCGATGCGAGTCATCCCGATTTTAAAGCCCTTGTAAAAGCACTTGATACTTACCTAGCTGTAGTTGATGGCGACGATCATGCTTTTTATCATCAATACAATCATATTGATGCTATCAAATACGCACTTGTAGCTTACGAAAATGAGCGAGCTATCGCCTGTGGTGCTATCAAAGCTTTCTCTGATGAGGCGATGGAAGTGAAGCGGATGTATACTGCTCCCGAATGCCGAGGGAAAGGCGTAGCAAGCAAGCTTTTAAGAGAATTAGAAGCTTGGGCAGCCGAACTTGGCTACTCTAAATGTGTACTAGAAACAGGCAAGCGGCAAGTAAAAGCGATAGGGCTTTATCATAAGAATCACTATCAAATCATTCCTAATTATGGGCAGTATATAGGAGTGGAGAATAGTGTTTGTTTTGAAAAAAAAATCGGATAATCAAGGTACTATTTCACAGTTCCTAACCGCCTGTAGGTAATCGCCATTTGTAGCGCACGGCAAATACACGAATTGTGATGATAAAAGCAACTGTTATGAACGTGACTAGCTTTGTATCCGCGATTTGTGTAGCTAATAGGAGAAATAAAATACCGCCTGCCAGACAAGCGGTTGCATAGATTTCTTCGCGGAAGATGAGTGGAATTTCATTGCATAGCGTATCGCGAACTACTCCACCAAAGACGGCTGAAACAGCACCCATCATTACTGCAATAGGTGCTTCTAGTCCAAAACTAAGTGTTTTTTGAAGTCCTAGAATTGTAAAAATACCAATACCAATAGTATCGAACATAAACATAGTATGCCGTAGCCATTGGATGTAGGGGCGCAGCACATAACTTAATGGCACCGCTAGAATGATGAGATAGAGATAGTTTAAATCTTGCATCCACCCTACAGGCTGACTACCAATAAGTAGGTCGCGAAGTGTGCCACCGCCTACTGCGGTCACGAAGGCAATAACTGCTGCACCGAAAAGATCAAACTTCTTACTGGCAGCAGTAAGTGCACCACTTATAGCAAATACAAATGTGCCTATGAGGTCAAGGGTGTAGATAAGATTCATGTATGCAAGTCTTTGGTCTTTAGTAGTTTCTGTCTAGATGACTCCCAAGACTAAATTAACTCCTCCAGATAGAACGTTTTTTTTATCCGTCGTCCGTCGCGCAAAAGTACAATACGGACTTTTTTTCCAACCTTTTTTCGAAGCATATTATTAATTAATTCTAGGCTAAGAAGCGAAGTGGGCGTACCATTTACTCGTTTAAGAATATCGCCCCGTTGAAAACCTGCTCGGTCGGCAGGAGAGTTAGGGTGTACATACTGCACATTATAGGTATTGAGCTTCATACCCGAAGCTATCAAAACTAGACCGCTCCTATCGAAACGAAAATCGGTTTTAAAACGACGATTAGGACGCATATAAATCTGTTCATTCCAGTAGTCAATAATGAGATCAAAGCGATTAAGAACCTCGTTGCCCAGAATGCCGTTTCGGTCATTGAGTAATGCTTTGTCGTAAATATAGAGACTATCCAATTCTTGAAAATTAGTGACAACACCCCCTAGTTCAAATGTGCCTACATTCAATTCTTTTACCCGCCCTTGAAAGCCCTCTAGTTGGCCACCAAGTCCTTTACCTATATTCCCACGAATGGCATTTGGTGGCACGATGAGTGTGCTATCCGTATCGGTATACAATAACAAAGGTAAGCCTGCGCCAGTATCAATAAGGAGTTTTAAATCACGTTCGCGCTCACCAATCATATCAACACTGACTTGCAGGTAAGGCTTAGAGCGAAATATTTCTATGTTGAAACTTGTCCAACGTTTATTTGCTTTGAATTTTTCAGGACGGATGAGGGTAATGACTTCGCGTTGGTAATCGATTTGTACTATGAATTGCTTAAAAAAGGATGCTCCCAATATACCATGAATGTCCACTCCTGCTACTGCTCCAAAGTTGAGATAATCTTTTTCTAATACAAGTAGCGATTGATTAGGAGCATTCAATTTATCTAATTTTAGGTTAAGATTTCGGACTAAGTAGGCGCGAATTTGTGTGGTCATATCTGCACCATAGAGCGTGAACTCGCGTTCATAAGTTTTACGAAGAAGATCCGTATACGTACGCTCGGTGAGTAAACTATGTTCTGCCCCAGTATCAAAGATGAAACGTAGCGGGAATACCTCTTCTAATACTATACTTACTACAATGAGATTATTCACATAATCAAATGGAATGCTTATGTCTTTCCACTTTGTTTCATAAATTGATACTTCTCTGCGCTCCGTTCTTTTTTTATCTACATCATCAAGAGTTGCAGATTTTACAATTTGTCCTACAGCAACAGTAGTGCTTAGGCAAAGTAAAAACAATATAGGTGATAACTTAAGCATAGAAACGCATTGTGATTCTAAAGATAACGTTTTTTAGGTAAAGTCTGTGATAGCAAAATCTCAAAAAAAATGAGCCATACTGAAATAACATCAGCATGGCTCAAATTTTATAACTCTATGTACTCTAAAAGCACTAGTCGTCTTACTTCTGAATCATTACTACTTGCGTCTGCTTGCGTGTACCATCTGTCACATTTACAGAGTATGCACCTGCTGGCAAGTCTGCTAAATCAACGCGTGTTGCACCAGCAGTAGCAGCCGTTACTTGTAGGCTACGTACTTCCTGACCAAGTGCGTTGGTAACATTGATGATAATATCAGTCGCTGCCTCGAAATTGTACTCTACTACTGTAAAGTCCGTTGCAGGATTAGGGAATACCTTAATCGCTTGACCGAAGATTTCATCATCTACACTTACGATTGCTTCACAAGTTGTACAAGAACCATAGCATACTAATGCAAAGCGAGTATCATCTTCTGCTACAATACCAAAACGCTGACCGTCGCCTAGTGTACAACCAATACCACCTAGTTCGCCGTCAATATTTTCTTTAATAATAGAACCATTCAAGAAGTTCCATCTTAGTGTATCTCCTTTGAATAGACGAGTTTCGTAAGTAAAGATATTGTCGCCATCAGCATCATCCATACGCTCTTTACCGTCTGTAAAGGTACCTTCGATAAATGCGCCTTGTGCAGATAATGTACCATTTTGTGCCAATAGGTTCATATCTACTTCAAAGAATACATTCACTTGTGAACCACCGAACTCCAATTCGAAGTCGAAACCACCACGATTTGTAGGATCTTCAGAAGCCCACTCAATGTAGTAAGTTGTACCTTCTACAACTGCTAAGTTCATAGTAGGAGCATCTGGGTCACAGCCGCTTTCATGCGAAGCGATTAATTCTAAAGAATTCAAACCACAGTCGCCTGTATAGATGTAAACTGCTGTTTCTTCTGGCAATGTTTCACAAGAGAAAACATTCATCAAGCCCGTTTCGGATGGCGTGAACTGGTAGAAACGAGAGTTTGCATAAGGTGTAGTACTAGATACGAAGAAACCAATAGCAGGCCCTGCTACTGCAGCATCACCGCTTAAGGTATCTACTGTGATAGTACCTGGCTGTATCTCAATGGCAGACTCACAGAAGTCACCTGCTGCTAAGTCGCCAGGAATTTCTGTCAATGTCCAATCAAAACCATTCACATCCCAAACATCATCGAACATGATGTAGTAGGTTTCGCCTGCTGTCACCGCTACTTCACGGTAAGAAGCATAGCTATCTAAACCATCGCCCATTGGACACATATCGTCGTTTACACCTACTGTATTCAATACTTGACAACCGCCATCAAAAATCCAAACACGCGTATCTACGCCGCCATTATCACAAGTACCTACTCCAATAGCACCATCTGCTGTTGCTGTATAAGAGAACCAATGTCCAGCATTACCTTCTCCGTCGCCTGTTACACTAAAGCCTGCACCAAAGCAGCTAAGTGCAGGTGTGCTGTTTGTACCTGCTACTGCTTCTTCTGCTAAGTAACAATATTGTCCTGTATTAGCTGCTGGAATCTGTGCATAATACACATCATCAATGTAGAAGATGTTAGTATCATCTAGTGGGAAGAAATCAATAGCTCCCAATTGCAACTGTCCGCCTTCTGCGCCAGTAGTTGCACTAATTGGCCAAGAGTACACAAAGCTACCATCAATAAATATACGTGCTACGTCATTATCCATATCTATGTAGTGCGTTACATTTACCCAATCATCTTGCGTGTACGTAAAACTAGCTGCTGCACCACCTGCTGCGTCCATAGAACCTGTACCATCCGTATTAAAGAATACTTGCATACCAAATTCACCACCTGGATTGCCTTGTTCTTTCTGAATATTATAGTATGCACCACTTTCTGCTGGTATCAAGATATTCCAGCTTAGTGTATAGTGTCCTTCTTGCTTATCACCTAAAAGTAGTAGAATATCTTGTGGACCACCTGCACCTGCACCTTCTACATACATAGATTGTGTGCCGGAGTTTGCTGCTTCTGCTGATACGATACCATCTTCTGCACCACCTTCTGCACCGCTCCAAGTTGTCCAATGGTCAGCTTGTGGGCCTAATGCACCTTCTGTGTATGCATCAAAGTTATCATCAATTAGTACTAATGGTTCTGAACAATCTTCTGGCGCACAAGTAGTACACTTGCTAAAGCAAACTGGACCTACTGTAAATGCCTCGATTTCTGTTACTAAGTATGGACGTACATTAAAGCCAAGACCACTTTCTATACCACACTCATCAGGTACAGTTTCAAAGTTAGCTGGATCTAAACCACCATTAAGGAAGAAGAATCCTAAAGTATCAGAAGTCATTAATTCAACAGTTGCTTCCCATTTGCCATCACCATCTTCATCGGTCATATTTACTACACTTGCATCTGCTTGGCTCATAGCATTAGAAGGTGCCCATACCATGATGACACCATCTTCTGAAACTACTTCATTTGCCATGTCTACAATGAAGGTAGCATTTACAGGAGGTAGATTGTCTAAGCTCACCGAAAAGTCAAAACCATTCGTATCCCAACGACCCGACCACTCAATATAGTAAGTAGTACCTGCCATTACAGTAAGTCCTTCTGCTGCTGCTGCTAGGTTATCTGTATCGCCTTCAAATGCAGGACATACATCATCTACATCACCACCAGCGATGATTGTATTAAATGCACCACACTGCCCTTCATGGATAATCAAGCGCGTATCCGCACCACCACCACAAGAGCTTACATTCATAATACCTGTGATAGTTGGTGTGAATGCATACCATTGTGAACCATTCAAGTTATATAAACCTGTCTGACCATAAGGAGTCACAGCATCTACTGTATATGTACCCGGCTCTATTTCAATTGCGTTTGCACAATCTTGCCCAGGCACTAATTCTACTGCACCAGGTGTAAAGTCAAGAGAAAATGCAAAGCCATTTGCATCCCAACGATTGTCCCACTCAATATAATAAGTTGTACCAGCAGAAACTGGCGTTTCTAATGAAGAAGCATATAGCTCATCCTCATTACCCTCTACAAACGGACAAGCATCATCATTCTGAGCAACGGTCAAGAGTGCTAGACCTATTACATCACAGCTACCTGTATGTACCCAAAGGCGTGTGTCTGCGCCACCATTACAAGAGTTTACGCTCATCAAACCATCTTCTGCAGGTGTGAACGTATACCAAACTGCTGCTGTAGTATTGTCATCTGGATGAGAAGGCGCACCACCTAAACCACTCAGTACAGGGTCAGCAGAAATAGAATCTACTTGATATGTACCTGGCTCGATAGCGAAAGCTTCCACACAAAGATTGTTTGGAGAAGGCAATAAAGTGATTGCTCCACCTTCTGCAGCTCCCTTAAGTGCTTCCATAGCACCGAAAGAAACTCCCATTGTTGGAATTGTAACTGCTCCCATATCATCTCCACCTGGAAGGAACAACTGGTTAGGGTTAGCTGCATCATTATTTCCAATAATTACTGCCACCGCACCTGCTTGCTGTGCAGTCAGTGCCTTCACTACAAATGCACATGCACCACGATCAACCAATGCAATTTTTCCAGTTAGGTCATTTATTAAGCTATCACAGCCATCTGAAGTGACATCCATGCCGTCATCTACTACGAGCATTTCGGCGTTAATTTCGCTTGCTAAATCTGCTCCAAAAGTTGCTTCAATTGCATAAATATCACCAACGCCAGGTACAGAGACCGTAGCCTGACCAATAGCAAAATTCGTACTAGCAACAAGTATTGCAGCAAATAACGAAAGTTTAAGCAAGTATTGCTTCAACATAATGAATCTAGGTTTTAAAATTTAGGAAAGAAGTCATAAACATACAGCTACCACCTTAATAGTTGCAATGAAATACGTAAGATAGTGTAATGTTGTACTTACGTTATGACTTGATTATTAAAACTAAAAGCGAAATTAATAAAAAAATAGATAGTTCAAGCTATGAAAAGAGTGGAAGCAATGGATTTTAAGTAAAAAAAAGTTCAATGAGCGGATTTTTTAAAAAAAACAAGGGTTTGCAATATTTTATTTAATATAAGTCGAAATAATAAAATTTAATTCTATTTAAAGCTTAAAAATGAAATAATAATTCAAGGTTGATTGAATTAGACTAAGTATTTTTGAAGAAAAACTATAGGTAAAGCAAAAAAAAATGATTTTTTTTATTTTTAGAGGAACTAAAAAAATCAAGTGCTGGTTGTTTAGGGCGTACTGCATAACATACAAATGCAGTCAAAAAAAATAAAAAGATAAAATCATGTTACGGATTCAATTACATAATACTTCCCTATCAAATAAGCATGGCAAGCTAATGCCGAGCTGTTTTGCCGAGTGCGATGGCTTCGCATGGCTCGATGGCATTGATGGGGATAGTTTTAACGATATCCGTCCTATCTGGTAATTTCTACTCAAAGGAGTTGTAGTTGCCAGCGCGCAACTACAATGATTCTGGTTTTCTCTCCACGCATTTTAGTTGCTCAACAATAAAGGACATTGAAAATAAAAAGGTGATACTGACGGTATGTGTTACTTCGTAGCTCAATCTGGTTAGAGCATTTGACTGTTAATCAAAAGGTTGTAGGTTCAAATCCTACTTAGGGGTAAAACCCGGTTTACACATCCAAGCTTTGTTCACCTTTTCTAAACGTACAAACGTAAATACTCAATGAGTGAATGAAAAAATTTTGAATGAGTGAATAACTCTAAACTGCATTCGTTCATTTAGCCATTCATAATTCACTCATTGAGTACTTACATACACAAGGCATAAGCAGCAGTAATTCAAGCGTTACTTCGTATCCAAACACGACGAGACCGAGAATCTTGATGATACGCTTGGAAGTTTTCCTCTGCTTATTTTTTAAGACATTGACATACAGTAGCAGCAGTAATTTAAGCGTTACTTCGCTTGCAGTTAACAAGATTTGTTTAAACGCTTAATGACTTTCTCTGCTTCTTGATTTCTGTAAAATCTAAGATGATACTGACGGTATGTGTTACTTCGTAGCTCATTTGGTAGAGCAATAGATTATTATTCTATGGGTAGCAGGTTCAATTCCTGCCGAGATCAACATTCTCACATTCCATTTTCGTTCATCTTAATTTTTACAAGAAAAAAAATTGAATACGGTGTGGCACTCTGTGTCACCCCTTTTCAGACACTATTACACAAAGAAATTATAGGATATAATAATACTAATAAACGGTGATGTAGTTCAACGGTAGAGCCGTGGATTGTCTATCCACAAGTTGCGAGTTCGAATCTCGTCATCACCGCATATAAGAATTACGGCAGTAAGAACGATGAGTTACTTCGTTTGGCAGTGAGCAAACGCTCTTGCAGGTTCGAGTCCTGTCAGGCCCGCTACTTATTTGTATTATAAGGGCCTGAAGAAGCACTTCGCTCATCTTCGTTTTCTCCGTATTGAGGGGGCAAATGTTCCAAGGCAAGGCGATGTTGATTTGCAATCAATATGAGATGGGTTCGATTCCCATGGCTTCCACCACGTCATCAAAGGATGATATAACAATTTGTTTTCGCATTGAAAATTCAAACCTCTAGGTGTAGCTTAATGGAAAGTACTGCCATTGGAAGGCAGGGGATGTGGGTTCAACTCCTACCGCTTAGACTATTTAATTTCGGGTACAAAGTATCAGGTATTAAGTATTAGGTACTTCAAATATGATGTGCATACCTAATACTTTGTACCTAATACATAGTACTTTATTCAAACAGCCGTGTCGTCTAATGGATTAAAGACAGAGGACTACGAATCCTCAAATCGGGGTTCGACTCCCTGCATGGCTACTGATATAAGACATAAACACAAGATTATGGATAAATCAGACAAACACTTGTGCCGGCTCGTAGCTCAGCAGGTTAGAGCATCGGTCTTTTAAACCGAGGGTCGTAGGTTCGATTCCTACCGGGCTGACTGTTTTTATTAGATGTGAGACTGAAAGATGTGAGATATGAGACTAAAAGATTTTCGTAGAAAATCATCTAAAAAAGTCTCATATCTCACATCTAGGAGCGCAGCGTTCTCATATCTCAAACAAGGGAGAGTAGTTCAATTGGCTAGAGCAATGGTCTCCAAAACCATAAGTTGCAGGTTCGAGTCCTGTCTCTCCTGCCACTAAAGAGACATTTGACTTCAAAACAACCAACCCTCAAAAAATACCTCAGTAGCCCAACGGCAGAGGCACATGGCTTAGACCCATGTAAGTGTGAGTTCGAATCTCACCTGGGGTACACAAAACGGTGGACGGATAAGGGTCGCTTCGCTGCACGGTAGACGGGGAATTATCTTTGATAATTTTTATTTTCATAAAAATTCCCATCCATCTACCGTTAGCCGTTCACCGTCAAGGATAACGACCGTTATCCGTAAATGCGAGCATAGCTCAAGGGCAGAGTATCTGGCTTCCACCCAGAGGATGTCGGTTCGATTCCGACTGTTCGCTCTTTGTATTGTGGATTTGATAATTCGATAATTTGAACATCTGAATATAGAAAATAGAGGCTTCAAATTTTCAAATCATCAAATGCTCAAATTATCAATTTCAAAAGGAGAATAGGCAGATATGGTTCGCTGCGTGCGCCTGCTAAGCGTATCCTCGAAGCTATTGAGGTGAGGGTTCGAATCCCTTGTTCTCCGCTGGTATTAAATATAGAAGGTAAAGCAGTCCATTGGATGGGCGACTAGTCTTGAAAACTAGGTCTCTGTGCATAACGGAGTGGGGTTCGAGTCCTCTACCTTCTGCAAAATGATAGAACGATGAAATTCAAGTATCAACCTCAGGACTAAAAACAGTCCTGTGGTGTAACGGTTAGCATACAATGCTTTGAACATTGTGGTCTTAGGTTCGATTCCTAGCAGGACTACAACACTAGATGTGAGAATATGCCTTAAAAATATCTCAAATCTCACATCTTTTAATCTCAAAATCTAAACATTGCGCGGTGGTGTAATTGGTTCAACACGCTGGTCTCATAAGCCAGAAACTACGAGTTCAAGTCTCGTCTGCGCAACTTTTTAAAACGGACATGTACCCAAGTGGCTTAAGGGGAAAGATTGCAAATCTTTTATTCATAGGTTCGAATCCTATCATGTCCTCTTAGTCTTTAGCAAATTAGTCTTTGGTCTTTAGTTCGCCAAAGACTAAAGACCAAAATCCAAAGACCAACCTGATGTGGCGCAACTGGTTAGCGCATCCGTCTGATACGCGGAAGGTTAGTGGTTCGAATCCATTCATTAGGACTTTCTTTTTAATTGAAAATGGAGAATTGAAAATTGAAAATTTGAGTTGAACGAAATTTTAATATGTAGAGTAAAATTTTCAATTCTCCATTTTCAATTTTCAATTAATCGGCAATATAGCTCACTAGGTGAGAGCGTTGGTTTGAAGCACCAAAGGGTAGGGTTCGATTCCCATATTGCCACTTTAGGGAGCAGGCAAAAAATAACCTACCCATAGTTTGGATTAGTTATTTTTCTAACTCGCTAGGCGCAAAGAAGGCGCATAACTGGTTACGTAACTGATGAGCAACGACGCGAGTTGGAAAAAGAACAAGACAAACGGGTAGGTTATTTTTTGCCTGCTCCCTTAGTAGAGGGAAAAAGGTAGAGAGTAGAGGGACAAAAAGCCTTCTACTCTCTACCAACTACCCTCTACAAAACAAAGCTGCTGCTGTGGGCAAATCGGTTGAAGCCACCGTCCTTTCAAGGCGGGGATTGCGGGTTCGAATCCCGTCGGCAGTACATTTTTTGGTATTAAGTATTAGGTACAAGCTATTATGTAGCCACGTACCTAATACATAATACTTGATACCTAATACAATCAAAAACAATGGCACTTTTTAATTTAAGAAAAGCACGTAGAAAGATAGTGAACCGAGCAGGTGGAGAAGCATTCGAGCAAAGTGCAGAAATGCAACTAGCAAGCATGCTGATTACTTCTTTCGCGCAAGATCAATTCTATCGTTCTGCACAGAACACCTTTAAAGAATTGATTCAAGTACTGCCACAGGTAGACGCAAAATTCGCGGCAAAAGCAGCCATTTATGCCCGCAAGCAATACCACATGCGTTCGATTACGCACGTATTGGCGGCAGAATTGGCAGCTTATGCTTCGGGCAAAGAATGGGCGAAGGACTTTTACGCGCAAGTCATCGCACGTCCTGACGACATGCTCGAAATTGCATCCTACTACTTCGGTAAGGGTGGAAAGACGCTACCAAACGCCATGAAAAAAGGCTTTGCGCGTGCCTTCGACCAATTCGATGGCTATCAATTGGCAAAATATCGTGGAGAAAACCGCGCTGTGAAGCTGATTGACCTCGTGAATTTGGTGCACCCTACACCAACGAAGCGTAATGCTAGTGCGCTACAAGCACTAGTAGACGGAAAGTTGAAATCAACGGGCACTTGGGAAGCTAAACTGACCAAAGCGGGTCAGCAAGCAGAAACCACAGCGCAAAAAGCAGACCTAAAGCAAGCAGCTTGGGCGGAATTGATTGCACAAAACAAACTGGGCTACTTCGCTCTACTTCGCAACTTGCGAAACATCGCATTGCAAGCACCGAACAGCCTAGACGCGGCACTCCGCATACTGCAAGACGAAAACCGTATCAAGCGCAGCAAGGTACTGCCCTTCCGTTTCCTATCGGCTTTGGATGCCATTAAGGAAGCCAATATCGGTGGAAAGCCAGCGCGTGCTATTGAGCGTGGACTGCACACGGCACTAGAAAAAGCATTGAGCAATGTCCCAATATTTAAAGGCAAAACCCTAGTCGTGTTGGACGACTCTGGTTCTATGCAAGGCATAGGACGCAACAAAAAGTCGCCTATTGAAATCGGTTCGATTTTTGCTGCAATGCTTTACAAAAGCAATGATGCTGACCTGATGCGCTTCTCTGACCGCGCTACTTACGTGAAGCCGTATTACGGCAACTCGGCTATGAGTATCGCGAACGGACTGGTGCAAAACGCACGGGCGTGTGGCACCAACTTCCACTCGATTTTTCAGAAAGCGAACAAGGCTTATGACCGTGTTATCATCCTATCGGATATGCAAGGTTGGATGGGCGGCTATACGCCTGACAAAGCCTTTGCACAATACAAAAGTCGTTACGGCGCAAATCCGTACATCTATTCGTTCGATTTGCAAGGCTATGGTAGTCTGCAATTTCCTGAGCAAAAGGTGTTTGCCCTAGCAGGCTTCAGCGACAAAGTCTTTGACCTGATGCAACTGCTAGAAAGTGACCGCAACGCTTTAGTGAATGACATTCGACGTATCGAATTATAGCAAGGAATTTTAAAGTTCATAAATGAGCCTCGGCAAGCTTGCTTGTTGGGGCTTTTTGCTATCATTTCTTGGAAAGAAACTTTGGCTTTCGAGCTTCAAAATCCACTACTAATACAGTAGAAATGCCATTGTGGTATAATTTTCCTTGCTCTGTCCTAAGATTAATAGGATTTACTCCAAGTAAATAGAAAAACTCTAATGAAAAGTTTTTTGCAATACGATAATTTAGCCCAAAATCTAAAAGCAAGTTAAACTGCTGTGCATCCCTTGATTTATATAACCGCCATTTATA
>JAHDCQ010000437.1 GCA_020629845.1 Saprospiraceae bacterium | reverse complement strand
TTGCTTACCAAAACTTTAGGCTTTGGGATATAAATTTCAAGTTCACACGACTCTACAACTTCACAACTAAACGGATAAAAAGCATCCCTAGAATGTACCTAATTTTAACATTTTACGTCTCAAGATCGTACGCAATATAACTTTTTCAATTGTTGCGCGTTATTTGCATAGTTGCTCAAGGGCAATTTTATTTTCAAATCAAACACCAACATTCAAATGGGTTTATTTTCATTCCTAAAAAAAGCTGGTTCAAAGTTATTTTCTAAAAACGAAGCAGAACGCGAATCAACCACTACAAACGGTATTCCAGAAGAGGTAGCGGAAGAACAGAAGCTAAATCTGCTCCGTGGTGTAGTAGATAGCTTAGGCGTTAAGGTATACAACCTTGATATGGAACTTGCTGGCGATGCTGTTACAGTTTATGGACAAACGGAATCACAAAGTGACAAGGAGAAAATTGTTTTAGCTATCGGTAATGTAGCAGGTATTGCTACCGTAGATGACCGCATGATTGTGGAAGCACCTGAAGGCGCGGAAACTACAACAGTAGACGAATCACAATTCTATGAGGTACAAAAAGGCGATTATTTATCCAAAATCGCTAAGAAAGTGTATGGCGATCCAATGAAGTACCCTGCTATTTTTGAGGCGAATAAGCCAATGCTTAAAGATCCGGACTTAATTTATCCAGGTCAAGTATTACGCATTCCACCATTGAATGCTTAATCAAGCACGAATCAATAAACACAATCTATATATAGAGCCTCGGCAATCGGAAGACTGTCGGGGCTTCTTTTTTTGTATGAAAATACAGTTCTTTGCAGCAAGTTCTAACCAATATTTACAACATGACAAAGCAAGCTTTTATAATAGACGGCATTCGCACGGCGATAGGAAAGTTCGGTGGCACGCTTTCTACTATTCGTACGGATGATTTGGGCGCGCAGGTAATAAAAGCCCTCGTTGCTAAACAAGCTAACATTCCCCTAGATGCCTATGAGGATGTAATTTTTGGCTGTGCCAACCAAGCAGGCGAAGATAATCGGAATGTAGCGCGGATGTGCTTGCTATTGGCTGGTTTGCCGTATAGCGTACCTGGTGAGACCATAAATCGGCTTTGCTCTTCGGGTATGTCGGCGGTAATTCACGCAAATCGCGCCATTAAAGCAGGTGATGGCGATGTGTTTATTTCAGGTGGCGTGGAACATATGACCCGCGGCCCCTGGGTGATTTCTAAAGTATCGAAAGCTTTTGGGCGCGATGCTCAGATGCACGATAGTAGCTTTGGCTGGCGATTTGTAAACCCTAAAATGCGCGCATTGTACGGCACAGATGGCATGGGGACAACTGCCGAAAACCTAGCCGAACTATACAGTATTAGCCGAGCCGACCAAGATAAATTTGCCTATTGGTCGCAAATGAAAGCAACGAAAGCGCAAGCCTCAGGACGCTTGGCAGAAGAAATTACACCAATCGAAATTCCGCAGCGCAAAAAGCCTGCTATCATTTTTGATACCGATGAATTCATCCGTCCGACTACTACCATGGAGGCACTCGCTAAATTGCGAACGGCATTCAAGAAAGAAGGCGGCACGGTGACGGCAGGGAATGCTTCGGGCTTGAACGATGGCGCAGCAGCCGTAATTGTGGCTTCCGAAGATGCGGTGAAACAATACGACTTAAAACCTCTTGCGCGCATTGTCAGTTCGGCAGTAGTGGGCGTTGAACCGCGCATTATGGGTATCGGGCCAGTAAAAGCTTCGCAGAAAGCCTTAGCTAAGGCTGGACTCAAGCTGGACGATATGGGTATTATAGAGCTAAATGAAGCCTTTGCTGCCCAAAGCTTGGCTTGCACCCGCGAACTAGGTTTGGCAGATGATGATCCGCGCATCAATCCAAATGGTGGCGCGATTGCTATTGGGCATCCGTTGGGCGTGTCGGGTACGCGTATTTTACATACCGCTGCTATCGAATTACATAAGCAAGATAAGCAATACGCCCTAGTGACGATGTGCATCGGAGTGGGACAAGGCTATGCTACTATTTTGGAGCGGGCTTAGGGTATTTGAGTTACAAGACAGCTTCAGGAGCCGTCTTGTAATTTTCATATGCACTACTCTATCGTAACATCCTTCATATCAGGTGCTGCTTCGACGAGTTTTGGTACTTTAATTTTCAAAACACCATCTTCCATCCGCGCTACAATCTTTTCTTGATCGGCACGATGACTCAACTCAAATACCCGTTCGAAGGATTTGATGGGATATTCCTGTAATAAGAAATTCGGAAATTCTTGCTCTGGTGCTCGCTTGCCAGTAATGTAGAGCGTGTCTTCGCTCACAGAGATTTTAATTTCCTCTTTCTTAAAAGATACACAATACACCCAAGCTTCAAAATACGTCTCCTCATCAATAATATTGACAGGTACATTAAATTTCGGACGACGGAAGTTGGTACGTCCCATACGATGTGCGGGATGTCCGTGTCCGCCTTTTCTTCTTCTTTTTTTATGATGCATAAGTTTTTTTAAATTTTGTTGCTCTTTGCTGCTGCGCAATCATCAAAAAGCGATTTGTATATTGATTAAGTAGTCGAGTGTAAATACTTTCCGCTACTATTGGCTGCTTTTTCTGAATGACAGCGTTAAAAATTATGACCAGCCAATAAGGATGCTCATAATTTTTGCCTTGCCCTTCAAAAAAATCAACTCAATATCAGCAGGAAATTATTTAAACTCGACTACTTACATTTAGGAAGACGAGCCTATTTTGAAAATACTTTAAAGGAATCGAAAAAAATTATTCCTCTACCAAATCTTCATACCAATCGGCGAGTAAAGTGCGCAAGCGTTGCATGGCATACCGCTTGCGAGAGATGATGGTTTTTAGTTTTTCATTCGTGTTTTCAGCAATTTCGCGCAGAGTTTTGCCTTCTAACTCATTCTCTATAAATACGTGGCGTTGATTTTCAGGTAGGCTTTCTAGAGCTTCGTATAGGTCTTCCCAAAATTGTTCACGCCATAAAATATCCTCTGGAGTTTCTTCTTCGTTCCACCATTCTTCTATGCGTTCACCATCCTCAGAAAGCAGGTAATCTTCCAGATAAACAGGGGCTTTTTTGCGGTAAAGGTCTATGATTTTATTCCGCGCTACTTGATAAAGCCAAGCGCGTACATTTTTGAATTCTGCTATATTTTTACGGCTGAGTTGATACCATATTTCTTGCAAGATATCCTGCTGCTCCATTTCTGCACTCACTCTCGACCGAATGAAGTGCGCGAGTTCCGTCTGATAGTTGTTTATAATGTGTTGAATGTCTTCTTGCATAGTTTAGAAGACGAAGATGTGGAAAAAATACTTTAAAATGTACGCTCATACTCAAAATCGAGTGAACAGTAAATACCAAGTGGGCTTGGTACAGGACGCGTAGTTAAAGCAAGATGTGCCTGCCGACATCGCTCGGCAGTTACAAGTTCATTTCGCCCTGTTTCGAAGATGAGCGAAAATGCACACCGAACAAGCCTAAAATAACCTAGTTAGGGAATCGGCAAAAAATAACCTACCCATTTGACTTGTTCTTTTTCCAAGCAAGGTCGTTACTCATCAGTTACAGAACTAGCTATGCGCCTTCTTCGCGCCTTCTTGCTTGAAAAAATAACGAACTCAAATTATGGGTAGCTTATTTCTTGCCGATTCCCTTATCACCAATTATTTCTTATTCCGAATATCCTGCAAATATTTCTCCAACTCCATCTCATCA
>JAHDCQ010000050.1 GCA_020629845.1 Saprospiraceae bacterium | reverse complement strand
GCTCGCCAAATTACAGTATATTAAGCTTTTTGCAAAAATTGTCAAAGAGCCATAAAAAATTACTGCACCATAATGGGGAGCTTATTTCTTGCTTGCTCCCTAAATAATAAATATTCAAATTTTCTTAAGCGAAGCTAAACAAACCGCTATAACTTCTTGGTCATTTCGATTTGTTCAGTTTCGCAAATTTGAACATTTATTATTTCACGTTTCCTAACTCTTGTGTGAATAAACGATTCTGGCGCGTATCATCTGCATTTTTCATAAAGAAAAGTTCATAGTATTCGCCTGCTGCCCATTTATCTATCATATCATCATAGTGCGCGCTACTTGGATGACCCGACTGCCCGCCAGGATAAACGCCATAGGCTTTTATTTCTTCTCCCAAATCTACTACCATTCGCCACGAAGGGCCAGCGATTGTGCGATTGGCATTCAAGGAGTATTTAAATCCATTGGCAGGCAAATTGTAGCGACCAAAAGGACGAATCGTACGTGTGAGATGCCTAATATCGAGTTGCTTGTAGCTTTGCCAATTGTTATCTTTATTATCCAATTTATCTTTCAGGTTTTCGTGCATTTTCAAGAAGCCTTGTGTCACGATGTCCGTGCGGCTTTCGCGTTCGGGCGTATCTTTGACGTCCCAAAAGACGGCAAGTGGCTCTTCTTCGAGCAGTTGTAAAGTGCGCCAATCTTCTACTTGTAGTACCTCTATGGAGTCTTTATAAACGGCCATTTCATCCCAAAGTAAATCATAGAATTGCTTATACCATTCCATGAAAAGCATCGGTGCGACGGCTTCATTTTTAAACTGTTTATCCCAATCTTCCAATATTTTCACTAATCCAATTTGCACGGTATTCAGTTTGCTTCGGTCGAGATGTTGTAATAAGAGTGAAAGTCCTTCCTCTGCAAAAATACTCTCATTATTATTCTGCAATTGCATCATATCTTCTACGCTGATATTATCTATTTCAGCAAGTTTTCTATTTAGGATTCGCCCTCTATAATCATCAAAAGTGGGGCCATTGTAGTAATACGGATAGCTGTCATCCGTAGAGTGTTGATTGGCGGAAGCTACAAAACCTCGCTCAGGATTTTTTATCTGTGCCACTTGCGTTTTCGGAATGATGCCTTGCCAAGCATTCGCACTCGTATTGCCTTTCTGCACGAACTTGCCTTGTCCTTGTTTTTTGATTGGAAAATCGCCATTCACTTTAATGGCTATATCACCTTCACGGGAGGCAAAGACGAAGTTTTGTGCTGGCACAGCATAATCTATCAAAGCTTCCGAATAATCATCATAATTTTTGGCAGTATTCAGCTTTAAAAAACTGGCCATTTCGTCGGTTTTTGGCTCATCGTGGGTTATCCAACGCATGGCTAAGTCTTTACGCCCTGATTGCTCATCTTCATATACAATGGGACCCCAAACGGTATGTTTCACCGAATCTATCACGGTCGCTCCTCCTCGTACCTTTATTTGCTCTACACGGTATTGCACAGGTTTGCTTTGTCCATCCAGCATATAAGCAGTTTTTTTCTCATTTGCCCATTCCATTTGGTACCAATCCACCACGTCCTGCCCCACATTGGTTTGTCCCCAAGCTATATCCTCATTGAAACCAATCGTCACACCTGGCATACCTGGCAAGCTCACTCCATATACGTTCATTTCAGGCGTATGTATTTGAATTTCGTACCAAACAGCAGGTAAGGTCAGTCCGAGATGCGGATCATTACACAAAATCGGATTGCCCGATGCTGTTTTGCTGCCTGCTACTGCCCAGTTATTACTCCCAATTCCTTCTGGTGGCATCTCTTTTTGATGATAAGGTAATAGATGACCAATTGCGTCGCTTGCTGCTGCTGGTAGCGCTACTTGTGTGCTGTCAAAATTCCAAGCTGTACCTCTAGGAATAATGGGTGATTGCTTTGGATTGCGTTCTGGGAAGAGATAGTCGAAGGTTTCTTGCCCAAATATATTTAAGCTATTCGTAGCGGCAATATCATGGTGGCGAAAATTGAGACGTAGTGCCATTAGGCGTACAAAAAGGGCAGTTTTTAGGTCAGTCCATTCTGTTGGCGTATAGTCTAGTAGCTTGAATTCGATAGGATATTCTTTTGGTGAAAGCGAATTGATGTAGGTATTTACTCCCTCAATATAAGCTTGTACATTGTTATAGGTCTTGCTTCTTTTCCAGCCTTTTACGGCATTTTCTGCAGCTATTCCTAAGCCGCGCCGTCGCATAAGTTTGTCATTATCAAGCGTACGACTGCCCATTACTTCCGAGAGTTGCCCGCCTGCTGCACGCGAGCTAATATCCATTTGCCACAAGCGATGTTGGGCGTGTATATACCCCTGCGTAAATAGGGCATCTTCTATATTTTGGGCGAAAATATGCGGTACTAAACGCTCGTCGTACACTACGCTTACGCCTTCTTTTAGTCCTTCTAGCTTAAGGTCTTTAAAGGAACTCGCTGCATCTGTTTTCGTATTTTGCCAAAGTCCATCGAATGGATTTAACAGTTTTCCTAGAGGAGGTAAAGCAGTGCCAAGCGGATTATTGGTGTTCAAAAACCATGTTAAACCTATTGTCACCAAAAAAAGTAGTAAAAAGCGTGCGATTTTCATACGTATTTACTTTGGATAAACTTAATTGCCAAAAATAGTTCGGTTTGGGATAATGTCAAACTAGAAATGGATTTTTGTCAGAATCTTATCAATAAAATTTAGAAAGCAACCTTCTATATTGAATTCTGTTACCTTTGCAAACTTAAATTCAATAAGATGGAAGTGAAACCTTATGAACAAACGGGGAGTAAGAAAAGACAGGTATCAAAGATGTTTAATAACATCGCGCCTTACTATGATTTTCTGAATCGCTTTTTGTCCTTGGGCATTGATACAGTTTGGCGCAGAAAAGCCATTCAGCAACTTGGGGAAAATAAGCCGAAGCAAGTGCTAGATGTAGCGACAGGTACAGCGGATGTGGCAATAGAAATAGCCAAACAATTGCAGCCCAATAAGATAATTGGTTTGGATATTGCAGAAGAAATGCTTCAAATCGGACGCAAAAAAATCCATAAATTGGATATGGATGAAACGATAGAATTGATTAGCGGCGATGCGGAGAATCTGCCTTTTGAAGACAATACCTTCGATGCCATCACCGTTGCTTATGGTGTACGTAATTTCGAGCATTTGGAAGCTGGATTGAAAGAAATGCAGCGTGTCTTGAAGCCTAATGGAAAGGTAGTTATCTTGGAGTTTTCCAAGCCTACTGTTTTTCCACTCAAGCAGTTGTTTAATTTCTATTTCAAAAATATTTTACCGCTCATCGGACGACTCACGTCTAAAGATCCAAAGGCGTATCGTTATTTATACGAGTCGGTGCAGGCGTTTCCTGACGGGCAAGGCTTCATAGATATTATGCAGCGTTCGGGCTTTGCGCGAAATACACAAATTGGACTTACATTCGGCATTAGTTCCATCTATGTCGGTTATAAATAGCGGTGGACGGTGAACTCCGATAACTATCGGAGCTTCACTAAACGGCTAACGGTATTTCCGTCTCCCGTCCACACCGTAAAAAGAATTTTTATGCAAAAGCATTGGCTGCCCCTTTTACTATTTTGCTGCTTCTTTGGAGGCTCAAATATTGTAGATGCACAAACTACAAGAGGGAATTACAACTTCTTAGATTTCCAGCAGAAGCCTTACTATTTTGGTATAACATTGGCTTATAATAACTCTGATTATCGTCCTTTTCGTTCCAAAGAATTTCTTACGAGCGATATTAGAGGCGTAGAAGCAGTACCAGGACCAGGTTTTAACTTGGGGATTGTTACCAATTTGAAGCTAGGGCAATACTTTGATTTACGTTTACTACCAACCCTTTCTTTTGCAGAACGCAATATTGAATATGCCCTAACGGGCGACGGTGCTGCTGTATCGCAACGTCGGGTCGAGTCCATTTTTGCAGAAATTCCATTCCATGTGCGTTATAAATCGGTACCTTATAAGGATATGCGTTTGTTTGTGATAGCAGGGGTGAAGTATTCCTTCGATGTGGCGAGTGACTCACGTACGCGTCAATCGGATGAATTAGTAAAAATTTCACCAACTGATTTTGCCGCAGAGGTAGGTGCAGGGGTACAATTTTTCTTCCCTTATTTTATTTTTTCTCCAGAGTTTAAAATGTCACATGGTATAGGGAATGTACTGATCTATGATAACCAACTTGAAGAATCGACCGTACTAGAAAAAGTACTTTCTCGCACTTTTACGCTTTCCTTCCATTTTGAAGGCTAGGCTTAATTGAAAATGGATAATGGAGTGCAGTTTTGTTTCTACAATTATCATTGATTTTAATCTATTTTCCGATTCTCTTGTTAGTCAATAGAATAGATGGAATATTAATATTTCTAATTTTCAATTATCCATTTTCAATTTTCAATTAATTGAAGCATTTAGTTCGACTCAATAAATACTTTCTGCGCTACAAATGGCATCTGCTGTTTGGCATCCTATTCGTATCTGCTTCTAACTTCTTTCGTGTCCTACAGCCTCAAATGATACGCGAAGCTCTCGATTTGGTAGTGGATAATCTCGCGCTTTACCGTGCTTATAGTGGCTTGGATGGACAAGCTGCTTTTTTTGAATTCATTGCACGTACCTTACTCCTATTTGGTGGCTTAGTGTTAGTGCTTGCCTTACTTATGGGCGTATTTATGTACTTTATGCGGCAGACTATTATTGTAATGTCACGCCTAATAGAGCGCGATATGCGCGATGAGATATTTGACCATTACGAAAAACTTCACCTTGCCTTCTACCGAAAAAATAATACAGGCGATCTCATGGCGCGCATCACCGAAGATGTAGCCAAAGTGCGGATGTACCTAGGCCCTGCGGTTTTATATGGTATCAATTTGGTATCGCTTTTTATTTTTGCAATTTACTCGATGCTTAGTGTCAATGTAGAGCTAACCCTGTACGCGCTTGCACCGCTTCCATTCCTGTCTATCTCCATTTACTACGTTAGCAATTTAATCAATCAGCGAAGTACCAAAATTCAACAACAATTAGCATTCTTAAATAGCATTGCACAAGAAGTCTATTCAGGGATTCGAGTTGTAAAATCTTATGTGCAGCAACGACAAATGGGGCAGTATTTCACAGCGCAAAGCGAAGAGTATAAGCAAAACGCGCTTTCGCTGGCGAGAGTAGATGCACTCTTTTTTCCACTTATTATTTGCTTAGTAGGCGCGAGCCAATTAGTGACAGTATGGGTAGGTGGTATTAAAGTGGTGGCAGGTGAGATTACGGCTGGAAATATTGCTGAATTTGTGATTTATGTAAATATGCTTACTTGGCCAGTTACAGCAATAGGTTGGATAGCCTCGATTATTCAACAGGCAGCGGCTTCCCAGAAACGCATTAATGAATTCATGGATATTGAGCCTGCAATTCATAATACAAGTCAGGAAAATACATCACTTCAAGGACACATACAGTTCAAAGATGTTTCTTTCGTGTATCCAGATTCTGGTATTGAGGCTTTAAATAATGTCTCTTTCGATTTGAAAGCAGGGCAGAAAATGGCGATTATCGGCAAGACAGGGAGTGGAAAAACCACTATTGCTGATTTGCTTATTAGGATGTACGATGTGACATCGGGAAGCATTATTTTAGATGAAAAACCTATAACAGCACATAATCTTTCTAATCTTCGCCAAAAAGTTGGCTATGTGCCACAAGATGTGTTTCTCTTCTCGGATACAGTAGCAAATAATATTGCATTCGGGAAGCGAGCAGCAAGCCGAGACGAAATTGAACAATTTGCAAAGCATGCAGCAGTGTATGAAGATATTAAAGGTTTGGCTGAAGGTTTTGAGACTAGAGTAGGGGAGCGTGGTGTCACCCTTTCAGGTGGTCAAAAACAGCGCGTTTCTATTGCAAGAGCCTTAATTAAAAAACCAGATATTATTGTTCTTGACGATTGCCTTTCGGCAGTAGATACCAAGACCGAAAAACAAATATTGGGCTATTTTAATACAGCTTTAAGTGATAAAACGGCTATTATTATCACGCATCGCATTTACTCATTGCTCGCTTTTGATAAAATTGTAGTCTTGGATGAAGGTCGAATCCTAGAGGAAGGTACACATGACGAATTACTAAAAAATCAGGGCTACTATCATGCTTTATATGAAAAGCAGATCCGTGAAGACACCTTAACTACTGCTTAAGTTCATAGCGATTCATTCATATTGGTAATAATTTATACTAAAGAACCATCTCGATAGAGTTAAATTAAGACAAAAAAATGCCCTAATACTTATATTTATATTTTTTTTTCATTTTTATAAAAGATTGGCAAACAAATATTTACATATGTTGAAATAGTTTTTTATATGTAAAAATATAATATATATATATTATTTACTGTCTGAAATAAATGTGTCACAGATGCTAACTTTGACTAAAATTCTCTGAACATATTTTAACGACAGGCTATGAAGATATTTTTATTCCCCAAGTTTTGGGTAACACTCCTGTTTTCTACTTTCACTTCGTGTTTACTAGCGGCTACCTTTACAGTAACAACCCTCAACTTTACAGGTCCTGGTTCATTAGACGAAGCTATCATGATGGTGAATGCTAGTCCAGGCCCACATGTCATCAACTTTTCAGTAGCAGGTACTATAACAGCTACTACTTTATCTCCCATTATTACTGAAGATGTGACGATTAATGGTGATGGTATTACCATTGATGGAGCATTTACTTACCAAATCTTTAATATCTCTTCTAGTTCTACCACTATCATCAATGATATTACTATAATAAATGCATTATCAGTAGTAGGCGCGGCGATTAGTAACCGAGGTGATTTAACGCTTAATAATGTTACGCTGTCAAACAATCGCGCTTCGGATAGAGGAGGTGCTATCTACAATCAAGGAGGAGATATAACTATTAATAACTCGCTTATAAATAATAATAATGGTGGAAATACAGGTGGTGGTGGTATTTATAATACTTCTAGTGGTACTATAGATATTACCAATTCTACGATAACGGGAAATTTTACTTTCGGTACAGGTGGTGGTATTTTTAATGCAGGTTTTCTGGACCTTAATCATGTTACCATGTCAGGCAATTCTTCATTCACTTCTTCTAACGCGGGAGGGGGCATCTATAATGTAGGTAGTACTACTATGGATAATAGTATTGTCTATAATAATACTATAGGTTTTCTGGGGTCACCTGAAGACATATACACTACTAATTCTGTGTCAATGTCTAACCCTAATTTAGTAGGAGTTTGTGCTGGTTCTTGCCCCTCATTTGCTTATACCAGTAATCCTTTATTAGCACCACTTACGAATAATGGTGGCCCAACCCAAACGATGGCATTACTTGCTGGAAGCCCCGCGATTAATACAGGGGGAGGAAGTATGAGTGAAGATCAGCGAGCTTTTATTAGAGATGCTAGTCCTGATTTAGGAGCTTATGAATTCGGAGCGGTTGGTGTACCCGTCGAGTTATTATCTTTTGATGGAGAATTGATTAAGCAAGAGCAAGTTGCATTAAGTTGGATTACTGCTTCCGAATTAAATAATTTAGGTTTTGAAGTGCAACGAAGTAAAGATGCTAAATCTTGGGAGACACTTTCCTTTATAACAGGTTTTGGAACCACTACCAATACAAAATCCTATAAATATACTGATACTGCTCCACACAATGGAAATAATTACTATCGCTTAAAGCAATTGGATACGGATGGAAGATACGAATACTCGCATCTGATAGAGATAAACCTTTTGAAAAATAGAGACTGGGATATAATCCTTTCCCCCAATCCAGTACAAGATATTTTGTTTTACCAATTAATAGGCAATTATGAATTTACCGAAGATTACTACCTAACGCTTTATAATATTTTAGGCATGCCTATTCGAGAAATTTTGATTCAATCTAATGAAAAGCAACAATTATTGGTAGATGCTCTTCCTAATGGCTCCTATTTTATTTTACTACGCGATAACAGAAATTTACTACTGAAAAAGAATATTGTAATTGTACGTTAAATGGAAAATACAATAATTTTTTATTTGTAAATCATTGTTAGATAATTTATTATACATGTTAGAGGTGAAAATTATGTAAAGCTATCAATAGCTTAAAGCAATAATTTTGTCTCTATAGAATCGGACATGATATTTTATATTTCACGCAATTAAAAGACGTGTCCATCATCTATCACGAAGAAGGAAACATCTAATGAAGCCATTATATAACATAATATTATTATTTCTCCTAAACACAACCTATTTGGTCGCTCAATGTCCTAGTGGTCTTAGTATCACTGAAAGTGCTGCACCCTCTGGAGTGTGTGGTGAGATATTAACACTTACGGGGGCTTTTAGCGCAGATGCTTTTATAGAGTGGAGTACTGGTGTAAGTGGCATAGCTTCAGATGGGGCAGATGTTACACATTTTGGTAGAGGGCTTGGAAGTCCTACCACATATACAGTTACCGTTACAGAACCTGTATCAGGTTGTTCAGAGACAGCTACAATAGTAGACGCTATTGCTCCATTACCGAGTGTAACTGCTGTTGTCGAAAATCCAAGTTCTTGTGGTACTAGCGATGGTAATATTACCCTAAGTGCATCTGGAGGACCTGATGGTTTTACATGGTCTAATCCTGCGTTCAACAACCAATCTTCTATTAATGGAGTACCTGCGGGCGTATATGGCGTTACCGTTCAATATGATGGAGGTATGTGTGAAGTGCCAATGGTGATAACTTTAGCAAGTGATGCAGAGCCAATGGTCACACTCACCCAAGAGCCAGATTGTAGTGGCGGCAATACCAACCCAGATGGGGTCATCAATGTAAACATCAACGGCGGAACGCCTCCTTATGACTTAGCTTGGGACGATAGCACACTAGATATCATGAATGATGCAGATGGCATCGTCACTTACACGGGAATAGAAGGAGGAATCACTTATGATGTTACTATCACTGATGGTAATAGCTGCACTACCACTGGCAATATCCTGGTTAGAGAGCCTAGAGTACCTGTTATTGATAGAGTAGAGAACACAACTCTTTGTTCTGGTCTTTCCACAGATTTATTCGTGGCGGGTACTGATTTCCAAACTGCTAGTATCGTTAAATGGACTTACCCTGATGGCACTATGGTATCAGATGCAAGGGGAAATGGTGGAAATTTTTTGAATGGTGTGACAGAGCCAGGAAACTATATGGTAGAGGTAACGCGAACCGAAGGTTGTTCTGATACTTTTACTTTTGATGTTGTAGAAGCAGCATTTTCAATAGACCTCACAAATATGGATGATTGTCCTGCTAATGGAGTGGATGATGGCGAAATTATGATTAGTGTAACAGAAGGTACGGGACCTTACGATTTTGATTGGGATGTAGACGCACTTGATATACTTGCTGATGCTGATGGTATGGTGAATTACACGAATCTAGCAGTGGGTACTTATAATGTAACTATTACGGACACCGATAGTGGATGTAGTATTACTGAAAATGTCCTGATTGAGGAAGCTATTCAACCTGAAATAACAGCTATTAATGGAGGACCCGTACTATGTGCGGGTGGAGCATTAACGCTTTCTGTAGCAGGGTTGAATTTTGAAGGAAATCCAGATGCCATTGTTACTTGGACATTGCCTGATGGTACTATGGTCACGGAAACCGTAGGTAATGGTGGACGTAATTTATCCAGTGTTTCTCAGCTAGGTACATATAATGTCACCGTAACCCGACCCAATGGTTGTTCTGATCAAAGTTCTATATTTATTAGCCAGAATGATCCTATTGTGATAGACCGTACTGGCAGTACTCCTTCGTGTGATGGTTCAGTTAGTGCTACTCAAACTATTTCCGTAGTAGGTGGTACGCCCCCCTACGAATATGATTGGGATATAGATGGCGTTGGTGACTTTGATGATATGCCTACCTCACCTCCTTTTGCACCAACTACTAATATCACAGTAGTTGTTCGTGATGCGGCAGGTTGTACTGAAGCTTTAGTATTAAGTCGTGCGAATTATAAAGCCCCAAATATAGAAATCATACAGACAGCTATAAGCTGTATAAATGGTACGGCAGAACTAACAATCATAGATAATGATTCCAATCCTGCCAGTTTTGGGGGAGGTGCTACTATAGCTTGGAGTGAAGGCACAATGGGTTCTACTACAACGGGAGAAGATATTATCAATGTATCATCGGCAGGTACTTATAGTGTTACTGTTACTAAGCTCAATGGCTGTTCTACCGTTGCTTCTATTGATGTGACTAGCGTACCTGATTTAAATATTGAACTTACGAATGCAGTCGCAACTTGCCTCGGTGAAAATAGTGGAACAATTGATGTAACGGTAACAGGTGGTACGCCGCCTTACGATTTTGATTGGAATAATGACGGTTCAGGCGATTTTGACGATACCGAAGACCTCTCAGGACTTCCTCCTAATACTTATATGCTTACCGTACGTGATGCAGACGGCTGTACGGCATCTACTATGGCTACCGTAGAAGAAGAAAATACAACGATTTCGATTACCAATCTATTTACAGGTTCTTGTCAAGGAGATTCTATCTCTTTCTTTGCCGTAATCGAATACACTGACCCACCAGCAACAGGTACTATTGAAGTAACTGCTGACGGACAAACTAAAAATATAGCTATTGGCGTAAATAACCCCTTTTATGTCCAGTTCAATATACTAGCAGATGATACAGGCGCATTAGTCGAAGCAGGTTTTACAGACATCAACTGTAGCACCACAGCCATGTATAATCAGCGAATCGACTGCTCAGAGGTCGCTCCCGCTTGTTCCGGGGATGCAGTAGGTGGTTCTTTGTACGTAGATTACAATAATGACGGCATCCAAGACCCTAATGAATACGGAGAGTTCGGTTTTCAGGTCATTGTATATGACGAAAACAATGTTATTATTTGCAATACCATGACCGATCATTTCGGTAATTTCACTTGCCCTGGTCTCACGGCTGGACAAGATGTAATTGTGTCTGTAGGAGGCAACTCGCTGACCTCTTTTGCCGTAGCAGGGCCTGATAATGACTTAAATTTCTACGAAACTACGGTTACAGATTGTGGCATATCTATAGGCACGGTGCTGTCGCCTTGTATCGCGCTACCCGAAGATTTTGATTTCAATTATGAAATTGGAAATAAGGTGTGGGTAGATAGCAATAACAGTACAAATCAAAATGCAGGTGAACCTCCATTAGGAGGAGTCAATGTAGATTTATATGATGCTGCAGGAATACTCCTTGCACAAACCACTACTGACCCGAATGGGCTTTACTATTTCAACAATACCAATGTTACAGGCGGTATTACACAGAATACCACTTATTACATCGTATTTGGTAGTATGGGGCAATTCGATTCGGCTACCAATCTACTAGATACAGGGGATGGAAATGAATACGAATTAGTGGGTTTAAACACTATGGATATGGCATCAGGTAATGATGCTAGTATCGCAATGGGATTAGGATTTGGTTTCGATGGTTTACCCTACATAGAAGCCAATTTTGCTAAAGATAATAATCACGACCTTGACGCAGGTTTTAGAAATGCATGCCCTACTTTAACAGATATTGAAGTAAGTGATACGAATTGTGGTACATTTATACAACTAGTTGCAGATGGCGCGTTTCCTTCAGGTACATTTTTCCAATGGAGCAATGGCGCATCAGGGTTTATAGAATCTGGAACAGATGGAATTTATATAAATGTATCAGACACATATGGTGTTACAGTGACTTATCCTTCGGGCTGCCAAGATACCTATTCAGAAGACATTACATCCGATCCTAATAGCTTTGGAGCTACCTTTGATGCTACACCAGCTTGTGGTGGCAATAATGGCTCTATCCAAATCAATGCTAGTGGACCAAATCCTATCACGTATGATTGGGCAAATGATGCCTTCGATGGCATGAGTATGGCTACTGGATTAGCACCAGGCATTTATAATGTTATAGTGAGTTCCACAGGTACAGATGGTATGATGTGTACTAACACGGTCGATATTATCGTACCCGACGATAATCCTACTTTAGGATTTAGACCTGCACCAAGTAACTGTAATGACCGACTAGAAGTATTTGCGGATGAACCATTTCCATCAGGCACATATTTTGAATGGAGTAATGGACAGGCGGGGTATATTGCAGATACCGCCGATGATATATACGTTAATGTATCAGGCACATATTCTGTAACTATTACTTATCCAAATGGTTGTGTAGTAAGTTATTCAGAAACTTGGACGGCAGACCCAGATGGCTTTGGAGTCACCGTAGATGTTACGCCCTCCTGTAGTTCAAGCGATACAGGGGCTATTGACATTAGTGCAAGTACTAACAATGGAACAATCACCTATGATTGGGATGATGATACCTTCGATGGCATGAGTACGGTGACAGGTCTAGCTCCAGGAGAGTATAGAGTACGCGTTACGAATACGAATTCGGCTGGACAAACCTGTAATAATACCATGACGATTCGTGTCCCAGAAGCTCCTGAATATACTATTACAACAGATGTTGTTGGTTCGACAGGCTGTACGGTAGGCATTGGTTCAAGTATAGATATTGAAATCATGGATGGGGTTGGTCCCTTTACTTATGATTGGGATAATGATGGCACGGGTGATTTTGATGACGCACAAGACCTTAGCAATATTCCTCTAGGAACTTATACTCTAGTAGTGAGAGATGGTTTAGGTTGCGAGCAAACTACTATGGCAAATATACCTTTCATAGGAATGAATTTAGACATTCAAGTTGTTGATGTTACAAATGCAAGCTGTGGGCAGATGAACGGGCAGATAGATATTTCTGTTTCAGGAGGCTCTGGAAATTATGAATATGATTGGGATACCGATGAGGCAGATGATTTTGACGATCCGCAAGATATAACAGGTCTTAGCGGCGGCAATTATGTTGTAGTAGTGCGTGATATAGATACAGGCTGTGCAAATAAAGGAACAGCTAGTGTTAGCGAAGAGGGAAGTAACATTACATTAGACTTTGTAACAACCTCTTTTTGTGATGCCAATCGTCCAGGGGCAATTGATATGACCATTAATACCGCAGCTACTTTTCCGTTATTCAGTATTGAGTGGGATAATGATGGAGTAGGGGATAATAATGATACAGAAGATTTAAATAATCTCACCCCAGGCACTTATAATGTGACCGTAACCGATGCAGCCTCAGGCTGTATGGCTATTGGTTCTGCTACCATAACGGATAATGATTTAGAGGCTAACCGAACACGTACGCCCTCTTGTGACGGTAGCCCTACTGCTTCCATTGATTTAACCGTAACAGGCGGTGTAATGCCTTACATGATAGATTGGGATAATGATGGTACAGGTGACTTTGATGATCCAGAAGACTTAATAAATTTACCTCCAGATGACTTGAGTACTTATACTGCTATCGTAGAAGATGCTGAAGGATGTAGAGATACTACTTTTATAGGGACAGTTGTATTAGGTGGAGTCCTACTATCTACTGAACAAATTATAGATTGTGAATCTTTAGAGACACAACTTATAGTAGATGGTAATTTTCTTAATAGGACTACAATAGAGTGGAGTACGGGAGTAATGGGTACTCGTCTTGATGCTGCTGATACCATAACTGTTGCTGTACCAGCCACTTATACTGTTACAGTTACAAAATTGAATGGCTGTTCAGAAATAGGTACATTCGATGTCGCTCCACTTACCAGTCTAATGCTTGATTTTACTAAGATAGATGCGTGTCCTGAAAACATATCAGGTAGCATAGATATGACTATTAGCGGAGGCTTAGCACCCTATATGATAGATTGGGATAATGATGGTACGGGAGATAATGATGATATGGAAGACCTTAGCAATTTAGCACCAGGTACTTATACAGTTATGGTTACAGATGCTAATGGTTGTTCTATTGACGGAAGAGTAGAAATTACAAGTGGTCCAGAAATCAAAGATATTATTACTACTACAGATGAGTGTGGTAATACCCTTGCAGAAGTTATTTTTGAAAACGTAGAAGATGGCGCATTCTTCGAGTGGTCGAATGGAACAACAGGTTTTTACAACGACCCTAATTTTGACCCAGAGCCTTTTTATGTCATAGACCAATTGATTAACCTATCAGGTACATATAGCGTAACTATTACAAATCCTGATGGCTGTAGCGTAGAGTTTAGTAAAGAACTGATAGTAATGGATGGTCGCTTTGCCTTTGAAGTAGATATTATACCAGCCTGTGGCGGTGATAATGGTAGCATCACCATTATACCCTCTGGTGGTTCTTTGCCCTATGATATTTTGTGGTTTAGTGGTCTTCCTGCAGAATTTACACAAAACAATTTGCCTGCTGGAGATTACTATGTCGTAGTAACAGATGCTGCAAATTGTCTTTCCGCCACTATGATTAGAGTGCCAGATGGCGAACCTTCCGATTTAGAATTTACTACTACCCAAGAATGTGTTGGAGATAACAACTTCGGGGGGACTATAGATATGACTATCACGGGGGGGAATGCTCCTTATATTATTGATTGGGATAATGACGGTACTGGGGATAATGATGACCCTGAAGACTTATCCGATTTATCAGCAGGTACTTATAATGTTACTGTTACTAGTGTAGAAGGCTGCGTACAGACGGGAAGTGTCGATATCGGTACACAAAGTCCTCAACCTTTAATCATTGGTAATACTCAAATATGTCCGGGAGAAGAAGAAATCGTTTATCTACAAAATGTTGATCCTAATTACACTATTGAGTGGAGTACAGGTACAATGGGGATGTTAGGAACAGGAGACACCATTCGAGTTACAGAACCTGGTTTATATACAGTAACTCTAACGAATACAGAAGGATGTTCGGCAGCTACTGCTATAACTATTACCCCTACATTTAATCTTTTTGTAAATGCAATTAGTGAAGGTTGCAATAATGAATTAGGGCGTATTGAAATGAATATTATTGGTGATAGCGGACCTTTTACAATAGATTGGGATAATGATGGTATAGGAGATAATGATGATGATGCAAATCAACCCAACCTTGCGCCTGGGACTTACAATGTGACGGTCACAGATTCTAATGGTTGTCAACAAACCGCTAGTGCTACTGTAGATCCCTTTGATGCAATTATTATTGGTACGCTCGCCATCGATCCTCTATGTGAGGGGGTTCCAGGCACTGTATCTGTTTTTGTAGGCGGCGATGGTCGCCCACCTTTTACTTTCCTTTGGAGTCCTAATGCTGGCGTAACTCCAGGGGTGAATACTTCCATAGCAACTGACTTAGAGGCAGGTAATTATTCTGTAACAGTAGTAGATGCAGTAGGTTGTAGAGAAGAGGCTGGTTTTGTGTTAGAAGAACCTATTATTGATATAGATATAACTGCAAATATCACCGAAGCATTATGCTTAACAGGAGCAAATGATGGAGCAATAGATATTACAGTTACAGGAGGAGTAGAACCATACTCTTTCGAATGGTCGAATGGTGCAACCACTGGTGATATTAACATGATAGGCGTAGGTACATATATGCTTACCGTAACAGATGTGAATGGCTGTTTCAAAGAAGCCAGCTTTGATGTTGCAGGTTTTCTTGATTTAGAAGTGGTAAATGTCCAAAATGTATGTGGTGATACCGATACCTCAGGTGCAATAGATGTTACTGTGACAGGTGGAAGCGGGACATTTACCTACGACTGGGATAATGATGGGATAGGCGATTTAGACGATCCAGAAGATATTACGGGGCTTACTGCTGGAGTATACAACTTGAATGTACAAGACGAGAATTTACTTTGTACAGGCGTGATAAGTGCCGAAGTGCTTAATGTACATCCAGGTGTAGTCATCGTTGGAGATACTACTATTTGTGAAGGACAAACCACTACGCTTCAAGCACTTGGCAATATTTACAACGGGGAAACCATTGCATGGAATACAGGTCAAATAGGTACAGTTGATACCAATGCGGATACTATTAATGTGAATACTGTTGGTATCTATAGTGTCATCACTACATCCGCTGACCCTGCTGCTTGTATGGATACAGCATTCATTAGAGTAGTGCCAGCAGTAGAAATATTTGTAACGCCTCAAAACATAGGCTGTAATGGTGAGCTTGGTACTATTGATTTACAAATCAATGGCGATTCAGGCCCCTATGAAGTGGATTGGGATATAGACGGTGTAGGCGATTTTGATGATACAGAAGACTTAATCAATCTTAGTGTTGGAACCTATAATGTATCAGTCGCTAATGCAAACGGCTGTGTAGTCACAGCAAGCGCACAGATAGAACCCTTCGACCTGATTGCAAATGGTATTGTTGCCCAAGACCCTATCTGTAATGGGTTTGGTGGCGTAATAGCCATTTTTCCTGGTGGAGATGGACGGCCGCCCTTTAGTTTTGAGTGGAGTGACAATGTCACTATTCCTCCTGGAGATAATGGACAATTAATTACAGGTTTGGATGCAGGTACGTACACTGTAACTGTTACCGATGCCAACGGCTGCCAGCAGGTAGAGAGCATCTCATTGAGCGAACCCACTATTTCAGTAGAAGTAACAGCAAATATTACAGATTCTTCTTGTAGTGAGGGTGATAATGATGGAATAATAGATATTACGCCAAGTGGTGGTAGTGGAAGTTATAGCTATCAATGGTCTAATACAGCTAGTTCGCAAGATATAACTGGTTTAGGAGTAGGGGAATATATTGTAACCATTACTGATACCGATGGTTGCTTCCTTATAGATACCTTCAATGTAGCAGGTACATTTGAATTAGTGATAGATGAAGTGATTGATGCCTGTACGAACGAAGGAAGTATTAGAGTATCTCCCATTGGTATTTCACCGGGCTTATTGGAATATGATTGGAGCAATGATGGAACAGGCGATTTTGATGATCCACGAGATATTACAGGTTTAAGCCCAGGTACCTACAATCTAGAAGTTAGAGACGATGTAGGTTGTACGGGTACTATATCAGCCACTGTAGAACAGGCTGAATTGGTAGCAGAAATTATAGGTAATCCTATTGTCTGCACAGGAACACCCTCTATGCTTCAAGTAGTAGACAGTAACGATGGCCCACTATCTGCTGATGCCGTAATACAATGGAGTACAGGCGTGATGGGAGCTGGAATGGATAATATAACAATTACAGAACCTGGTACATATAGCGTTACCGTAACTACTATAGAAGGCTGTATAGATGAAGCTACTTTCATAGCTGTACCGCCCTATGAGGTATTTATTACACCTGAAAATTTAGGTTGTAATGGTGAACTAGGCTCTATAGATTTAAATATTACAGGCGAAACTGGCCCATATACTATCGATTGGGATATAGATGGCATAGGAGATAACGATGACGATGAAGATTTAACCAACTTAGCACCTGGCAACTATATGGTGACGGTGACGGATAATGACGGATGTGCTATAGAGCGAACGGTAGAAATATTACCCTTCGAAAGAATTATTATCGGAACGGTAGAGCTTGATCCACTCTGTGAAGGAGTAAACGGAACAGTAGGAGTATTTGTGGGAGGAGACGGCCGTGCACCTTTTACCTATATCTGGAGTCCAAATGCAGGTGTTGAATTTGGAGATAACGTTGCCTTTATTAATGATTTAGAAGCAGGAATCTATAATGTCACCGTTATTGATAATAATGGTTGTAGAGAAGAAAAAGAATTCGTACTCAATGAACCCATCATTGAACTTGTGCTGAATACCGACATTACGCCAAACACTTGTGTAGCTGGGGTGGAAGATGGAGCAATTGACTTAAGCGTATTAGGCGGTGCAACTCCTTATACTTACGAGTGGTCGAACGGTGAAAATACGGAAGACATCACAGCACTTCCATTAGGCACTTATGATTTGACCGTAACGGACATTAATGGTTGTATTGCGAAGACGGAAGTAGAAATTCCTGGTATGTTGGATTTAAATGTAACATCCACTTCAGATGTTTGTGCGGAAAATGCACTTACTGGCTCAATAAATATTGAAGTCACAGGCGGTAGCGGTACATTTGAATATGATTGGAATAATGATGGAACAGGCGATTTTGATGACCCACAAAATCTTACAGGAATTGGGATAGGTAATTATCGCGTTTTAGTTCGTGATATAGCCTCTCAATGTTCAGGTACTATAGATGCGGACATTTTCAATCTTGACCCAGACATCAATATCATTGGCGATACCACTATTTGTGGCGATCAAGTGACTACTTTGCAAGTATTAGGTAATATCACAAATGGGGAAATATTAGAATGGAATACAGGACAGATAGGAACCATTGATATGGATGTCGACACCATAAATACAGGGGATATAGGCATTTATACTGTAATAGCTACCACACAAGGAAGTACTGTTTGTAGGGATACTGCAACAATTAGGGTAGTACCAGCACTCGAAGTATTCGTAAATGCTACCAATTTGGGCTGTAATGATGAGCCTGGTTTAATTGACTTACAAGTCATGGGTGATTCTGGCCCATATCTAATAGATTGGGATACCGATGGAACAGGCGATTTTGATGACCCAGAGGATTTAACTGACCTTGCCGAAGGTACTTACAATGTTTCGGTAGTGAATGTAGATGGTTGTGTAGAACCAGCAAGTGCGACTATTTCGCCATTCGATTTATTTGTAAATGGCGTAGTAAAACAAGACCCTATTTGCGACGGTATTTTCGGAACGATAGGTATCTTTCCAGGAGGAGATGGTAGAGCGCCCTTTATCTTAGATTGGAGTCCAAATGTTAGCGTACCCCCAGGTGATCCAGGACAAATTGTATCAGGTTTAGAGCCAGGCATGTATAGTGTGACCGTAACAGATTTCAACGGCTGTATGCAAGCAGATACCATTGAATTAGCAGATTATACCCGTACTATCAGTACACAAGGCTTACTGAGCGGTGTTAGCTGTACCAGTAATGAAATGGATGGCGCGATTGACCTATCTGTATCCGATGGTGGCGGTGGCTATACCTATAGTTGGTCTAATGGTGCAGATACAGAAGATATTGATATGCTTGGTGTCGGAGAATACATAGTGACCGTAACAGACATGGATGGTTGCGTAGCGCAAGATACATTTACCATAGCACCAGCCACACAAATAGAGATGATTAGTATAGTTGGAGATACCTTTATTTGCAATGGCGGTACGGAAAAAGACTTAATGCTAACAGGCAGTTTTGAGGATGATGACCAAATTGCATGGAGTACGGGTACAACGGGTACGCGACTTACAGGAGCCGATGTCACGACTATTAATATTGAAGGTACTTATAGTGTTACGGTGACAAATGCACTTGGTTGTAGTATCTCCACTTCCATTACAGTAGTAGATGAAAGCATTAGTGCCTTAGATATTGTAGGGGAAGATTTTGTTTGTGGAGGCGTAGACAAGGAATTATTTATTACAGGCGATTTTGATGAAGATGACATTATAGCATGGAGTTCAGGCGTATTAGGTACTTCTATGTCAGGTGCGGATACTATTACTATTAATGCAGGAGGCGATTATGCTGTGACACTTATCAATGAATTTGCGTGTACCGCAACTGCCACTATATCCGTAACGGATGAGGGCGTTGGGGATATTGCTATCGAAGGGGATACCTTCCTTTGCGACAATGAAAGTAAAACCTTAAGTGTTACTGGAGATATTGATGCTTCCTCTACCATAATGTGGAGCGATGGCACAACTGGAACTATCGCAGATGGCGCGAATCAAATTACAATAAGTTCGGCAGATACCTATAGTGTTACGGTAGAAAATGAATTTGGATGTTTGGCAACAGCTTCTCTTGAGGTAGTAGATGCAAGTGTTCCTAGTATTTCTATTAGTGGTACGACTACTTTGTGCGATAATGGAAGTGAAATACTCACCGTGCTGGGCGACTTTGACGAAACAGCTACTATAACATGGAGCGACGGTACAACAGGTAGAATGGCAGATGGCGCGAATCAAATTACAGTAACCTCGCCTGATACCTATAGTGTAACGGTAAGCTATGATGTAGGCTGTAGCGCGACTACATCCGTCATAGTGACCGATGAGCGTATTACTGCATTATCTATACAGGGTGATACCTTCATTTGTAGTGATGACACTAAAACTCTAAGCGTGATGGGTGATTTCGATGCAGCAGCTACATGTACATGGAGTAATGGTATCACAGGTACTGTTGCCGATGGCGCAAATCAAATTAGTATTAATACTGCTGGTACTTATAGCGTCACAGTTAGTAATGGAGTATGTAGTGCAACTACTTCCATCGCAGTTACGGAAGAGCGGCTTGATAATATTTCTATAGAAGGTATGGATGTAACTTGCGATACTTCTATGCCACAAAATTTAGTAGTAACAGGCGATATTGATGCAACATCTACTATTGCATGGAGCGATGGCACAACAGGTACAATGGCTTCGGGAGCGAATCAAATTACTATTAATAATGCTGGCTTATACAGCGTAACGGTAACAAATACCTTTGGCTGTTCAGCAAGTACTTCTATTACGATTAATAATGGATCATTTTCTTTAAAACCAATAGATGTGAAACCGACTATTTGTAGCGAAGAAACTCAATTGCTCATAGTAGAAGGCGATTTTGATAATACGGCAACTATTATGTGGAGTACAGGCTTTAGTGGTACACGTCCACTTGGAGGGGATAGAATTACAGTAACATCGCCTGGAACATATAGTGTAACTGTTTCGTCTTCTGATGGCTGCTCGGCAAGTACTTCCGTTACCATCGCTTCGGGTGATATTACGAGTTTGGATATAGAAGGAAATGGTGTTAGTTGCGAAGACGGTAGTTCAGAAACCTTGACCGTTGTAGGTGATTTTGATACGAATGCGACTATTGCATGGAGCGATGGTACAACGGGAACAATGGCTTCAGGAGCCAATCAAATTACAATCACCTCGGCAGGTACATATAGCGTGACCGTCACCAATAGTGCAGGCTGTAGCGCATCAAGCTCGATGGAGGTACAAGGATATTCAAGGCCTTCTATTGAGTCGAATATTACAAATGTAAATTGTGAAGGGAATAATGGTTCTATAGAGTTGATAGTAACAGGTAACGCGCCTTTTACCTTCGATTGGGATCATTTGCCAGGCATGGATAATGCTATGAATCTTATCAATGTAACACCCAATACCTATACAGTCATTGTGACCGATGTAGTAGGCTGTTCTTCAACTGCTATTATCCCGCTAGTAGAAGCTAGTGGTGGTGCGAAATGTTTGCCTGCTACCTTTACCATTAAACCCAAAGCTGCCAATACTGGTGGAGGGAATCGAAAACGCAAATAAGTAAACGATAAGCCGAATCTTAAAATTTGGCTCTACGATGAAAAGTGTGGGTACGCTCAACTTGATTCAATCAATTCCGAGGGAAATCTTTTGTTTTATGTGTATTCACTCCAATGGAACGCGTTCCATTGGGAGAAAAAAAGAATGACCCACATTTTTCATCGTAGAGCCTAAATTTTTAAGATTCGGCTTACTTTTTGCTGCTGTTTACTATTCCTAAAAATGGCAATATATGTACCAGTCGGAATATTAGATATAAGCAGTTCGCTTCGGCCTATTTGTAGTTGTTGTTGCAATACTCGTTTTCCGACTATATCAAACAAATTCAAAACGCCCTTCTCTTGCGTTTCTACTATCAAATGCTCAAAAACAGGATTATGTACACACTTAAAACTTAGCGTTTGCGTGTCTTCTATACGTAAAACATCATCAAAAATCATACAATCCGAATCCCAGGGATTAATTTCGACGGGTATAGTGGGAGTCAAATCTTTTCCTTCAAACGCAGGATAATCAGTTGCATAGCGCGTCACGCGAAATGTCTCATTAAAACGAACCGTACCACCTTGTGCAGTAGGGCCGCCATTCCGATTAATAGGATTAATGTATCGCCAAACGCGTTCTTTTTCGGGCGTAACTTCAAAAAACTGCCCATTTTCTCCCTCACATATTAATACATTTCCATTGGGCAACATCTGCGCGCCTGCTATAAAACTAGAGTGAAAAAAGATATTTTCATACGACCAACTCGGCTCTACATAAGGATAAATGCCATTTTCCATAGCATAAATGCCTACCTCTTGCATCGAGGGCGACCATATTTCCACCCGCGAACTATTAGGCAGCACATTATTATTGAAAATAAGCAACTCGCCTGCACTTGGCAAGCCCTCCCGAATCCATTGAGCATCATGCTGTCCGAAAAAGACTTGCTCCTGTTCTGTTCCGCCATTATACACTTGTGGATTGCCATAGCGATACAATAAATCGCCTCCTTTGCCATAACGTCCACCTGTATGTCCCGCAGCTTCTTCTGTAGTTGTACTATGGTCAATAATCCAGACTTCATTAAAATTCCTAGAACTTACTATGATTTGGTCAAGTAGAGGATTATAGTCAATAGAATTCAGATGTATCCAATCCTGCTGAACCCCTGCAAACGTCCTATAATTCGCATTTACTAATTGAGTGTTTTCAAATACTCCTCCAAAATTTTCTTTATCCGAAAATATATCTTGAACCGTATGATTCCACACATCCCATTGCCACACGATATTCGCTTCATTCGTACCTACTGGCTGTATTTCCACGATGCGTTCTGTCCAAAATTCGCGCGCTTCTTCGCGTCCTATTTCAATTGCTGCTGCTGTGCTACGCTTTACCCACACTAAAGCAAGAAAATTGCCATTGGGCAAAGGCGCAATATCGTGGTGGGCTTGCATATTGGGAGTAGCTAAATTATATGACCAAAGCAAAGTGCCATCCCAATC